>CAMVGV010000004.1 GCA_947167135.1 uncultured Lachnospiraceae bacterium
CGGATCTCAGCATTTCCACAGTGTCATATTCCTGCAGCACGAGATGCATCTTTCCGGACTCTATCTTTGACATATCAAGGAGGTCATTTATAAGCGATAATAGTGACTCCGAAGCATTTCTTATGTCAAAGGCATAATTCATCATGGACATAAAGTAGGGCTTCGGAACCCCGGAAGGGTCCTCCCTCATTACCATTTCATTCATTCCCATGATCGTGTTTATCGGGGTCCTTATCTCATGGGACATATTTGCAAGGAATCTGCTCTTTGCGGTATTGGCTCTTTCCGCCTCATCCCTTGCCTGCCTTATCTCATCATACTGTCTCCGGATGACGGTGCTGTTCAGGACCCGCCATACGATAAAGCCGGAGATCAGGACCACGATAAGGAGGATCGCAAAGCGGATAACCGGCATTTCCAGTATCTTCGGTTCCTTCACTATGTGAAATACCCTGTCATAGAGCTCGGTCCTTCCCGAATTGTCCATGACCCTGAGATGAAGGTCATAGTTTCCGAAGGAAAGCCCTGTGTATTCAAGAGGCTGAAGGTCACTTCTTAGAACGCTTATCCCCTGATCCTCCTGTCCCTCCATATAGAGCCGTACCTCGGGATTAAGGAGAGAATAGTCAAGTACGGATGCAGTGATCCTTATCCTTCCGGTATTTGAAGGGATAAAGAAGGTTCCGTGGCTGTCCGGCCTGATCTCCAGATCATCACAGTAAACAGAGCTGATGTCGGCCTTTATGGGGACATTGTTTCCGGTGAAGCGGTCGATATTTACCCTGCAGACCCCTGTCCTTCCGGAGATATAGAGGTAACCGTCATCCGAAAGAGCACTGGTGGAAAGTGAGGTGGGAGTATTGGTAAGGCCGTTTTCAAAGGTATAGAGACGGTAGTCCGACACCTCATTTTTAAGCATTTCCTCTGTTTTTACCGAGAAAATACCAAAGGAGGATATGATCCACATCTCATCGGAGCCATTAAAATAGAGGTCATAATTATTGTTAAACGGGAAGGATGATACATTCTTTATGACACCGTCCTTCAGGTACTCTATGGAATTGGAGGTGACAAGCCAGAGAACGTCATTTTTCTTATCCCTTATGATCCTCATTATGACATCACTGGTAAGACCGTCATCACGTCCGAGCCTTAAGACCTTCGGGCCGTCTACAACATATAAGCCGTCACCGTCCGTCCCTATGTAGATGGAGGCATCCGAACCCTGCTCCGCGGTCAGGAAAACGGTATTCTTTATGGATTCTCCGCCATCTATGGTCCGGATCACCCATTTATCCTTTATCATGGCGAGACCGCCGTTTGTACAGGCGAGTACGGTCCCTCCATCGGTCAAGGTTATGGATCTTATATCATTATTTGGCATACCGTTTGAGGTGGTGAAGGAGGAGATGCTCCCGTCGGACAGGAGATGGATAAGCCCCAGGTCATTTGTATACCCTCCGATCCAGAGGTCATCCTCCGACCCGTTCCTTATACAGCGGATCCTTGCATCACCGATCATACGGCAGAGCTCATTTTCAACAGGACTGCCGTGTTTATCAAGTATGAAAAGTCCCTCGTCCGTACCTATATACAGCTCGTCGTGATACAGGCAGGTGGAATTCACGACCTTCTCGGGAAGCCCCGAGGCCTTTGTAAGATCCACAAAATTATTTGTGACTATCTTCATCACACCCTGGGTGGATGAGGCAAACCAGAGATTCCCCTGATAATCGGAGGTCGTCATCTCGATGCCGCTGTTCATGGGAAGCTCCAGTATCTCAATATTGTTGTTTTCGTCAAGATAACCGGCTCCGCTGGCGGAGGAGACCCAGATCTTCCCGCAGTCATAGCTTATCCAGTGGGCGTTATTAAGGCTCTTTAACGGTATCGCCTCCATGTTTTCGGCAGAGTCACTGTATTTACCATGATAAAGGATGCTGCCCTCGGTGCCGATATAGAGCCTATTTGGTATGTAGGGATCCGCAAGTATGGTGGTTATCGTTTTCATCCCAAGCTCCTCGGAGGTATGAACCGAGGAGATACCGGCGTGTTCGATACTGAAGACGAGACCGTTTTTCGTCTGTCCGTAAATAACGCCGTTTATATCACTGACAAGCCGGAGTATCCTTTCTTCATTAAGCCTTTCATCATCCAGTACGTGAAGCTTCATCTGGGGATCGGCATAGCAGACACCTGCGGTGGTGCCGATGAAAATATTTCCCTCCTTGTCCTCGGCAAAGCTCCTTATGGAGGAAGAAGGGAGCCCGTCCTTATAGGTGATGTGCGTGCTTTCGGAGCCGTCGATCACAACGACCCCGTTATCATTGGTCCCGACCCATATCCTTCCGCGTCTGTCTTCGTAAAGTCCTCTTCCGTTTGTGAGACCCTGAGCGGTGCTCAGTCTTGTAAAGGTGGTCCCGTCGTACTTTATGATGCCGCTGTAGCCTGCTATCCAGATATAGCCGTCACTTGCTCCGAGGATAAAATTTGCATCCGAGGTCGGAAGACCGTTCTTTGCATCATAGATCGTCGAGGTAAACCCAAGATTCGGGATCTGCCTGCTCGCGGAGTATCCCCCTCCGGTATTCGGGACCCTGTTCAGCTGATCCGGGTCGGCGTATGAGCGGCTTCCGGTGAAGAAAAGGCAGAGAAGGACCGAAAGGAGCAGGAACAGGAAAGCCTTATTCAATTTTCCGCTATACGTAAGCTTATCCCGCATTTACCGTACCTTCTCTTTATACTTTATAAGGATCACCCTTACCTCAGCAAGGGAGTCCATAAAGACCTCAACACATTTGGGATCGAACTGGGTACCCTTTCCCTCGTCCAGTATGGAAAGAGCCTTTTCCAGAGGAAAGGCGGGTTTATATACCCGGGGAGAGGTGAGGGCATCAAAGACATCCGCAACTGCCATAATCCTTGCGGACAGGGGTATGACCTCCCCATGTATCCCTTCGGGATAGCCCTTGCCGTCCCATCTCTCATGGTGGTAGGCCGCCATATTTCTGGCTTCCTTCAGATAGTTGTCACCCTCCACGGTGCTGATCGCATTTTCTATTATCCTCTTTCCCGCGGTGGTGTGTGTCTTCATTATCTCAAATTCTTCATCGTCAAGCTTCCCGGGCTTATTCAGTACCTCATCCGGTATATTGATCTTTCCTATATCGTGAAGGGGAGCGGAACGGACCACATCCGAAATAAACTTCGGGGTAATCTTTTCAGCGTAATAGCCTTTTTCCCTAAGACCCTCCGCAATGATCTTTACGTAGGCTGCTGTCTTCTGTACATGGGCTCCGGTATCGGAATCCCTGCTTTCAACAAGATCCGCCATCGTGATAATAAGGCCGTCCTGCATCTTTGCGGTTGAGTCGGACAGCCGCCGGATGCTCCTCATCTGCTCGGACTGGTTTTTCGTCATACTGCAGGCGGAGAGATAGAGATTCTCAAGCTCATCTCCCGTATGTATCCCGAGGTTACGGAGCAGCCGCACATCCCTGTCCAGATCATCCGGGGAAGAGGATCTCCTGGAGATCCTGTCCATACAGCTCACAAGGGAATTTATGGGGATCAGGATCTGGTACTCATTAAGCCAGAAAACAAAGACCGTAAGAAGGATAAAGAAGCTTAGGAATATGGATATCATCTCCGTTAAAAAGCTCTGCCTGTCGGCGTTTATGCTCTCCATATCCACGTCGGCAATGGCATAGCAGACGCATTTTCCGTTTGAATCAAAGACCGGCTCCGCCACCGTAAGAAGATACCCGTACTTATCGTTTGTGATGATCGGCTCTATCCTTTCACCCGCAAGAAGCTCCGGTATAAAGGGCTCAAAGCCATGATCATAGGGGATAAGGCTTCCCACGGTCTCTGCGGGGGTGCTCCCGGTATCTATATCGAAAACCACGCGGAAGCCATCCTCCTCCGGACGGTACACATAGAGGTACGAGACCTCCGTGGAGCTGAAGAGGATGCTTTCCAGAAGCTTTTTCGTTTCCCTGTAATCATCGTCGTTTCCCCGGTTTCTGAGATAATTACTGATACGGTCGCCGTCTGTCACGTCAGCTGCGAGCTTTGCAGTACCTCTTGCAAGCCCGGAATGCTCCTCTACGGTCATTCTCTGATAAACATTGACGCTGATAAGAATGCAGACCAATGCTGCGGCAATGAGGGAAAGAACGAGGATAATAAGCATCTTGAAATGGAGTGAAATGATACGTACTCCCGTTATTCCGCGGGAAAGCTCCTTTTGATCGACGGGCTTCTGCATCCAGAGATGCAATCTGAAATATTTATAGAAGCCCGAAGGTATGAGACGCAGTATGATATAGGACAATATAACCGTAACGGTCTTATCCGGAAAATCCATTATAAGGGAAGAAAGGATATGTGACGGCACAGGAGGAAGTGCTAAGCTTTTTGTGAGAAAGATGCTTATGGCTTCACTGTCGAAGGTGAGTCCGTTCAAAAACATGGGGATAAGTGAGCCAAGCCCTCCGCCTATAAATATAAATATCGCAGTCATTCCAAGGAGACCGCGGATACTCTTATGCCAGTTCCTCCTTCCGAGGAAGGCCGCAAAAAAGGCAATAAGTACATTCATCACCCCGTAATATATCGCGGAGGGGTCGGACAGGGCTTTTACGGTATTTGTGACAAAACCCACAAGAACGCCGGGAAGATAACCGCCCATTACGGCAACGGCCACCGTGCCCACGGTGTCAAGGTAAAGCGGAAGCTTCAGTGCGGCGACAACGGAGCTTAAGAGGAGATTCAGTATGACTCCGGCGGCACACAGTAAGGATGCCGTAAGGATTTGTCTTCTTCGGAAAAAGTCCGGTATCCTGCTAAGCTTCATCGGAACCTCCGCTTGTCAAGCTGCCGTCAAACCGCTTATTTAGGACTTTATTAATAGCTTATGATAACATTTATGCTGTGTTTTTTCAATTAATCCGGAATTATTGCCAACTGTTTTTTCGCGCTACGATCCCGCTAAGCGGGACGTGCTGATTGCTCAAAAAACAGTTATCAATTCTGGACACTTATGTCATCCTGAGGAGCGAAAGCGACGAAGGATCTTTCCTCCGGCGATAGCGACGAAGGATCTTCTTGCACCAGCTTCCGGCAAATGTCATCCTGAGGAGCGAAAGCGACGAAGGATCTTTCCACCGGCTTCTCCATCCGTGTCCCGGCTTACCAACTGTTTTTTTCGCGCTACGATCCCGCTAACCTCATCCTTCGTCTTATGACAAAATTTTGCTCGGCGCTGTTCCGGTCTTGCGTATTAACGTTTTGATTACCAGATATTATATAATCGCAAGCCCGGCCTTCGCACTCGCAAAATTTATAAGCCTCGGATTCGCTAAGCGGGACGTGCTGATTGCTCAAAAAACAGTTGTCAATCCGGGACACTTATGTAATTCTGGGCGAAAGCGACGAAGGATCTTCTCGCACCAGCTTCCGGTAAATGTCATCCTGAGGAGCGATAGCGACGAAGGATCTTTCCACCGGCGAAAGCGACGAAGGATCTTTTTAGGCCGGCGGGGTGGGTTGACTTTATTGGAGGTATGAACGTATTCTAAAATAAGGAGACGTTGGAGATGGCTTTAAGAGAGGGATATACAACCGGAACCTGTGCGGCGATCGCTTCCAGGGCCGCAGCCAGGATGATCTTTGAGAAGAGACAGGTCTCTTCAGAGTCAGTAGAGACTCCCTCCGGAAGGATGATCTCCGCAGAGATACTGGAAGGATCCTTTGACGGGGAAAAGGCGAAATGCGCCGTAAGAAAGGATGCCGGGGATGATCCGGATGTGACGGACAAAATGCTGGTCTTTTCCGAAGTTAGACTCAGGGAGGAAAAGGGCATAAGTATTGACGGGGGAGAAGGGATAGGAAGGGTCACAAAGCCCGGTCTTTCCCAGAATGTTGGAGAAGCTGCAATAAACAGGGTGCCACGGGAGATGATAGAAAGGGCGGTTCTTTCTGTCTTTAAGGAACAGGGCTATGAAGGCGGAGCAGATATAGTGATAAGCGTTCCCGGAGGCAGGGAGATCGCAGAGAAAACCTTTAATCCGAGGCTCGGAATAGAGGGTGGGATCTCGATACTCGGAACCAGCGGGATAGTTAAGCCCATGAGCGAGGATGCGGTAATAGAGACCGTAAGAGCCGAGATAAGCATAAAAAAGGCAGAGGGAGAGGAGAGACTTATACTGACCCCCGGAAACTACGGAAGGGATTTTATAAAGGATTATCTGCATTATGACTTAAGATCCGCAGTGCTCTGCTCAAATCATATAGGTGCGGCTCTTGATGCTGCGGTGGAGGCTGGCTTTACCGACCTCCTTATTATAGGCTCGGCCGGAAAGCTTATTAAGCTTGCGGGAGGGATCATGAATACCCACAGCAGGAACGCCGACTGCCGGATGGAGATAATTGCGGCAAATGCCGCGTTCTTTACAGAGGAGACGGGGATCCTTAGGGAGCTTCAGTCTGAGATCACAACAGAGGGAGCCTTTGAAAGGCTTGAAAAAGCGGGAATACTAAAGAAAGTGATGAAGCGTATCGGAGACAGGGCGCTTCAGAATCTGAGACACAGGATTGGAGAAGAGAGCGCTGTCACGGCGGGTCTCATCATTTTCTCAAATGAACGGGGTATCTTATATGAAGATAAGCCTTATAGGAGCGGGACCGGGTAAAGAGACGCTTATAAGTCTCGAGGGGGATAAGCTCATTAAAGAAGCGGATATACTTATAGGTGCCGACAGGATCATAAAAACCTTCGGCGCCGGTAAGCCCGGCTTCAATATCGTAAGGGCTGAGGACATAGTTGATAAAATAAAGAACACCGGAATCGGGAAAAATGTGGCAGTGCTGCTTACGGGAGATCCGGGTTTTTTCAGCTCCGCAAGAAAGCTTTTTAAGCTTCTTGACGGTGACGAGTCACTTAAGGGTACGGAGATAAACGTGGTCCCCGGCATCTCTTCACTGCAGTATTTTCTTGAAAATCTGCATCTGTCCTGGGAAAATGTGGTATATACCAGCCTCCATGGGAGGAAGGCAAATATCATCGGCTATATCAGGGATAATCCTAAAGTTTTTTCTCTTTTCGGAGGCGGGGAGGAAATAAGGGAGACCGCGGAAAAGCTCCATTACTACGGGATGGATCAAGTGAAGATCATCATAGGGGAGAGGCTTTCATATCCGGATGAAAATATAATATTTACCCTTCCGAAGAGGCTTCTAGATGAGGGGACGGTACCGGATAAGCTTTCCGCAGCGCTGTTTATCAATGAGAATGCGCTGACCCGTGATAGCGGGAACATAGCGGATGAAGAGTTTGTAAGGGGCGATGTTCCGATGACAAAGGAAGAGGTGAGGACCCTTAGCCTTTCAAAGCTCCGCTTAAATAAAGATTCCGTGGTCTATGATATAGGAGCGGGAAGCGGCAGTGTTTCTGTAGAAGCCGCACTTAAAGCCTTTGACGGAGAGGTCTTTGCCATAGAAAAAAAGGATGCGGCTATTGAACTTATCAAGGCCAATAAAAGAAAATTTGCTGCTGATAATATAAAAATAGTACAGGGAACGGCGCCGGAGGCATTGTCGGAGCTTCCGCCACCTGACCGGGTCTTCATAGGCGGAAGCGGAGGAAGGATAGGAGAGATCTTTGATACCCTGCTTAAGAAAAACCCGGATGTCAGGATGGTTTTGAACGCAGTAAGCCTTGACACACTTGCTGAAGTGAATTCCCTGATAAAGGAAAGGAGCCTTAAAAGCCGGGTCACTCTCGCCAATATCGCAAGGGCGGAGGATATAGGCGGCCACAGCATAATGAAGAGCTTAAATCCGGTATATATAGTTACACTATGGAAATAAATCCCTTAAAAGGATATAATGTATATATCAGGTGGAGACAGGGCATGACCGAACAGGCAGCGAACACAAGAGACCATATCATAGTGGTTGATGATGACATAACGAATCTTAAAATGACCGGGGCGATATTAAGGAACCGGGGCATCCGTACAACGCTCTTAAAAAGCGGAAAAGAGCTTATTGCAAGTATGGATAAGGGGATTCGGGGAGACCTCATACTCCTTGACATACTTATGCCTGAAATGGACGGCTTCCAGACCTATGAAGCTCTGAGAGCATACGAAATGGACCACTCGCTTACCGAGACACCGGTGATCTTTCTAACAGGGGATAACAGCAGGGAAAAGGAGACCCTGGGCTTTTCCATGGGAGCCCTTGATTTTGTGCGTAAGCCCTTTGAAGCGGAGGTTCTGATCCACAGGATAAAGAATATCTTAAGGAACACGAGGAGGATCCACACCTTATCGGAAAAGGCAGCAACAGACCAGCTTACGGGCTTCTACAATAAGTCGGGGATAACCAGAAGGCTCGAAGAGGAGTGTATTGAAAACCCGGGAACCCTGCTTATGGTGGATCTCGATAATTTTAAGCCTATCAACGATATTTACGGACATAAAGCAGGAGACCGGGTGCTTACGGCCTTTGCGGATCTCCTCAGGAAGAACCTTAGATCCCGGGATATAACCGGAAGGATAGGCGGCGACGAATTTGTCGTATATATGAGGGACAATCTCTCCAGAGGCTCGGCCGTAAGGATCACGGGGCAGCTAAATGAGGACCTTCTTAAAGCCGTGAAGGAGCTTCTCGGAGATGATATGCCGGTTCCGATCGGAGTATCCGTAGGCGCGGTAATATCGAAAAAAAGATGTGAATATAAGGAGCTTCTGGAAAAAGCGGATCAGGCTCTTATGTACGTCAAGCGTAACGGAAAGCATGCCTGCAAGATATGGGAGGAGGACGGTTTTATCCTGAGTCCCTCCGACCAGATAGACAGCTTAAATAAGCTTAATATGATCCTCGACGAGAGAGCTGTGCAGCACCATGCCATGTGGATCGGACCGGAGACCTTTGTGGAGATCTATCATTATATTTTAAGGTTTATCCGGAGATACCACGAGAATGCCTACAAGGCTCTCTTCACCATGTTCCCGGAAAACGGGGAAATGAGTGAAGCGGAGTTTTCGGATAAAATGGCGGAATTCGGGGAATGCATCAGAAATAGCTTAAGAAACAGCGACATTATGATGCGAAGCTCGAATAACCAGTTCTTTGTCCTCCTTCCCAGGGTGACGGAGGAGACCATATCAGTTGTAACAGAGCGTATCCTGAAAAACTGGGAGCGCTCGGAAAACAGCCCGGGTGTGAAGATCGTCCCGGAAACGGAGAGCGTGGATATTTCTCCGGAAGACCGGAAGAAGGGCTGATATCAGGTCCGCACCCGTTTTTTACCCGGAACTATGGCGTTCTGCGGGCATACCAGTATGCAGAGATGACAGCCCACGCAGGATCTTCCGTTAAGAACCGGGCGACGGTTTTCATTCATGGTGATGGCCTGATGTCCGCCGTCTCTGCAGGAGAGGGCACAGCGGCCACAGCCTATGCAGCGTTCACTTATAACTCTGGGGAAGATGACCGTATCCCGTTCCAGCACATCTGTTGTACTGCTCACTGTATCAAGAGCCAGTCCTATGGCATCCCTTATACTGTTAAATCCCTTTTCAGCGAGATACATATTTAGGCCGTCCTTAAGGTCATGGATTATACGGTAGCCGTATTGCATGACGGCAGTCGTGATCTGGACGGAGCCTGCCCCAAGGAGGATAAATTCCAGTGCATCCTTCCAGGTTTCGATGCCTCCCATGCCGGAAATATGCTTTCCCTTTAAGGCGGGATCCTTAGCGAGCTCGGCAATAAACCTTAAGGCAATGGGTTTCACCGCATTTCCACTGTATCCTCCGACTGCGCTCAGGCCATGTACTGAAGGAGCCGTGACATAGGTATGGATATTCACGGCTGTCAGGGATTTAATGGTGTTTATGGCGGAAATACCGTCAGCACCGCCTCTTATTGCCGCCTCTGCAGCGGGACTTAAGGAAGCTACATTCGGCGTAAGCTTTGCGAGTACCGGTATGTGACACTTATTCTTTGCAGCTCTGCTGAAGCGTTCCACAAGCTCCGGGATCTGACCGATATCGCTTCCGAGACCTCCCTCCGCCATATTCGGGCAGGAGAAATTAAGCTCCACAGCGTCTGCACCGTTTTCTTCACAGAGAGCGGCAAGCTCTCCCCATTCCGCCTCATTCTGTCCCATTATGGAAGCAAGGATAAACTTAGACGGATATTTATTTTTGAGCTTTTTAAAGATCTCCATATTTTCGGCAACGGAGTGATCAGAAAGCTGCTCGATATTCTTGAAGCCTATGATGCTCCCGTCTCCGCCATGGATCGCGGAAAAGCGGGGAGAGGCCTCGTGGATATCAAGGGTAGATACGGTCTTGAAGCTGGCTCCGGCCCAGCCTTCTTCAAAGGCTCTCGCACACATATCATAGGTGCTTGCCACAACGGAGGAGGATAAAAGGAAGGGATTTTCAAGAGGGATCCCGCATATTTCCGATCTGAGCCGGTCCTCATTTTCTGGAACCTTTGTTTCGCTTTCGGGCTTAACCTGATAATAGAGCCGGTTGATCGTATCCTTTATCTGCACCTCCATAGGCCGGGCACAGTAGCGTTCACAGGGTGCGGAACAGGTTATACAGGGGTTCACGGCAGGGAGCCTCTCAGCTGCCGCCTGTTCATTGGCAAACCATATACTGCGGAGGAACCCCGAAGGCTTCAGCTTTTCGCAGGCGGCATCGCAGGGAGCGTCCGCACAGAGAGCACAGCGTATGATATCCTGACGTCCAATGATCTGACCTGTCTGAAGCATGGGAATACCTCCTTATCTTAAGAGAACAAGGGCAAGGGCTGTCAGGGTCTCTGAAAGCTCCAGAAAGAAGCCTGCCGTATCACCGCTTATGCCCCCGAAGTTACGCCTGCAGTTATAATGATGATATACTAATATTACCATAAATAAGCCTGTCATTAACAGGGCTTTCTTTAAGGAAATATAGAAAAGTATCCCGTAACAGATAAGTGTAAGGAGGATGAGTACAGGCGCTGCCGCAGTTCCGGCAGATCTTTTCAGGGAAAATACCATTCCTTCGCGGGAAGCCTCGGGGAAAAAGAGGACAGAAAGGGAGCTTAAGGCCCTTGAAATGAAGAAGGAAAGGGAAAGAGGCAAAAGGATACCGGGATAAATGCTGCCATAGGCCGCGGTCTTAAGGCTATAGAGCACTATGCCGGAGATCACCGCAAAGCTTCCAACATGGGGATCCTTAAGTATCCTTCGCCTTTCCTCCGGGCTTTTAAGGGATGCAAGGGCATCGCAGACATCCAGAAATCCGTCGGTATGGATCCCGCCGGTATAAAGGAAGATAAAAGCCGTAAGAAGCGCTCCGGTAAGAAGTGCTCCGAAGCCTTTACTGATAAGAAGGCCTGACAGGAAATAAAATAGCACTCCCTCCAGAGCTCCCACAAAGGGGAAAAAGACAAGGACATACTTCATATTTCCGTCATTCCACTTTATTCCCGGCATGGGAACCCTGCTGTAGAGGGAAAACGCAATGCACAGGCTTTCAAAGAGATCTTTTATCATGTCTTCTCTTCCCGCAGAGCTTAAAGAAATTAACTATAAGAGAGAGATCCGCATAGTAATAAAAATGGGGGAAGCCGCAGAGCACGTTATTTACCCTGAGCATTCCCCTGTAGCACCTTCTCCTGTCGCCTGCCTTTACTATTTCCATAAGCTCTGCATTTACGCTGCTTTCATAATAATGAAACTCGTGGGCCTTAAGAGGCACGTCCGTTTTTATCAGGCTGTCATCCCCGTATGTGTTCAGGTACACATAGCCGAAATGCTGCAATTTATCGCGTTTTACGGCTCTGGCGCCCTTTATAAAGCCTGTAAGCTTAAATTCCCTTCCGTCGGGATCTTCGATAAATTCATGAAGATATAAAAAGCCCCCACATTCCGCGAGCGCCGGGAGGCCTTTCGACAGGGCTTCCCTGACGGAGATAAGCATTTCTTTATTTTCACTGAGTCCTGCTGCGAATAGCTCCGGATATCCCCCGTAGAAGATGCAGCCGTCTATGTTGTCGGGAAGTGCCCTGTCCCGTAAGGGACTGAAAAATAAGATCCTTGCACCAAGCATTTCCATGATCTTAAGATTATCCTCATAGATAAAGGAAAAGGCATCATCCCTTGCAACGGCGATACGGAGACCGGAAAAGCTTTCATGCTTTACGGGCTTTATAAGCCTAAGGATGTGGTCTTCATCATATTCAAAGCTCTTTCCTTCGGACGAAAGCCGGAGAACAGCATCTATATCAAGGCAGCGTTCCGCTTCAAGACCAAGTCTTGCGGTCTTTTTTTCAAGCTCAGGGATATCCGCCGGCGTAAATAAGCCGAGGTGCCTTGAACCTATTTCACAATCCGCAATATGGGGCATAAAGCCTAAGGGGATCATATCCGTTTCCCTCTCTATCACGGGCTTTATCCTTTTATAAAGCCCTTCGGGGACATTATTTATTATTACCCCGCGTATGCCGCTGTCAGCCTTAAAGGAGCTCATCCCTTTAAGGAGCGCGATAAGGGAGTGGGACATTCCGCGCCCGTCTATTACAAGGATCACGGGACAGCCTAAGCTCAGGGCACATTCATAGGAGCTTTTTTCACTGCTTTCAAATGAGATGCCGTCATAGTAGCCCATTACCCCCTCGATCAGCGAGATATCCGTATCCCTGCTTTTTTCGGAGAAGAGACAGCGTAAGAGCTCCCGGTCCTGAAAGAAGGGGTCGAGATTTCCGCAGGGGATCCCGAGTACCTGCTCATGAAGCATCGGATCTATATAGTCGGGACCGCATTTAAAGGAGCGCAGCTTAAGCCCTCTCTTCTTCAGTGCATTAAGAAGAGCCAGGGTTACGGTGGTTTTTCCGCTTCCGCTTTTTACGGCGCTTATCATGATCCTTTTACTGTTAAAATTCATAGGCTTTCTGTTGAGGATGATACGTTTATGTTCAAGCTTCATTTCATTATGTCATCACTTCATTGTCATTATGTCGTCATAGCATTGTCATTATGTCGTCATAGCATTGTCATTCTGTCATTAAGGCATTGTCATTCTGAGCGAAGCGAAGAATCTTATATAACCGCAGGGAAGATCCTTCGCTTACGCTCAGGATGGCAGGGTTCGCTCAGACGACAGGGTTCGCTAAAGACGACAGTAGGTAATTCAGGCCGGCAATGAATCACAGAGATTATGATAGCAGATATTTCTGTTTCTCACAAAACCGTAATGTGGTATAGTATGATTAAAGCGCTAAAAGTAATTGTCACCACACTAAGGAAAGGAGCGGCTTAGAAAAAGGGATGCAATTATTAAAGGACAGGATCTTAAAGGATGGACGGGCAGTAAACGAGGATATACTCCGGGTGGATACCTTTATCAATCATCAGGTGGACCCCTATCTTATGCGGGAATGTGCAAGGGATTTTGCGAAGCATTTCAAGGATTCCGGGGTAACGAAGATCGCTACCATCGAGAGCTCCGGGATAGCGCCGGCGCTGCTTACCGCTGTCGAGATGGAGCTTCCGCTTGTTTTTTTCAAAAAGCAGCCCTCAAAGGTTTTGAATGATGACCTGTATCAGACTATGGTCACCTCTTTCACAAAGGGGACGAACTACGAACTGACCTTATCCAGAAAGGTAATAGACAGCAGTGACCATGTTCTGATAATAGATGACTTCCTCGCAAACGGAGAAGCCGCCACCGGTGCTATCAGGCTTGTTCGGATGGCTCACGCCACCGTGGCGGGACTTGGCGTACTTATTGAAAAGTCCTTCCAGCCGGGAAGGAGTAAGCTTACCGAAGCAGGGATCGAGACCTATGCACTGGCGCGGATCGCTTCAATGTCCGAGGGGAAGATCAACTTTCTGGAGGATTGAGAAAGATTCCGCGAAAAAACAATTGGTAAGCCGGGACACGTTTGAAGAAACCGGTGAAAAGATCCTTCGCTTTGCTCAGGATGGAAAAACATCCAGTGGATGTTTTTCGGGCACGTTTTGACGCGCCATGCGCGGCAGTGCCCCGCACAAAGAAGTGCTCAGGATGACTGAAAGGACAGGAAATGCAGAGAATACACGGCGGAGACATCTATTCCTTTGATAAGGACGTTCTGGATTTTTCCATAAATACCAATCCTCTCGGCATAAGGCAGGAGATAAGGGCAGCCGCCATATCGGCCATAGGCGATATGGATAAGTATCCCGACATGAGGCAGGAGAAGCTGAAGGCAGCCATAGGGAAAATGGAGGGAGTGGACCCGGATCACATTATCTGCGGAAACGGGGCTTCGGAGATGATATTTGCGCTCGTGACGGCCCTGAAGCCGGAGAAGACCCTGCTGCTTTCACCCTCCTTCACCGAATATGAGATAGCAGTTGACAGTGTCCGGACCGAAAAGGTCTTTTACCTCTTAAAAGAGGAAAACAGCTTTGACCTTAAGGAGGATATACTGGAAAGGATAAACGGGGACATTGATATGTTCTTTATCTGCAACCCCAATAATCCCACGGGGCGCATGATAGAAAAGGAGCTCCTTAAGCGGATACTCGAAAAATGCTGTGAAAATGATGTCTGCCTTGTCATAGACGAGAGCTTCACCGGCTTTTCCCCGAGGTATGATGAATGCAGTATGGTGGAGGAGGCGGAAAGGTATGATAACCTTATCATATTAAAGTCCTTCACAAAGATGTATTCCCTGCCGGGACTCCGGCTGGGCTACGGTATCATCAAGGATCCGGAGATCGTTGAAAAGCTCGAAAAATCCAGGGCTCCCTGGTCTGTTTCAAATATCGCCGAAAGCGCGGGGATAGCGGCCTGCGCACTTAAAAAGCATCCCGACAATACCAGGGCCTTTATAAAAAGAGAGAAAAATAAGATCTGTCTCCAGATGTCCTATCTCGAAGAAAAGGGCATACGCTTCATTGAGTCGGAGGCGGATTTTATCCTTTTCACCGCTCCCGATGTAAAAGGGAAAAATCTCTACGACCTGCTTCTTGAAAGAAATATGCTGATAAGAAGGTGCGGAGATTTCAGGGGGCTTGACGGACGCTGGTACAGGATCTCCGTTCAGGATGAGGCATCCAATCAGAAGCTTATGAAGGCTTTGAAAGAAATATACGGGGATTGATTTACTTATGGCAAAAAAGATCATGATCCAGGGCACCATGTCAGGTGTGGGGAAAAGCTTTCTTGCTGCAGGTCTTTGCCGTATCTTCAGGGAGGACGGCTTCAGGGTTTCACCCTTCAAATCCCAGAATATGGCGCTTAATTCCTTTGTTACCGCAGAGGGTCTCGAGATGGGGAGAGCCCAGGTCATGCAGGCCGAGGCAGCGGGGACAGAGGCAGATGTGCGGATGAACCCGGTCTTACTCAAGCCTACGGGTGACAGGGGATCCCAGGTGATAGTCATGGGGGAGGTGTACGCTGACCTTAGCGCCAAAGATTATTTCAGGGAGAAGAAAAAGCTTATCCCTGTTATAGAGGATGCCTTTCACAGTCTTGAAGCGGAAAATGACATTATCGTTCTGGAGGGGGCGGGAAGTCCCGTGGAAATAAACATTAATAAGGACGATATAGTGAATTTCGGAATAGCGGAGCTTTTTTCTTCTCCGGTCCTCCTTGCCTCGGATATAGACCGGGGCGGGGTTTTTGCCCAGCTTTCGGGAACGGTGTCCCTTCTTAAGGAAGATGAAAGACGCTTTCTAAAGGGACTTATCATAAATAAATTCAGGGGAGATCCTTCAATACTCGGGAGCGGGGTCGCCATGATCGAGGAGCTTACGTCTGTACCGGTTCTCGGTATTGTTCCCTTTACGGATATAAGACTTGATGATGAGGATTCCTTAAGTGACAGCCTTTCCGGCAAAGCCTCCGGAGGGCTCCTTGATATCGCCGTTATAAGGCTTCAGCGCATTTCAAATTTTACGGATTTCAGGGCCTTTGAGCTTGTTCCGGAGGTTGGTCTCAGGTACGTTGGAAGTATGTCGGAGCTCGGTATCCCGGATATGCTTATTATCCCGGGAAGCAAGAACAGCCTGAGTGACCTCCGTTGGCTTCAAAAGACCGGGCTTTGGAACGGGATAAAAAGCTACGTGAAAAACGGCGGTATAGTCTTCGGTATCTGCGGGGGACTGCAGATACTGGGAGAAACACTTTCCGATCCCTGCGGCAATGAGGGCGGAGGATCGGAAAGGGGGCTCTCACTCCTTGACATCAATACCGTTTTTTCAGGAGAAAAGGTAAGAAAGCAGGTAAGCGGCGTACTGGAAGGACTTGGGGGTGTATTCTCAGACCTTAACGGTGCGGGCTTTGAAGGCTATGAGATACATATGGGTGTTTCGGAGGAGCTTACCGGAAGAGCCGTGATCTCAAAGGGAAACGTGTACGGGACATATGTTCACGGGATCTTTGACAGGAAGGAGATATCAGAGACCATAATAAAGGCTCTCCTTGAAAGACGGGGATTTCCGAAAGAGACCTTCGGAGGGAGCGCCTTTGATATGAAGGAATATAAGGAAAGGGAGTACAGGCTTCTTTCCGAAACACTTAGAAAAAGCCTTGATATGGACAGGATATACAGAATAATGGATGAGGGAGTGTGAAGGGATTGTCCGGGAAGCTGGATCAGCTCCTTAAAGAGATAAGGGAGCCGGATAAGGAAGCCATAGAGAAAGCAGCGGCGCACTGGCTTAATATCGCAAAGCCCTTGAAAAGTTTCGGCAAATTTGAAGACCTGATCGTAAGGATCGCAGGGATCAGGGGAGAAGCCTCTTTTTCTTTAAGGAAGCGTGCCCTTATCATAATGTGCGCGGATAACGGGGTAGTGGAAGAGGGTGTGACCCAGACAGGACAGCATATGACCGGGGTCGTTTCCGGTAATTTTCTTAAAGGGGATACCTCAGCCTCAAAGCTTGCAGAGTATGCGAAGGTTAAGGTTTTTCCCGTGGATATGGGAATAAGGGAGGATATACCGGGGCTTACGGATCCTAAGGTCAAGGTGCGTTCAGGCACCGGGAACATCGCAAGGGAGGAAGCAATGACACGGGAGGAAGCGGAAAGAGCCGTTCTTACCGGGATAGCCATGGCGGGCTCCCTTAAGAAAAAGGGATATGACCTTATAGCAACAGGAGAAATGGGGATAGGAAATACTACGGTAAGCAGTGCCCTCACGGCCTTTCTTCTTGATGCGGAGCCGAAATCCGTAACGGGAAGGGGCGCGGGGCTTTCCGGGGAGGGACTTTCACGGAAGACTGCCGTGGTGAAGGCCATACTAAAAAGACACTCACCCGATAAGAATGATCCCCTTGACATCATAAGTAAGATGGGCGGACTGGATATAGCGGGACTTACCGGGGTTTTTCTCGGAGGCGCCGTATACAGGATACCGGTCATCATAGACGGCTTTATTTCAGCTGTAGCGGCACTCCTGGCTTTCAGGATGAATAAGCTTACTTCGGAGTATATGCTGCCGTCCCACTCTTCAAAGGAGAGCGGGGAGGGGCTTATAATGGAAGCCCTCGGTCTTTCTCCCGTGATAGACGGAGGAATGTTTACCGGGGAGGGCTGCGGCGCCCTTATGCTGATCCCCCTTCTTGATATGGCGCTTAAGGTTTATAACGAAATGATAACCTTTGACAGCTTAAGCGGCGGAGAGAGGTACAGGCTTTTATGAGGGTGCTTCTTTTCGGAGGAACCAGTGAGGGCAGGCTTTTAGCCTCATTCTTAAGTGAGAATGCTGTCGATACTCTCGTGAGCGTAGCTACAGCTTACGGAAGGGAGCTTCTTAGGGAGGATCAGCATATTTCCGTAAGGACAGGAAGGCTTGACGAAGAGGGAATGCGGGAGCTTATTCCTTCCTTTGATCTGATCGTGGACGCGACCCACCCCTATGCGGTCCTCGCAAGTGAGAATATAAAGTCTGCGTCCTTAAAGGAGGGAGTAAGGTATCTAAGGCTTATCCGTGAGAGCGGGGTTTCTCCTGAGACCGGGGAAGAAGGCTTTGAGGCGGTTTTTGACAGCGTAGGGGAGGCGGCAGAGTATCTAAAGGGTACAGACGGGCGGATCTTCGTATCAACCGGAGCCAAGGAGCTTCATAAATACTGCGTCATACCGGACTACGAAAAAAGGCTGGTGGTCAGAGTGCTTGGCACCGCGGAATCCCGTGAGATATGCAGGAAGCTTAAGCTTTCAAGGGTGATATACGCCAAAGGCCCCTTTTCCTATGAAGAAAACCTGAAAGCCTTCAGGGAGAATCATGTAAGCTGGCTCGTGACCAAGGACGGCGGCAGGGCAGGAGGCTTTAAGGAAAAACTTGACGCTGCGGAGGCTCTCGGGATAAGGACGGTGCTCATACGGAGACAGAGTGAGGAAGGGTATACGCTAAGGGAGATCGGGGAGAAGATAATTGAGATGGTGTCATCCTGAGCGTATCAGTGTCATCCTGAGCGAAGCAACAGGAAGGATCTTTGAAGAAGGAAGACTAAGTTAATGAACATAGACATAGACAGTTACGCAAGAGAGCAGTTCAGGCTGGATACAAACTGCAAAAGGGAAAATGAATACGGCATCATGATAAATGAGAGCGCAGAGCTTCCGGGAGCAAGGCTCGTTGACAATGTCTCACCTTTTTTCCGTGCCATCATATATAAGGGTGATGCCTATATAATGGCGGATCCGAAGATAATCGACCGGGTCAGGGAAAAGTATTCGGACTATAAGGTGGAGTGGTTCTGTAAGTTCGAGAACTTAAGAGAGCTTGACAGGATGCTTAATGAATTTGGGTTTGAGATAATGGATACCCATGTATATATGCTGCCGGACCCGTCTTTCACCGACAATGAGTATGAGGATATACCCTTCGATGAATACTGGCTCTACGATAAGGAGATAGCGGAGTGGAGGGAAAGGTACGGAGAAGACAATCCTTTCAGGCATGCACTGGTTTTTTCGAAGAGGCAGCCGGACAGAATAGGGCTCTTACTTACGGAGAAGGGGGATAAGGAGAGGATCGCTGGGATGTCCGGGGTTTCGGAGGACGGGAAGAATCTCTGGCAGATCGGGATAGATGTGCAGCCGGAGTTCAGGGGCCATGGCCTTGCGGTCTACCTCACGGAAAAAATGAAAAAGAAGGTTTTTGAAAGGGGGCATATCCCCTTCTACGGAACCAGTGAGAGCCATTCCCTTTCACTGGATACCGGCATACGCTCGGGCTTTCTCCCGGCCTGGACAGAGGTATACGTGAGGGTCATCACCTGATACAAGCGCTGATATAAGCAGACCCTAAAGCCTTGCATTTTGCGGAAGGAATGGTGTATAATGCAAGTCGTTCAATATTTCGTTTGCCGGGAAAGGAAATGATCTGTTTCCCGTCGGTGTTCCGTTTATCCGGAAAAAACCCAGAAAAAGAGGATGTATGAGAGAAAAACTAGAGACACTACCGTTAGCGCAATTAAAGGAGCTGGCTAAGTCCAGAGGCATTAAGGGCATTTCCACCATGAAAAAGAGTGAGATAATAGATCTCCTGGTGGAAGAGGCCGACAAGATGGAAAGGGAGGATGCTGCCAAAAGGGAAAAGGAGGCTCAGGCTTCCAAAAGTGAAGGCAGATCAGAAAAGGCGGAAAAGGAAGAGGGGGACTCCTCCGAGATCGAAAGGATCTCGCAGGAGAAGGAGGCTCTTGACTCCGGTGAGACTGCCGACGGCATACTGGAGGTTATGGCTGACGGTTACGGCTTCATAAGATGTGAAAACTATCTGCCGGGAGAGAATGATGTATATGTCGCCCCGAGCCAGATACGGAGGTTCAATCTGAAGACCGGGGACATCATAGTGGGAAATACCAGGGTAAAGACCCAGGGTGAGAAGTTCTCGGCGCTTCTATATGTGAAGACCGTGAACGGCTATTCCCCTGCGGAGGCCCAGCACAGGTATAATTTTGAGGATATGACACCCATATTCCCGGATCAGAGGCTGAACCTGGAGAGCGGCAACAACAATATGGCCATGAGGATGATGGATCTCATTAGCCCTGTGGGCAAGGGACAGAGAGGAATGATAGTCTCCCCTCCGAAGGCCGGAAAGACCACTTTATTAAAGAATATTGCAAAGGCGGTCACAAAGTCCTATCCGGATATAAGGCTTATAATCCTCCTTATCGACGAGCGTCCCGAGGAGGTTACGGATATAAAAGAATCCATTCAGGGAAAGAATGTGGAGGTCATATATTCGACCTTTGACGAGCTGCCGGAGCATCATAAGAGGGTTTCGGAAATGGTCATTGAGAGGGCAAGGAGGCTGGTCGAGCATAAGCAGGACGTTATGATACTCCTTGATTCCATCACAAGGCTTGCAAGAGCCTATAACCTTACTGTTCCGCCTTCCGGAAGGACGCTGTCCGGTGGTCTTGATCCCGCAGCACTGCATATGCCGAAGAGATTTTTCGGTGCTGCCCGTAATATGAGAGAGGGCGGAAGCCTGACCGTTCTTGCCACAGCACTTGTGGATACCGGAAGCAAGATGGATGATGTGGTGTACGAGGAATTCAAGGGTACGGGAAATATGGAAATGGTGCTGAACAGGAAGCTGCAGGAAAAGAGGGTATTCCCCGCCATTGATCTTCAGAAATCCAGCACCCGGCGCGACGACCTTCTCCTTACCAGGGAGGAGCAGGAGGCTGCTGACATCATTCATAAGGCGCTGAACGGGCTGAAAAGTGATGATGCAACGGAGAAGCTCATAGACCTCTTCAGTCATACGAGAAACAACAGGGAATTCATAGACATGGTAAAGAAGATAAGGTTCTTCTGATCACAGACCTTTATAATGTTTTGAGAGATAGAAGGACAGGAGGAAGAGACCGATAGTCTCGGAAGCGTGGCAGACCACGGAGGTCCAGACGAGACCGATGTCACGGCCCATTATGTTTACCGTCTGCATATCGAACAGAGCGAAGACCAGCAGGAATATGAGAAGGACCGAAAGCGAGGAAAGCTTTAAAATCCTGTCATTCAGGAATATCCCGGTTATGAACACACCGAGAAGGATGGATGAGAGTATCTCCTGATATTTGAAGCCATGGGTCATATTGTAGAGCATTACAAAGAAATTAGCGGAAACGGTGCTTCCGTTATACAGGGCAAGCATCAAAAGGGATGTGAATCTCCTGTACATCAGGGAGGTAAAGAGGTACAAAAGCTCCGCTCCGGTAAAGATCACGGCCCAGAGCTCAATGAGATTTTTTATTGAGGTCACGGAAAGGGAGGCGATGTTTTCACCGAAGAATTCCTCCTGCAGAGACCCCATAGCTTTCCGGTCATCCTCCGGGATCACATCAATATAGCGGGTCAGTTTTTTCCAGGAGTTAAAGAACAGCACAAATGTAAGTATTATCTGCACTGCAGAGATCAGAAACTGGGAACGCCAGAGCACGATATCGATCATATCGGGACTCAGGGGCGTTCCTTTTTTCAGCATGAGCCGGAGAATGCCCTCAAAGATGGCCGCAATGATCTTTAAGAGCGCGACATTCCTTATTGCCCCGGACAGTATGTGTATTCTTGGATTAATGTACATACGGATCAATAAAAACGATGCTTCGGTACCTTTGGTGACAGGATGATTATAACATGATTAAAGCGCCAAAAGTAATTGTCACCATCCGTATTTAATCAAAATGTGACTTTTGGCGTCCGGATCATAACATGATTAAAGCGCCAAAAGTCAAAGTGCCAGACAGCCGCTTTTCTCGTACAAAATAATAAGCAGTGATAGAAATGCCTATAATAGGGCTGTCCGGATGCATAAGGATTTCCGCAGCTCTGGCATTGCTTGAACTAAAATGAACTAAACGGCGGGAAAAGGCTACTATATTTAAAAAAAATAGTGAAATTCTGCTGAAATATGATAAAATAAATTGTATTTTTTTAAATATCTTTCAGCGGATCCTGATTATGCCTCAGAAAGTTTAACTTTCGGGAAGCGGGGGTTTGATATGTTTAGGAAGAAATGGAGTAAATTAAGTTCGTTCAGAAAAAAGGCTTTTGCAGCCACACTTTCGGTGGCAGTGCTAAGCAGCACCCTTAATATCGGGAGCTATATTGCCAATGCGGATACCTCCGTGAACGGAAGGGTCATAACCTCCTTTGAGGAACTGCCGGAGGATATTTCATATCAGTATCTCCCTATCGGTTCCAAAAAGAAGGATATACAATTCCCTGATGAATTGAGGGTCACCCTTTATTCGGATAAAGAGGAAAAAGAGGACACTTCTACGGAAGAAACTACCGAAGCGGCTACTGAAGCGGCTACAGAGGCTGCTACCGAAGCGGCTACAGAGGCGGCTACAGAGGCTGCCACCGAAGCGGCTACAGAGGCTGCCACGGAGGAGGTTTCTTCAACAGAGGCTTCGGAGGAAGAAAGCTCAACCGAAGAGACTCCTTCGGAAAGCACGGATGAGAACAGTACCCGACCCACGGAGAATCCTGCTCAGGAGGAAACGGCTCCTTCAACGGAGAATGAGGCAGACAGTGATGCAGCTGACAAAAACAGCACTGATGCGGATAATGCTGTCACTGAAGACAATACAGACAGCGGAAATGATGATACTGAGAGTGGAAGTGACGACAACAGCAGCGGAAATGATGACAGCAGCGGAAACGAAGACGCCGACAGCGGAAATGATGATACTTCCGGCGACGGAGGAAACGATAGCAGTGATGAAGCGCAGAGCAGCAGTGGTGAAGAAAGTGACGGAAGCGGCTCCGGGAGTACGGACAGCACCGGAACAGGTGATGATCAGGGAAGCAGCGGCAGCGAGGAAAACAGCGGTGATGCCGGAAGCTCCACGGGAGAGCCTTCCGCAAGCGCTATAGTGGACAGCATATTAACCGCATTTGGCCCGGTCAGGGTATATGCTGCGGAAGAAGACGAAGAGCTTCACCTTCTTTCTGAAGGGGAGGAACGGGTCCTGAAGGATGTAAGCTGGAATATCGACAGGGACAGGAGTGAATACGGCACATATTTCCAGGCTGTGAGAGAGGGAGACAGGTTCGTATTCGTGCCGGATATAAAGGCTTACGGCCTGACCTCGGACGTTGAGCTTCCGGAGATAACCGTTGTCATCACGGAGGCGGAGGAGGAAGCCTCTACCGAAGAGGAAAAAGAGACGGATACTGACATGGAAGGCGGAGAAAAGACCGGGGAAACCGCCGGAGACACTGTGAGCGCCGATGATATTGAGAATGAAGACAACGCCTTAAGAGAAGAGGATAAGGACACGGATGATATCGGTAATACCGATGAATCCGTCAGCGCAGATGACGTCGGGAACGCCGATGAAACCGGGACTTCCGAAGGTGCGGAAGAAAAGGATCCCGGGAATTGGCCGGAATTCAAAGAGTTTTCGGTCGTGGGAGGAACAAAGATCTCTCTGAGCGCACCGGAAGGGGTCTTTCCTGCCGGAGCGGTACTGAAAGTAAGGAAGATCGAAGGATCCGAAGGTGAGAGGATAGAGGATACCGTCCTTGGAGACGGGGAAAATCCGGAGGAGAGATCCGGGGATGTTATGTCCTTTGATATTACTATCCTCGACAAAGACGGTAATGAGATACAGCCTGATACCAGGTATGGAAACGTGAAGGTAAGCTTCTCCATAGCGGACAGTGCAGACAGAGAAGTAAAGGTATATCACCTTGATGACTCCCTACAGAGTGCGGAGGAGCTGAGTACGCAGGTTGATATGAATGAGGGAACCGCAAGCGTAAATGCGGATCACTTTTCCATATATGCGGTGAGGGGCGCTGCGGCTTCTGTTGGCAATGAAGGTTTTAATTTTGAGGGGTATGACGTGGTATATGATGGCGGAGCCTATCCTACCGTCAGTCACAATGAGTATTATGAGAAGCATAAGGATCAAGTGTCATTCAGGCTTAACGGTCTTGATAACGACAATCCGGTGATGACCGATGTCGGAGAGTATGTGACTGAAATCATCAATAAATCAACAAAGAAAACGGAGCAGAAGGTCACTTCGCATGTTACAAAGAGATCATTTAAGGATAACGTCATAGTGGAGGCATCGGATTCGGTATATAAGGGAGTGCCGATAGAGGATGTTGTTGTAACAGATAAGAGTCTTAATAATAAGGTTCTGAAAAGAGATGTGGATTATACCGCCCAGTTCTTTAATAATGTAAATCCCGGACAGGCATCCGTCACCGTATCCGGAGCGAATAACTACGAGGGAAAGGGATCGGTTACATTCAAAATTTATCAGGCTACAGCGGACGTGAAGCTTTTGTATAACGGTAAAAGCGAGATCGCTGAATGGTATAAGGACAGCGTTGATATTTCTGCCGAAGGATATACCGTTGCGGGAGAAGCTGCCGGTCCGTATTCGAAAACCTATAAGATGACCGGCAATGGTAAGGGTGTATCAAAGGGAGTCTACGTAAAGGTTTCCGGTAACGGAGCCGTGGTTACAGCTATGGCGGGACCCGTCAATTTTGACAGCACGGCACCCACGGGAAAGATAAAGGTCAACGATAAGAGCTATACCAAGCTTCAGGACAGCAAAAAGACAGAGGCCTATGTAAAGGAAGGAAAGAAGATCACCATTACCGGGGAGGATTCCGGAGGATCAGGTGTATCAAAGATCCAGTTCTTTATCGCCAATAAGTGCTACACCACAAAGAGTGATCTTGACAGCGCCGTAAAGGACGATAAGAACGGCTGGGAGGACTATGATAGTTCTTCGAAACCCGGATTAAAGGAGAATAAGCTGAACTTTGTCTATGCAAAGATCACGGATAAGGTGGGTAATGAGTACTATGTCTCCAGCAAGGGAATTTGGTACGACAATAAGAAGCCGGAGATCGAATCCGCAAAGTCTACTCCCGAGGATACCAGGGCCACGGTTGAGGTGAAGGGCAGTGACAGCGAAAGCGGTGTGAAATACTTTTATTGCAAGGTGCTGCCAAAGAAGGACAAGAAGCCGAAGGATGAGGCTATAAAGAGCAGCGGGATAAGAAATGAGGACGGCAAATTTGATATCGACGGCCTCAAGGCGCAGACTGCCTATGTGGCATACTGTGTGATCGAGGACAAGGCCGGAAACTTAAGTGATATTAAGGAAGCAAAGATAAGTACCAAGGAAGCAAAGGATAAGAAAGACGGAGACGCAGCTTCCGGAGGCGCAGCAGGCGGAGCCGGAGGCTCAGGCGGAGCGGCAGGAGCAGGCGGAGCCGGAGGAGCAGGCGGCGCAGGAGGTTCAGGCGGAGCCGGAGAAGACAAGGGAAAGAAGACCGTTGATGAAAGAGTAAAGGCTGCCGAGGACAAGAAGGCTGCCGAAGAAAACGGTGAGGAGGATAAAAAGGACGACGACATACCTGACAGGATACCCTATATAGAGGATGCATCAGACGGTATCCTCATAGGAAGAGAGAAAACGGCAGGCTGGGATAAGATTGAGACCGAGGCAGGCAATGCCGAAGATCCGGCAAGGATCACCATTAATATGAACGGAGCCACCGAGGTTCCCAAGTCTATGCTTCAGAAGATGTCAGACAGGGATGTGACCGTCTGCTTCGACCTCAATGAGGATCTGAAATGGACGGTTAACGGTTTGAGCTTCGGCGGGGATCCGGAGAAAGACATAGATCTCGGGGTAAGGCTTAATACGAAGAATATCCCTTCGTCCATAGTTAACCAGGTGGCGGATGTATATCCCCATACCAACATTACATTAAATCATGACGGTGAATTCGGGTTTACGGCCATCCTAAGCATCAATATGGGACGGGACAATAAGGGACTGTTTGCCAACCTGTACTACTACAATGATGAAAACAACAGTATGGAGTTTGTCTCATCCTCAGAGGTGGACAGAAACGGGAATGCCCTGTTCGAGTTCACGCACGCGTCGGATTATACGGTGATAGTGAGGGGAGACCAGCTGACGGAACAAAGCGCGGCAGCTCTCTCTGCAGGCGGAAGCAACGGAGACAGGGGAGAGAATACATACAGTGAACCTGTGAATGTGCCGAAAAGCGGTAATCGGATATGGCTTATTATCATCTCGGTTGTGAGCATACTGCTCTGCGGGTTGATCTTATTCATGCCGGATCCAAACAAAAAAAGAAAAGGTGTTTTACTTAGCTAAAGGGAGAGAGACCGGCCGGTAAGTGATCCGGCCTTACAGAAAGAAAGGAGAGGCATCGGCAAAACATGAGCAACAGTCAATTATATCCTTTTGAGAGAAACCGTTATTATCCGGGAAAACTATTGACAAGTGCGGATTTTCAGGCAGAACAGAACTACCACATCAACAAGGGGCGTTTTTTAAACGGTATGATGTACGGCTCCGGTGTAGTATGCGGTATGGGGGTTTTCAGCCTGGATGACATCTCCATTCTTGTGGAAAGCGGTGTAGCCCTGGACGGCACGGGGAGAGAAATAATCCTCGATACCTCGGTGGTAAAGAAGCTTTCCGCCATCGAGGGCTTTGACAGTCTGAAGACTGATATGGTTACCTTAAAGATCCGTTATAAGGAGCAGGATGTTCACAGTGTCTATTCGGTGAACCACAAGGAAGACGAAAAGGAATACGAGTACAACAGGATAGCGGAAAGCTATGAGCTCTTTCTTACAGACCGGGATGACAATGATATCCCGTACAATCCCGAAACAGAATTTCTGACGAAGGAAACCCTGTTTAAGAGCGAGAACTTTTCGGGTGAGGTAATGATACCCGCAACCGTATGCCGCGGCAAAAACGTCAAGATAGTTCTGGAGATAAAGAAATTAAGTGATGCGGATGTATCCTTAAGCTGCAGAGGCATACTGGAGATCCCGGTATTCGTGACCCCTGAAGGTGAGAACGTGATGGAGATCGGAGCGGAAGACCTTTTCCTTCAAAAGGGCGAATCCTACAAAAAAGAGTATTGGGTAAGGGTTATGGATACCGAGGCGGAGGAAAGCGAGCTGATACTCCGGAGCGGCTCCGCCACTGCATTTGAGGATGACAACGCGATAAAGACCGCTTCACACTTTGCTTTGAGGGTGGTTTTGAGCCATTCTTCACCGCTTGAGCTTGTGAGCCGTGAAACCGGAAAGATCAATCTCGAAATGTGGAGCATGGGACAGGGAGACGATTCCATAAGTCTTGCCGACATCAAGCTTGTCAGAAATCCCGGTAATTACATCGTGGAGAAGATCGAGGATCCCTCCGAAAAGAAGTATGTCCTTACACCGGCTCAGGAGATAATGAGAAATAATTATCTGTCCTATTATCAGAAGGATGTGGAGCTGAAGAAGGAGAAGGAAAAGGAGGAGAAGACGCTTCCGGTATCAAAGGGCGGGGAGAAGAGCGAGTTTTCAAATATAGCCACCGGTGTCCTCGAGGTGCCTCTCGGCAGGAACGCCAGAGAAGGAGAGATCAGGTATTCCGGAGAGATAGCCCATGGACTGGGACCCGGAAACGTGTATGTGGATATAGGATACAATTATGTTTCCGACACACCGGAAATGGGTGCAAACCAGAAGAGTGTCATATACGGAAATCCCGGACTTTTCAGCCATTCCAGCAATGTCCTTGCAGATGTGGAAACCGCAGTGAAGGTCTTAAATGAGAAAGGCAGCTTCGTTGTTGCTGCAAAGCTCTTAAGGAATGTGGATTATCTCGTGCTGACATTTAAATGGGTCGCAATACGCTTCCCTTCAGGAGATGATATCGCACTTACAGAGGATTATTACGACAAGAGCATTTCCGTTGATACGCCCACCGTTATCATGGGCGGCAAGGAGAGCCATTTCTTTGGAGTCAGGTTCAACAATATGAGGGCCTGCAGCATAACCTATGAGCTTACAAGCCCGGGCAGCGGAGAAATAAGCTCAGACGGCATTTATACGGCTCCTGCGAAGGAGGGTGTATACGAGATACGTATCTACTGTACGGATATGCCCGTAATTTGTACCTACGCTTACGCAATTGTAAAGAAGAAGATGCTGGATGCAGGTCCGGCAGGAGAGGTTATATCTCCGGAAGATAAACCTGAGGAAAAGGCATGATATACGCCTCAAGGGACAACAGCTATACCACAATATCTACGGTCTTTGAGGGAAAGGTAAACGACTGTTTCATAGCGGGAAACACCGGGTCCGGAGAGAAGGGTCTATATACCCTTCTCGTCATAAAGGATCATAGGACGGTGCGCGATTTTATGGAGATATACAGATTGTGGAGATCCGAGGAGGAGAGCCCGCTTATAGAGGCCTTTTCCTTCGGACAGGTCTTCTGTCTGGTTTTTCCATACAGAATGGAAAGGGAGCTTTACCGCTTTTTTGTGGGAGAGGCTTACACCCTGGAACGCTGTGAGTCGATATGTGAGAGCATCATTCTGGCCTGTATCGCGTCTTATCTGCCTCCGGCACTGCTTTTTCTCATACTCAGTCAGAAAAAGATAAATCTTTCAAAGGACGACAGCGTATTCTTGAGCTTTTCCGTGGATCTGGAGGAGCTGGACAGGACAAAGACCGAAAAGGACTGTGCCACCGAGTGTGCGAGGATTCTTTTAGACATTTTGTCCACAAAGCAGAGTGAAAAGAATATAAGCTATATCCTTCTCTCGAAGAAGATGAATAACCGGAGCTACAGCAGATTCACGGAGATCTACAGGGATCTGAAGATCGCTTCCACCCCCGTGAAAAAGAGAGGCATAATCCTGACGATAAAAAGCTTCTTCTACAGAAATTCGGACACTCTTTTCGGGATACTTTTCTGGATATGCATGATACTGATGATAATCGCACTGATCCTTCTGTTTTCCCATCTTGTATTGGGAGATGTGCCGTTTTTAAGGATCTTTTTTAACAGCTTCAAGAATATCGGAACGGAGTCGCTTTTGCAATGAACATACGCGCAAGGATAATAGCCTGTTTGGCAATACTTAGTGTAGTCGTATCCCTGGTCTTACTGTCTGATGCCCTTTCGGGGATGAGCCATGATCCGGAATATACCATCGCTGACAGCGGGATCGCTACAAATTCCGGAGTTTATTTCGGCGAAAACTGGAATGAAAAGGGACTGATATATCTTATAAATACCGATGGCGACGTAAAAGCCATGGTAAATTCCGAGGATCTCGGGGAGCAGTTCTTTGACGACCTCTGTCTCGGAGACAACGGGATCTATGCCCTGTTTTCCTCGCTGGAGACTACGAAGGACGGAGACATCGTGAGGGTGTTCAGGATCTTTTCCTTTACACAGGACCTCAAGGTGATGGGTTCCACTGAGCGTTTCCTACTCGATACAAACGGAGTTACCTACCATCTGTCACAGGACGGAAGTCTCCTCTTTGTCACAATGGTGAGCTACCAGGGAGATGATATAAATGTTTACGATTTTGAAAAGGACAGTATAATTCCGGTCACCGACAGCATAACGGTGATGGACAACAGGGAGAAAAAAGACGTTTCCGAGCTGACTGTCCCGGACAGCATCCTTTTCAAGGATAATCCCAGCGGAACCATGTTTACGGATGCCAGGTATGAAGACGGTGTTTTATCGGTTCTGACGGAGAGGGATGAACCCACCGGTTTATTTGTTCCCGACAGCAGGGTGAAGACACTGGTGGATAAAATGCATTTCTCGATTACGCAGCAGATCTCACTGTACAGGGAATATGTGTCTGCCTGGCTTATCACACTGGTACTCTGGCTCGCCTTTCTGGTATTTGCGTTTTTTATGCTCCAGAGAAGAAACCGTATGGTGTACATCTTTGTGATAATGGATATCATCTTTTTCGTGCTGCTTTTCATTACATTCCAGGTCATGAGATCATCCTACTTGAATGTCTCTGAGGAGGAGAACGACAGATATGCCCGGCTTTCGCTGGATTATGTGCTGCCGGATCTCGGAGATCTGGACAGCTACGATTATGGAGACAGGAATTTCTATCTGAGCGATGAGTACGGGAGGCTTTCGGGATCCATAAAGGATTATATGAAGAGCGGGGATAATGCCACATTTTTCAGGGATGTCTTCATAATGCGGATAAGAGACGGGATGATAGTGGTCTCCGGCATAGGAAACAACAGAAGAAACGCGTCCTTTGCCTACGGAAGCGGCCTTACCACCCTGAGGGATTCCCTTGCCAGACACGAGTCCACCGTTGTCGACAATATAAAGCTTGATTATATGGATCTGAAGGCAACCGGGGTAAGAGACGGGAAGCCTTCGGCAAAATATGCCCTTGTGGGTCTCTATTTTTCGGGAGAGTACAGCCTGGGATTCTGGCGCCGTACCTATTGGGTGCTCGGAGCCTTCATTCTGGCATTTGTTTTAGGAAGTGTCCTTATTGGCTTTGTTTCATATCTGCAGGGACTGGATCTCCATGAATTTGAGCTTGCCATAAATGACGTTGCCCTCGGAAGGACCAAGATCAGGGTTCCGGAAACCCCTGCCAGGGACATGAAGGCTATGTGGAATTCCTTAAGTGAAATGGCCAAGAGAATAGAGGAGATCAATTACGATAAATTCAGGATATTTGAGGGATATTACAGGTTTGCTCCCAAGAATATCGAAATGATAATGGGTAAGGACTCCATTTTTGACGTAAACAACGGAGATGCCGTAAACATCCAGGGAAGCCTTATGCTGATATCCACCGGGAATAAGGGCTACGGAGAGAGAAGGATAAAGAGTCTGAAGAACATAGTTTCATATACGGAACGATATACGGACAGCGAGGAAGGTATCCTTGTCAGCGAGGACAGCTCACTCTCCATACTGCAGTTCCTGTTTCTCGACAGCTGCCGTATGGTCACGGACAGAGCAGTCCAGTTCCTCCACAGGAATATGTCGGATCCGGATTCCGGCTTTATTTCTGCGTTTCTTTACTATAATTCCTTCATTTACGGGGTAGTGGGTGTGAATACCCAGAGCCTTGTTTTCCTTACATCACCTGATTCCGCGGAAATGGAGGCATATGCCTCCTGGTTTGAAAAGATGCAGATACCGCTCGTTGTGACAGAGGATATGGTGGAGAGGGAACATATCGGACAGCACAGATACATAGGCTATATTGAGCTGCAGAACCGTACCAGGAAGATAAAGCTTTATGAGGTACTGGATGCCTGCGAAGCAAGGCAGAGGCAGCTAAAGCTTGCAAACCGTGAGAAATTCGAAAAATCTCTGGAGTACTTTGAGTCAAGGGACTTCTATCTCGCAAGGAACAACCTGACTGAAATAATAAAGGAGTGCCCTGAGGATGAGATGGCTAAGTGGTACATCTTTGAATGTGAGAAGTTCTTAAGCGGCGAGGCAGAGGAAGAGGAGCCCGGCGCTATCAGGATAGGCAGTATATGAGGATAAGGTAAATGGGAGAGAATCTCTTCAGCGTTCTGTTTTCGACAATTAAATCCAGATTTGCCGCCATAGTTTCCAAGCTCCGTCTGTGGACCAGCTGGAACTTTATCCAGACCAGGATAATCGGAGGCATCAGGGATTTTATTTTCGGTCTCCTGGATGTCAGGCCAAAGCACAAGAACGATTATTATACCATATTCGGCTGGATGGTCAGCAAGAAGCTGGCCTATGCCGCAATAGTGATAATCGGAATCTTAAGCATATGGTATATAGGAGCCACTACAAAGATATTTTCTTCCCTGACCGATGGCGGTATAAGGACCTATTCGTATAATTCGATACTTTTGCGTCTTGCGTCAAACAGAGTCAGGATCAAGGGGAAATCGGGGTATCTGGCATATGAGGGTGATGTGAGCAAGGGCTACGTAAACGGTCAGGGGACACTGTTTTCTCCCGACGGGGTGGTGCTCTATGACGGTGCCTTTGAGAAGAACCGCTATGAAGGCAGCGGAACACAGTATTACGGGAGCGGAGTCCTTCATTATAACGGCGACTTTCATGACAATCTCTATGAGGGTCATGGGATACTCTACAGGGAGGACGGGTCCGAGGAATATGACGGGGACTTCGTGGCCGGCTTAAAGGAGGGTCAGGGAAGGCTCTACGACAGCGGCGGAAATACCATTTATGAGGGAGCTTTTTCATCGGATGATGTGGTTTACAGCTCTCTTCTCGGAAAAAGTGCCGAGGAAGTCAGGCAGATATACTACGGCAGCCAGACCCTGTATGAGGAAAATGAAAATACGGGCAGCGATATCGCGGTTGTGATGAACGATATCAATGCGCTCTACTATGCTTCCGGTGACGAGGATGCTACGGATGATTCCGAGAAGGTGCAGGCGGTCTATGTGCTGTCTGATGTATTCAAATTCGGAAGCCTGAAGGCAGAGACCATAGAGGAATTGAGAAAAATTCTCGGTGAACCCGTGTATGAAGGGAATTCCGCGGTAATAATGCCGGAGGCTGTGGCAATAAACACGCTGAACAGGAAAAAGCACACCTTAAACGGCCGCGTGGAAATGGATACCACGGAGAATTACAGCGACGACATAGTTATAAATGCCATAGACGATACTTATAACGTATATATATATACATTCAGCAGAGGAAGTCTGGTTTACTCTTTTGTCTGCAATGATAAGGGAGGATATTTCGATTTTTATGAGATTATGGAAAGCGAAGAAGATGCTGCATAAAGCAAAAAAAATGTTATGCGTTTTTCTTGCGGGATCCTTTCTTTGTCTTTCCTTACCTGCCGGGAATGCATTTGCTGCGGGAAAGGTGATGACGATGAACACCTGCCGCTCTCTGGCTCTTGAAAACAGCGCAAGCTATGAGGGACTGGAGGATGGAGTGGAGTCGAAAAAGGCAGCAAGGGACAGCGCCATTAAGGCATTGAAGCTTAAGAAAAAGAAGCTCACCACCTTTTCATGGTCACCGCTCCTAAGCTTTAAGTTTCCGCAGAAATTAAGCTTTGCCCAGTCCTCGGAATTTGAGTTTAAGCCTGTGAAGCTCGCCAACGATATACTTGTGGCGCAGCACAAGGTACAGAATGCGGTATTCGGGATAAATGAGAACATCAATAATCTCTATACCGATATTGTGGCCCTCCAGGAGAACCTTGACTTTAACGAAAAAAGACTGAAGACCCTTGAGGACGGCATCGCCCACAATAAGGCAAGACTAAAGGTAGGGGAAGCAAATCAGGCTGATATAGACAGGCAGGAAAAGCAGCAGCAGACCCTGAGCAATACCATTGCAAGCGACAGACGCACGCTGGAAGCGGATCTGAAAAAGCTTTCAAAGCAGATCGGCCTGGATGTGACCACAGGCTACACCTTTGAGAAGCCCTTTGTGGAAGCCGATATTGACAGAAGCGCCCTGGAAGGATTGAAGCAGTATGCGGAGGACAGGGATGAGGCTTATTACGAAGCCTGTATGGCTGCAACAACCGCCAGGATGGAGCTCAGCACCAATTACAACCTGATGAACGGTAAGTACGGCGGGGATATGAGGATGATCTCCGGATACGTGAACCAGGCACTTAATGATCAGGATGTGAGTGCAAGAGCCTTTAAGAAGGACTATAAGGCCTTTCTTGAGCAGATAGACAGCTACTGGAACGGGCATAAGTGGATACTTTTCATTAAGATACCCAGGGAATGGTTCAAGGGTTCGATGGACGGAGCCCGCTGGATAGATGACGATCCCTACACTCTCTACCAGAATGTACTGGACTACGTAAGCGCCAGAAAGGATATGGAGGCAGCAAGGGATGAGCTGGACCAGAGCGTGGAGGACAGCTTCAATAACTATATTTCCGTCCGTGCCGCGTATCAGGGGTATATAAAGGATCTGGACAAAAAAGAGAAGGATATGGAGGTCTATGCTGCAAAGAACCGTATGGGCTCAATGACCCTTGAGGAGTACGAGACCGAGCAGAAGGATTACGAGGACATGCAAAAGAGCATGCTGGATACCATGAAGCTCTATACCACGACTCTCTACTCCCTTGACAAGCTTACCTGCGGCGGGATAAGTGCCTATCTTTCCGGAACCGATGCGGATATGAAGACCGCAGTGGTGGGAGAAAGCTATGTCGAGAAGGATACGACCGAGGCAAAATACTACCTGAAATCCATTATCCAGAAGGAGATGTTCGAGCTCAGCATATTTATTCCGGATGGTTTTCCGGTGGAGATAAGCGATTTCGAGCTTTGGTGCGATAATGAGATGATCGGAGAGAGGACTCCCATAGACAAAACACTCCGGCATCTTGCGCTTACAAAGGATAATGTAAAGGAAGTAAAGATACGTCTGTATAACGGGGATGATTTTGTGGATGACTGTCTCATCAATCCGGACGAGGAGTCGGGAACCTTAAATGTCACCACAGCCATGGACATAAGGAAGGACGAGACCGGAGATCTCGGAACCTATGACGTGACCACGAGTCAGGTTACGGGAATGGCTTCCATAAGGATCACGCCGCTGGAATCCGAGGGCATAAAGTTCTATAGGATAATCACAACGGACGGGACCCCCTTAGGCACCGGTGAGGTACTGCCCGTCGACAAGGAATTCAGGCACCTGGGACTTGTGGGCAACGGATTAAATGAACTCAATATAGAGCTTTATACTACCGAGTCATCCTTAAAGACCGTGGGAAGATTCGACACCGACAATAAGAAGATCACATCAAAGGAAAGCGCCGAAGAGTAAAGTATGAAAAAAAGATCAGACGGGAAAAGGGGTTTAAAGCCCTTCATACAGATCGGGATAGTACTCGCGGCTGTCGCTGTGCTCTTTGCAGCCGTCAGAAGGAATACCATGGCTTTTATAAACGAAAACCAGGTCATGAAGTATTCGGCCTATGCCGCAAACCATACTATTGAGAATTCCACGCTGTTCATCGGAACCTATCTCATAAATTTAAGCGGTATGACGGATCAGGTTTATGAGAAAGCACTTGACAGTGCCAGCGATTCCAATCAGACGGATATGTACTATAAGTCCGAGCTTTCAAACGGATCCTGGTTTAATGTGACTGATGCAGAGGGCCTCACGGATATAACAGACAGCGGAGAGGTGGTTCCGGAATCGGCTCTTGCCGATCTGTACGTTCAGTACTACGTTGGAGCGGACGGCATCATCACGGACGTGATGACAGGGGATTCCCTTAATCCCTTTGACATTCCGGATCCCTACGATCTTTCCAGGCTTCCGGAGCTTAACCCCCTGTGGCTCCAATACACCAACTCCACGGATGTGGATGAGATAAGTGAGGATGACTACCTGAAGGCCAAAAACTCGAAGGAGAGCGGAAACCTGAGGGGTGATGTATATACCTACAGGCTTTTGACGGCATTTTTCTCAACGGATCTAAGGGATGATGAGACCGACAAGTGCGACGCCGATCTGGCAAGGCTCTTTGCCTGCTACCAGACCTTAAAGGATTCCGGACAGGATGAGGAAGCGGAAATAATATATTCACTTATGGCAAAGGTGGATGCCACAAGAAGGGAGATCGTGATGAACAAGCTCTCTTCTGCGGATACCAATATGCTGGATGTTCTGTATGAGCTTGCAAACGGGAAATACTATACAACCTTCGGAGATTTTTTGGATTCCGACAGTGAGGATGATGTATCGGGTGAGCCGGACTACATCAGGGATCTGAGAGACGCGGTAAGGCACGGATTTACCGAGGATGATGAGAGTAACGGCTGGTGGAAGCCTCTGCAGCCGACCTATGATGAATTTGCGGAATATCAGGAGCCTGTGTCCGAATCCGGTGAGGACGGCGAGGAGGAGGAAGAGGACGAGAGCTTCAAGATCCCGAGACCTTCATTTGTAGCCGATAATGCTCTTTTATCATCCATAGGGGACAGTACCGAGAAATGTCAGGAGAGCTATTCCACATATCTATCCATGGCTCTTACCGACGGTGAGCCGGTGCTGCAGCATGCGGAGTATGAGTATTCTAAGCAGGTAATAGACGAGGCATCGGCATCCGGTGCCGGCGGACCCATCAATTACCTTAGGGATGTGCTCAATATAAAGGAAAGTGTGATAAAGCATTCCGACAGCGAAAAGGATCTTCTTGACAGCTCGCTTCTCTCCCTTGCAGAGGGTAAATATGAGGGTTCAGCCACGGCGGGGGTTTCAGAGGAATACTCCTCAGCCATATCCTCGGGCGGAAGCGCCGCATCGGCCGAAAACGCACTGAACAGTCAGGCAGACGAGCTCGAAGCAAAGAGGACTGAGCTGGAATTTCTGATCGATGCCTACAAGCAGCGCGAGGTGGCATCAAAGGCGCTGAGCTATGTGGAGGGCTGCATTATCTGGACTGACGGACTGTACGGCGGGGTGCAGAATGATGAATTCTCACCAAAGGCAAACGGATCCATTGACAGTCATATGAAGTGGCTCAAAGACCTGGAGGATCAGATAAAGAATTCCGACGACAGCCTGAAGACGAAGCTGGACGAACTAAATGATAAAAAGAATGATCTGCAGAAAAAGAGGGATTCAGCCCTTGACGATAATGATCTGGCGGGAGCAAAGGATCTGGATGCCCAGATAGCTGCCGTGGATCAGGATATCGCAGATGAAGAAGCCCGTACAGGAAAGAGCAGTGCGGATGACCTTGCAGATTCCATCTTAAATGACGCGAAGGCAGATCTTGCCAAGGATCCCAATGCTGATATTTCCGGGGCTCTCGGTGCACTCTCAGGCATGGGAAATAAGGATGCCATAAACGAACTGAAGGGCAGAGCTGAGGCTGCAGGTGCTTCAAGCTCACAGCTTGATAAGATAGATGAAGCCGGAGATAAGGCAGGAGACGGTTCGGGAAGCGGTTCCGGCTCCGGCAGCGGCGATGGGAGCGGTTCGGGCTCGGGCAGCGGTTCGGGCTCGGGCAGCGGCTCGGGAAGCGGTTCCGGCTCGGGTAACGGCTCGGGAAGCGGTTCCGGCTCGGGCGGCGGCGCGGGAAGTGGTTCCGGCTCAGGCAGCGGCTCGGGAGACGGTTCGGGCGATGGTTCCGGAGACGGAGAAGGCAGCGGGTCGGATTCCGGCGCGGGAAGTGGCTCAGGAGCGGACAGCAGCGCAGGAGACGGCTCCGGAGACGGTTCGGGCGATGGTTCCGGAGACGGAGAAGGCAGCGGGTCGGATTCCGGTGCAGGAAGCGGCTCAGGTTCGGGAAGCGGTTCCGGAGACGGAGGAGACAGCGGCTCTGACAAGAACGGAAATTCACTGAATGAGGAAGACATACTCTCTATTCTGGACAGTATATTCGACAAGGATGTTGACAGTATGAATGATTCCGAGATCGCTGTCGCAACCTCTGCGGTATCAATGTTTGCACGCAGCGGAAACTCGGCTGCGGAAGATCTTACCGGTACTCTTGCGGACAAGATGCGTTCGAAGAAAAATAAATATATCTATAACCAGTACACAGCTAAAACTCCGGAGTATATAGACCTTCAGACAATCGGAAAGTGTACGGACTACAGATACTTCTATGACGACAGAAGGCGGACCGCAACCATGTCAAAGGGTGTCTTGAGCTCTGTATTTGTAGTCGGTAATGACAATCTGGTCCGTGGCAAGGACACGGAAAGCCTGAAATACAGTACTGTATCCCAGAAAGACCCGTATATTTCTGAGGATGATGCGACAGATCTCTTTGATGTCTACTGTGAGTATCTGGTAAAGACAAATTATGCCGTATGTCTCACAGCAACTATGGATTCAAGGGTGAAGGAAGTACTGGAAGCGCTGCAGGAAGGGTGAAGCTATGGCGGATTATCCTATAATTTCTGATGTAAGTGCATACATTGTAAGGACACTCCGGGAGAAGATGTGCCCGGAACCCATTCCTTCTCCAAATAATATTGAGATAAGTTCCCCACTCTCACAGGACGTGGACTATATAGTAGGCCTGTATCTCTATGACATAGTAGAGGATGTGCAGGTCACAACTCCCCGCCTCCAGCAAAGAGGCAGAGCGGAGCTCAGTAAGCCGCCCAGACCATATGCTCTATATTATATGGTTTTTATCAACGGTTCCTCCCAGATGGGACTAAAGGCACCGGATATACAGAAGATCATCGGACGTGTGGCACAGATCGTAAACGATAATAATTCCGTGCGCCCGGACGAGCTTCAATCCTGGCTCACGACCCAGGAACCTCCGATAACACTGTCTCAGGCGAAGATAAGTCTGGAGGAAAAGGTAAGGGTGTGGCAGGCTATCAACAAGCCATATCAGATAAGCCTGTTCTATAAGGCGGCACCTGTTTACCTGTCAAGCGGCGAGATCATTGAAACGCCGAGAGTCGTGGATGCAAGCTTCGGCCTGAGTATCACAGGCGAAGACCAGTAGTAGGTTTTAAAAACGTTTAATGAAAGGAGGAGAAAAATCGTGGCAGCTTCTGTTATTAGTGCAAGACTGGATCTTATGGTCAGGCTTATGGATACGACGACGGGAGCTATTGTAGACGAAAAAAATGTTTTATTTATGAGAAACGGCCTGGCCGTGAGACCGGAGTCAAAAGGAACGGGGGTCTTTATATTCATCAATACAGGCAGGGAAGATTTTCTTATGCGTTTGGAAGTATATGGATATGAGCCCTATGAGCAGGAGGTTCTCTACGGGGAACTGGATGAAAGACTGCCGGTTTTGAACATATTCCTGATGCCATCTGAGAGTGTGTTTAAGGGTGAAGGCTTACTTAGTTTCTCAGGTACTCTTCCTTTTCTTAAAAAGATCGAAGCAGTGGACTTAAGAAAGCCTGTCTGCATCTTTAATGAGTATGATGCGAAGAAAGGTATCGTAAAGGTATTCAGAACGGGAGCGGGCAAGGTGGAAATGGAAGATATTTACTACGGTCTATTGTCTTCGGACAAACAAAGCTATGAAAAGATAGAGGTCATTGATAACGTTACACCTCAATCTGTCAGGCTGAAGGAAACCTTAAAGGGAGAGTTCACTTCAAATTCACCTGTAATGCGCGTGGTCTTCGGAACCGTGACAAAGGATGGGGATTACCTTCTCCGGGTCAGGGATGACGGAGCGGATATCAGGTATCTCGTGCGCTATGAGGTAAATGACGAGGTGAGATTTCAGACGGTGGATTTCAGAAATATGGAGGCTTTATCTTGAGTCAGTTAACAGCAATGAGTGCGAATCTGCTTTGTACATTCGGAACCGCACCGGCACCGATAAAGGTGACATCACAGACAGTGGTGCTCACGGAGGGAAAGCCGGCGGCAACCATTCAGGACTGTGCCCCCATGACAAATGTGGGTCCCTTCGGCATGTGTACATCACTTGCCAACCCCGCTGTGGCATCGGCTACGGCAGCCGCGCTGGGAGTTCTGACTCCCCAGCCCTGCACCCCCGTTCCGGCAGGAACGTGGATACCTACGAAGCCAACCATCATTATAGGGGGAAAGCCCTGTCTTACACAGGATTGCAAGCTTATGTGCTCATATGCAGGCTCCATTAGCATCACCATGCCGGGACAGATGAAAGTGACGGCAAGTTGAACGACAGAGTCGTTCGTTATTAAAAAGAAAGGAAAGATATTAAGATGGCAGAATATTTTTCACCCGGAGTATATGTGGAGGAATATGATAATTCCCCGCGTAGTATAGAGGGAGTAGGAACGAGTACAGCCGGCTTTGTGGGCATGGCTGAAAAGGGACCCATCGAGGGTGCACCGCAGCTCGTTACCAGTTTCAAGTCCTTCACACAGCAGTTTGGAGGATTCTTAAGTGAATTTGCTTACGGTGAGTACAGGTTCCTCGCCAACAGCGTAGAACAGTTCTTTGCTAACGGCGGCACAAGATGCTACGTAATGCGTGTTGCCCCTAAGGATGCTGTGGCTGCAAAGAGCAGTCAGGGAATCCTGAAGATAGAAGCAAAGAATCCCGGAACCTGGGGAAACAAGATACAGGTTACTTTAAATACTGTAAAAAAGCATAAGCTTCAGCTTATTGCCGAGACGGATACGGGCTATAAGGCAAAGAGTCTGGATGGCTTCAGGGAAGGTGATATTGTTGAATTCGAGGGAACCTATACCAGGATCAAGACCATCTTTGACAATATCGTTACCTTCGAGGATGAGCTTCCCGCCAATGTGGTGGACGACGCAATAATCCCCAAGGCACTGCTTTATCTCGTTACGGTTGATTTAGGAGTACGTTTCGGTGACGAGGCCGAGAATTATCAGGAGCTCAGCTTCAATACCGACAACCCCAGATATATCGGAACACGTCTTGCAGGAAGCGAGCTTATAAAGGTTGAAGTCGAACAGCTGAAGGAAGCACAGAACCCCGTTGAGGCCATTCTCGGTGACGAGATGGAGAGCGGAGCCTTCTTCCTGGATGGAGGAAGCGACGGTTCGGTATCCAAGGTTAATGCAGCAACATTTATCGGTGAGGACAACGGCCCCGGCAAGAGAAGCGGAATACAGTCCTTTATAGAGAATAATGTTGTCAGCATGATGGCAGTTCCCGGCGTCACCATGCCCGAAGTGATAGTTGCCCTTGTGGGACACTGTGAGAATCTTCACAGCCGCTTCGCGGTTCTGGATATGCCCGGAGATCTCTATAAGACCGCAGACCTCATTGAATACCGCAATATGATCGACTCGACCTATGCGGCAATGTACCATCCCTGGATACAGGTATTTGACCGCTCTTCCAACAAGGCGGATTTCATTCCTCCTTCAGGAGCTGTTATGGGTGTATTCTCCCGTACCGACATTAACAGGGGTGTTCACAAGGCACCTGCAAACGAGATCGTATTCTGTACCGGTCTCAAGACAAACTATACCAAGGGTGAGCAGGATATCCTGAACCCGGAGGGAATAAACCTTATCAGGGCCCTTCCCGGACAGGGGATCCGTATCTGGGGTGCACGTACAGCCTCCAGCAACAGCTCCTTCAAGTATGTCAACGTACGAAGGCTCTTCATTTATGTTGAGGAAAGCATCAAAGCCAATACCAACTGGGTTGTATTCGAGCCTAATGACAACACACTCTGGCAGAGAGTGGAGATCACTATTTCCGGTTTCCTGGATGGTCTGTGGAGAAACGGAATGCTGGCTGGTGATTCACCGGCAACAAGTTACTTCGTGGAGATCGGACCTTCGACAATGACAAGGGACGATATCATGAACGGCAGACTGATCTGTAACATAGGAATTGCTCCTTCCAGACCCGCTGAGTTTGTAATCTTCCGCATCACACAGTTCACAGCGGAAGCAGGCGGCGGAGAGGGCTGATATTAAACTAAAGAAAGGAAATAGATAACTATGGCAGCGAATACTTATGATAACGGTAAAGGATCTTTTTATCCGTTGACAAAAATGAATTTCCTGGTCACTGTTTCCCAGATCGCCGGGACAGCTGCTTTCAGCGAAGTGACAGGAGTGGAAAGTTCGGTGGATGTAATAGAATTCAGGCAGGGTAATTCAGGTTCCCTTGCTCCCGTGAAGATCCCCGGACTGGTTAAGCATGGAAATGTTACCCTTCGTATGGGTTACATCCTTGAGAGTGCTTTTAAGACATGGATACAGGAGTGTGTTTCCGAGACAAGGGGACAGCTGCCGAGATATGATGTAACGATAGAGCTTATCGATATCAATCCCGGTGCTCCCACACAGACGGTGACATCACCTACGGGTACCAGAACCTGGACTCTTACCAATGCATGGGTAGCAAAATACAATGCTCCCGACCTCGATGCAAAGAACTCCGACGTTGCGATTGAAAGCGTGGAGCTCGCATATGAGGAACTGGTAATTCCGAACTAAAATCAAGATTTTGTATGTTTTTCGGATGCATAAGCTTTAGCTTATGCATCCCCTAAAGCAGACAAGATCATCATAGCAGAAACAGCTTTATCGGAGGAGAGAATATGGAAACGATCTATGAATTCACTTTACCGAAGGGATATATGGATTCGACGGGAGAGCTTCACAGGAGAGGAAAAATGAGGCTCGCCACGGCAGGTGACGAGATCTACGCCACCAGGGATCCGAGAGTTTTGCAGAATCCCTCATATCTTACAATTGTTATATTGAGCCGTGTGATAACCGAGCTGGAAGGTGTGGACAGCATAACGGCGACTCTTGTGGAGAAGCTTTTTACTGCTGATCTTGCATTTCTCCAGGATATGTACCAGAGGATAAACGATATAGAGCCCCCCACCCTTACGGCGGTGTGTCCGGACTGCGGCAAAAGCTTTGAGGTACCCCTAAATTTTACCGGGGAGGGATGAGGCTTTACCCCGAGGATGAGCTTTATAAGGAGATGTCCTTTATTTCCTACTATTTTCACTGGAGTGAGGATGATGTCCTGAAGCTTGAACACAGGCAGCGGAGGAAATGGTGCAGTGAGATATCCACCATAAATGCGAGCCTCAATCCCTCGAAAGAAAAGAAGGAAAAGAGCATTTTGGATATGAAGCCCGTGAGCTTCAATATGTAGCAGTAAGCAGCACGGGAGCACGGAGAGAAAATGTCAGGCGGAAATTACGACAGATCAAAAAAGAATGCCATATTGAACCCTGCGGTAAGCTATGCCTTTGCACTTCAGGTGGAGGCCGCATTTATGCTGCCCTGCCGTTCCGTCAGGGTCTTTACCAAGGAAAACGAATTCGACTACTATCAGGAGGGGGGACTTAATGACTACGTTCACCTTTTAAGAAAGCCCATTTCAAAGCCCTTTACCTTCCAGGTGGAGCGCTATGTGGGAGTATCAGGAAGCGCCGACTTTAATATGGGATTCCTGGATCCGCTGACTCTGGGAACGGATCTTATACTTCCCCTTGTTCTCTATGTAAACAGAAGCCCTGCTCCCGGATGGGCAGACAATATCAGCTTTACCAACTGTGCCAGAGCCTATATCTTTACAGGCTGCACAGTGACCGCAAAGGAATACGGAGAGCTGAACGCCGAGCAGAGTAAGCTTCTTACCGAGACCACAACGATCGCATACAGAGAGCTCTTTACGATCAACCAGATAAGCCCTGCCTGGGAAAAGGGCGATTCCTGGTCATTGACTTCAGCGAAGGAATATCTGGGCAGCGGCGGTTCCAAGGGCGATAACCGTTCAAAAAATGACAGTAAGGATACCCGTGAGAAAGCGGCCAGCAAGTGGACCCTTCAAAAAGATGATCCATATACGGGCAGCGGAACCTCACATGAGAAAAACCGCAGCGTAAATCTTTCAAAGAAAGATATGCAGAAAAAGAGTAAGAATGACAGGGCGGCTCTCTGGACTCTTAAAAATGGTGATCCATATACCGGAAGCGGGACGTCCCACAAAACGAACTATTCAAAAAATGACAGTAAGGAGACCCGTGAGAAAGCGGCCAGCAAGTGGACCCTTCAAGAAGGTGATCCATATACGGGCAGCGGAACCTCACATTGGAAAAACCGCAGCAAAAATCTTTCAAAGAAAGATATGCAGAAAGAGAGTAAGAATGACAGGGCGGCTCTCTGGACTCTTAAAAAGGGTGATCCATATACCGGAAGCGGGACGTCCCACAAAACGAACTATTCAAAAAATGACAGTAAGGAAACCCGTGAGGAAGCGGCCAGCAAGTGGGAATATGTGGATCCCCCTTATACCGGCGGAGGTACCCCTCATGACGGCAACCGCTCAAAGAATGACAGCAAGGAAGACCGTGAGAAGGCAGCCAGTATCTACCCTCCGAAGAGGCGGGCACTGATGGCGGATATACTTGTCGAATCAGACGGGAAAGCGATAAATGCTGAAGATACGCTCACCAATTGAACTGAAGGCCAGAAGAAGCTTCGTACATGACAATGAAAGCTTCTATGACAGGATAAGTGCGAATTATTCCTTTCTGGGACGTGATATCGGACCGGAGGAGCTTCTCCATATTGCAAATACCCCTCCTGAGGTTTATCTCGCAGAGGGAGACCTTACCACAGTTGCCGGAAATACCGTTATTAACAGCAGGAATGAGGAAAAGCTGGAGATCATAAACAATGTCCTAAACAGGATCGCGGTATCGGCGGATGCACATCTCACCTATCAGGACCGGGCCTATATCACGGATGTTCTTTATAAGATGGGTATAAGGGACGACCGCAGGTTTATGAACGAGGTAAGGCGCTATGTGGATGAGAGCCGGGAGGAGGACAGGCTCATCAATATGTATCTCCTTGGAGATATCTTTGATGAGGGGGATCAGATAAAGAACAGCTTCCTTAGCCTCGTAAACAGGGTTAACAGGCAGGAGGAGAGAAATAATGAGCTCTTCCTTTCCCGCAGCATAATGAACCGGCTGGAAACGGGTGCCGTTTATCAGATAGTATCGAATTTCAACAGGAGCATAACGGAAAACAGCCTTAATATGTCGGAGTTTGCCGTTACAGGACAGACCGAATCCGCAAAGAGGATACTGACTGACAGGATAAGGGAGAGGGTATTAAGGAATAATCCGGAATTAATCTATCTTGAAAATGAAAGTGAAGATTCCGGGCAGCTAAGCAGGGATAACCGTCCGGATGGAAATATTAATGAGGTCTTTCTTTCCGACAGCATAATAAACCGGTTGGAAAAGGGTACCGTTAATCAGACAGAATCGAATTTCAACAGGAACATCACAGAAAACAGCCTTAATATTTCAGAGGTTAACGTTACAGGACAGGCCGGTTTAAGAGACAGGATACTGACCGACAGGACGAGGGAGAGGGAATTATTAAACAGTCCGGAGTTAATTTACCTTGAAAATGAAAGTGAAGATTCCGGGCAGCACTCTGAAACAGCTTCCGCAGGAGCTTTGGAGACAAGAAGGGAAAATAACGTTGAACGTAATTTTAATTCCTATGAGCGGGAGCTTATAAGCCGGGAAAAAACCGGTATAAACATCACCGAAAGCCTGGGAAGCGCTCTTTTCCTCGATATTGCGAAGAATATCATAAGTAATACCCTCGAGAAAAGGGCGTACGGAAATAGTGAGTGGTTTGATTTCCGGAGTATACTGTTCCGTTCCTCCGAGAATCTTTTTGAAAGGATCTCCAGCTTCTCCCGGGAAATGAACGCGGCAGGGGATATATATAATCAGGAATATCTCACAGAAGGAGCTGACATTATCTACAGGGAGGGCCCGGAGGAGATAAGTAATGAATACCTGGGAGCCGAATATGAAAGGAATGAAAGCAGACTTTCTGAAAGGAATGAATACAGCACAGAGGTTCAGGTAAACGAAAATACAGAGAACGGGGATATATACAGGAATGAGGTAAATATTGAGGGTGCTACGGTTATCCATCCCACAGCTCCCGTGGAGACCGCCTGGGAGATCATAAAAAGATATGAAAACAGCGTAAGCACGACAGAGCAGAACCGATACTTAAGTGAGACCGGGATCTTAAACCAAAGCTCTTCGGAGAAAAGCATAAGGACAGGGGATACCTTCAGGAATGAGGTTAATATTGAAGCTGCCGACCTGAGCTTCCCCGTAACCGAAGAAGAGAACATTACAAATATCAGTGAAGATAACGGAACAGAAACCTTCGAAAGAGAGCTTATCAGGTTAAATGAGAAAAACTTAAGCAACGTAGAGAAATATAATGAGATGATGACCCTTATTCAGAGCTTTGAAAGGGAGACCAAGGAGACAGGAGGTCCTGAGCGTACCAGAAGAGAAGCGCTGAAAGCACTGGACGAAGGTGTGGATCTTGCCTCCATCATAAGCGAAGAGGAAGGCAGTGAGGAGGAAAGAAGGGACAGACTGTTCCGTGAGATAGTGAGGATCTTTCCTGACAGCTCAGGAGAGATATTCAATGTCATAGAGCAATATATGGACAATCCCCAGGCTGCAGCCGGGAACCTTAGCCTCGTAAACAGTAATCTTTCCGAGGCGGCAGAGGAAATAAGAAGACTTCAGGAAAGGGAGGAGCCACAGCCGGAAGAGATCAGGGAGGAAAGAAATGAAAGGAAAGAAGAGCTGATCTTCAGGGAAAACGCCACTCTTGATATAGAGGAGATACAGGAGAACATAGAGGAGCTAAGGCGGAATTCAAGGGTAAAAAGGGATCAGGAAACAAGGGATGAGACCACATATCAGAATACGGTAACAACCCGGAATGTCGTTAATACCACGAATACCTCATTCACCGACAGAGAGGTTATGGACATAGAGGAGATGGTGGACAGGGGAGTAAGATCCCGTATGGGAGCCATTTCCGAGCAGGTTTTGAATAAGCTGGAAAAGCGTTTAAGGAATGAAAAGAGCAGAAGAGGGATCTAAATAATGGCAGTCGAAAAGGGTGCACAAAACCTGATCAAAAGCACGATAGGTGCTGTCACAAAGGCGGTTCTCTGTATCAGGAATGTGAACAAGGTAGGAGATCTCGATCCGGATAAACCTGATAAGGAAGCGATAAATCAGGGTATAGCTGATGCTGTAGAGATCGAAAGTGATCTTATGAAAAAGGCAGATGAGGCCTTAAAGGGCGGTGTCGTTTCCGATTACAACGACATAAAGGGGGTTGCTGAGGATAACGGATATATAGCAATTGAGGTGGAGTATAATCCATCATCCTTGAGACTTGACACCACTGCGGGCCGGCAGATGAAGTACAGCGGTGACGGCGGTAATACCCAGCTGCAGCAGTTTGATGCCCCTCCTTCCACGACACTCAGCTTTGAGCTTCTTTTTGATGACGTGAACAATATGGATGCCTTTATGCTGGGAGATAACCCCGTTACCAACTTTTCCGCTTCAAATATGATCAATGCGGTTTCAAGTGCGGTAAAGAGTAAATACAGCGTGCAGGATCAGATTGACGGGCTTCTGGCTCTGTTGACCATAGAGCCTGCGAGACATGTGATCTTTTTCTGGGGAGCCATGTGCTTCAGAGGTCAGGTGACCCAGGTTTCCGCCGCATATACAATGTTCAATAAAAAGGGCTATCCCGTAAGGGGAAAGGTATCAATGCAGATAAGGCAGGGTGAAGATCATGAAGCCCTGACTGAAAATGATAAGCTTCCGAAATATAATTATAACGAGAAATATTGGATGGATGCCTTTGAGGCTACCTTTAAGAAGAAGAGCCTGGGAGAAAAGATACAGGGAGGGGTAGAAAAGGCTTTTAATAACAGTTTCCTGAATCTGAAGCTTTAAGGAGGACGTATAGATGGGTGTAAAGGACACACTTTTGTCCGGTCTGAAAACATTAGGGAACGATACCCTGGGAAACCTGGGCATTGTCGAAAAGGCTGTTATCGAGATAATAGACAAAAGAGAAGATGATTCCAAGCAGCCTCTGCCCGCCGTAAACATACAGGGACAGGGGGGCAATAACGGTAACGCAGGAAAAAACGGCGAGCAAAACAAACGGCGCTACACAGTACAGTTTAATCCTACCTCGCTTCAACTTACAGGTTATGCGGGAGGACTTATTCAGAAGCTTGATTATACCGCCGGAAAGAAACCGAAGAAGAATGACGGTCAGGCTCCTCCGGAACAGCCGGGGAAGAATGAGAATAAGGATCATCCGAAGAGTGCGGCATATACCGTGGGCAATACCACGATAAGCTTAAATGTCTCTCTTCTTTTTGACAGCTGTGACCCGCAGGATTCCTTTATGAGTGACAAGATCAATCTTTCTCCGACCGGTGTGACCACCGGGATCATAAAGGCCGGAATGTCGATGGGGGGAAAAAAGAAGGTGTCGGTTCAGAAGGATGTTGAGGCATTCATAGCAGCCCTTAGAAACCGTTACACCAGGAAGATCATATTTTACTGGGGAGACTTTGAGTATAAGGGGGTCCTCAGAAATGTGACAGCAACCTATGTCATGTTCAATGTTATGGGAGAGCCGGTAAGAGCCCATGTTGATCTGGGAATAATCTGCGTTGATAAGGATCTTTCCAAAAAGTCCCTGAAGGTATGGCAGGATAAATACAGGGAGATCTTTGGCGCTAAGGACAGAAAATGGTATGATGCCACCTCGGGAGATCTTGGGAGCAGGAGTTATGTCAAGGCAAACAAGATATTCGGGAATCTTCTGAATATCTGACGTATTGATTCCTGATACCGGATAGTAAGTTATGACATTAAGTGTCATTCTGAGCGAAGAAAAGAATCTTTAATATAATTGTATTATGGCAGAATTCGAATACAGTAAATTAAGCGATGCATATGACGACTTTGAGTTTCCGATCGTAAGGCTTACGGTGGATGGAAAAGAGCTGTCCAAAGAGGAAAACCTTATGGTCACGGGGATGGACGTGGATCTCACAAGCGGTTATGAAGCTTCGGTCGCCACAGTTACACTTGCCGGATCCTATAATGCCGACTCAAAGAGCTTTGATGTGGAAAAAACAAAAAAGTATATGCTCCTTGGATCCTCAATAATAATTGCCACAGGTTACGGAAACGTTTCCCGTGAGATCTTCAGGGGTTTTATAGCGAGGGTTCATTTCATAATACCTCCGGCGATCGATGACGAGATACCCTCCGTAGAGATCACGGCTATGGATGCCAAGGGCCTTATGATGGCGAACCGCCATTCCAAGAGACTAAAGGCTAAATTCTATTCGGACGCGGTTAAGGAGGTTCTTGAGACAAATACCTTTCTTTCTCAGAAGGATGACATGGGCAATGATTTCACTGCCTTAAACATTACCGACACCCCGGACAAGCAGGAGGGACAGGGGGAAAGCGGGACAACCGACAGAAGGGTTGAGATGGTGGAGGAAAGTGACTACGAATTTATTGTAAAGGCCGCAAAGAAATTTAATTTCGAGTTCTTCATAGTGGGAGGCAATCTGTACTTTATAGAGGCAAAGAAGAACACGGATCCCCTGATAGTTCTTTCCCCGGGTTGTGGAGTGGGATCACTTGACATCGGCTACGATATAAGCGGAATAGTACGGTCCGTTGAGGTCAGGAATATAAATATGGAGGATGGCAAGTATCTGGGGAATACGAAGAAGACAACTACCAAGATATCTCTCGGAAACAAGGCAAAGCCTCTGGTTGAGAAGCAGTCCCTGGTGTATATCGATCCTACGGCAAAGAGTAAGGATGATGCGGGACACAGGGCAGAGTATCTGATGGACAGCATAGATTACCGTTTCGGAAGCATAAGCGCATCCTTTACCGGGCTTCCCGAGGTGGTGCCGGGACGCTTTGTCACTCTTTCCGGATTCGGATCACCCCTTGATAATGATTTTTACCTTAAAAGAGTCCGGCATATGATAGGGGGTGACTCTTACAGGATAATGATAGAGGGCGTGGCAAATTCGATAAAAGAGTAGGTACAGTGTAAAGCATATGGCGATTTTTGACATTATAGAGGACGTATCAAAAAAACAGATAGAGAAAACGGATACCGGAGACTCCAGGATAGTCGGGATAATGCTCGGAAAGGTTGTAAAGAACTATGATGAGAACATGCCGGGAAGGGTTTCGGTAATCCTTCTTTCCAGGGAAGAGGTCAAGGATGAAAACGGCGACCAGAACGGACAGGGAAATGAGGATGAAGCCAATAATTCAAGGCTTCTCTGGCCGAAGGTCGTAATGCCTTCCTCCGGAAGCTCCTGGGGACATTATTTCATTCCCGAGATAGGGGATCTGGTTCTGGTAGCTTTTGAGCAGGGAAATATCGACAGACCCTATGTGGTGGGCTGTATCCCGAAGAACAATGACCAGATACTGACAAAAAGCAAGGATGAGAAGAATAAGTATAAAAAAATAGTCACCAAAAACGGCAGTGCCATTATCTTTGAGGACATAGTTCCGGACGAGAACGAAGGCGGGGGTGAGGATCCCGGAGCCAAGGACAAGATCACGGTTGTGACAGCCCTTGAGGCTCATCATATCCTCCTGGACAACGAAAAGAAAGAGATAGAGATCGCCGACAAGGAAAAGAAGAATCTTGTCCGTCTGTCAACGGATGAACAGAAGGGACATATTGAGATAACTGCTGCAAAGAAGCTTACCATTACAGTTGGGGACAATGTCTCCCTTGTAATGAACGGTGAAACGGGCGCGGTCACTCTGAAGGCAAAGAAGTTTACCGTACAGACCGATGAGAGCCTGACACTTGAAAGCCAGGGTAAGGCAGAATTCAAGGGAACGAATGTGACCGCAGAGGGCAGCTCCATGCTGAAGCTCAGCAGCAACGGAGCGGTGCAGGTTTCCGGAACACCAATTAAACTGGGCTAGGCAGGGAATGAGATACTATGGCTGATACAAAATTTCTGGGTACGGGATGTAAGTTCCCGGTAGAGATCGACCCGGCAACCGGAAGATTTATGACGGTTTCCGGAAACAGGTCGGTAAAGGAATCGATCTATCTTATACTTATGACGCAGAGAACGGAGAGGCTGGTCAGACCTTCCTTCGGTTCGGACATAATGAATTTTACCTTTATGGACACCGGAACAACCATGATGTCCATATTAAGGAGGGATATCGCCCAGACAATAATGGATAATGAGCCAAGGGTCGCAGATATAGATGTTACCACAGAATACCGTGATAAGCAGGGTGTGATATATATAAATCTTGAATATCTGGTCAGAGATACCAATACCCGGGACAACATGGTATTTCCCTTCTATCTCGACAACGGAACGAAGGAGATGGCCGAGAACGAGGAAGGGGATATGATACCTGACGGCTATGAGGGCGAATACAATGACTTGGAGGAGAGCGGATCATAAATGAAGCTTTACGATTGCTCCATACAGGACACCGAAAACAGAATAGAGGAGCTCGCCGCACATTATGTGCCGGAGTGGCATTTTGACAGGAACAATCCTGATATAGGTACTGCAATTGCAAAGATCTTTGCTGTACAGATGCAGGAAAATGTGGGACTGGTCAACCGTATGATGGACAGGTTCCACGCTGAATTCGTGAACATGCTTGACATCTCCCTTAAGCCGGCAAAGCCTGCAGGCAGTCTCGTACAGTTCAATCTTATTGAGAATTCCGTACCGGGAACCATGGTGAGAAAGGGAACCAGGCTTGTTTCCGCAGGAGCTTCGGGCAACGGAGAGGGTGTTCTCTTTGAGACCGACAGGGAGATATATGTCACCAGCTCAAAGATAGTCGATGCTTTCATGACCGACAGAGAGGAGGGTACCTTTGTCCCTCTTCTCGGAAACTTTACGAACCCTGAAATAATAGAGGGTGTGGAGATCCGCGAGGAGGAAGCGGAGGAAACGGAGGAAGCGGAGGCTGAAACAGAGGAGGTTGAAGCAGAGGACCCATACAGGAATACCGTACGTCCCTTTGTACTTTTTTCCGAAAAGGGGAATATTGCGAGAAGCGTCCTGATACTCTATCACGAATCCGTATTTGATCTTGAAAAAGAGCCTATTTACGTCAGGCTTTCGGGAAATACGGAGCTGAATGAAAAGATCAAAAATGGTGAATTCCGTTTCAGGTATTACTCAAAGAGCGGACTTAAGGATTTCGACCGTGTAGAACTAAAGGAGGACGGAGAGACCTTCGAGCTTGAAAAGCATGATCTGAATGCAAAATTCAATCTCGGAAACAGAGAGTATGCGGTGGTCATACTGGAGGCCGAGAATACGATCAAGCAGGATATCGAGGCGGAGGGCATTTCTCTCTCATCTTCGGGACGGGAAAGACCGCTGGAATTTGTAAATGACGGAAGTCTGGACATGGACATCGACAGGTTCGAGCCCTTTTCAGATACACTTTCGGTATATAATGAATGTTATCTCGGTTCTGATGTTTATTTTTCAAAAGGCGGGGCTATGATAACCCTTACTTTCCACGTGAATTACGGGGAAAAGGGACTGTATCTCACCAGACAGGAGGAAGAGGTACAGCTGAAGATATTCAAGAAAAAGCCGAAGGTGATAGCAGCGGATATTCCGGCTGACGCATATGCGGACGAGATCGTTATGGAATACTTTAACGGTACGGGCTGGAGGAAGCTTCGCTGCAACAGTGATGTGTCCGAAATGTTCGCCCGTGTTGACGCCGGGGACTATGAGATATCCTTTGTCTGTCCCGATGACTGGGAAAGCACGCAGAGCGGTGCATATATGGGACGGGCCATCAGGATGAGACTCATAAAATCCGATAACTGCTTCCTAAGGCCCGGAATACATCACTATCCGATCATCTCGAATATGAAGGTTTCCTTCTCCTTCCGCGGACACTTTGTTGCGCCCGGGAGAACCTTCCTCTTTGCCGGTACACAGCGAAGAGAGATCACCAGGGAGGTAAAGTCTGAAGGCCGCTTTGTGATACTGTCCGGCGGAAAATACAGTGACGACGCACTGTACCTCGGCTTTGACAAAAAAATGGAGGGAGGACCGGTAAGCCTGTATTTCGAGCTTTCCGAAGCCATCAATACCAGCTTTTTGAAGTGCCGCTTTGAGTACAGCAGTATCCATGGCTTCAAGAGGATGAAGGTTGTGGATCATACTATGGATTTCTCCAGATCCGGCTCGGTGATGTTCATACCACCCTCAGATATGGCCTTTGTGACATTGGAGGACAGAAGGAGGGTATGGATAAGGATAAGCCGTGTACACCCCCAGAACAATTCGGAGAACAGTCTTTTCCTGCCGAGAATACAGAAGATACTGGTAAATGTTGTCGGGGTTTCAAATATTGTCACCGGCAACGAGGAGAATTATTATATAAATGAGTCGGGACCGAACCTTCACTTCAATCTTCCCCAGGGGAATATCCTGGACGCTGAGGTGTGGGTGAATGAAAAGGGATCTCTTTCAAATGAGGAAATCGAGCTAATGAAGGAGAATGATCCCGGATCGATCCGTGTTGAATATGATATGCTTGGAAATATCTATGCGGCATATGTAAAATGGGAGGAGACGGACAGCTTCTTAAATAAGACCGGCAGACGGGTCTATATGATAGACAGGGCTGTTAACGAGCTTGTCTTTTCTGACGGAAAGAAGGCCGACATACCCAGGGTTGTGGATGACGTGTCGTTCAAGGTACGTGTCCGCATTAGTAACGGCTATGACGGAAATGTGGCTGCGGGAGCAATAAACGAGTTTGCCCGGACAGAGCTCTATATGGACAGTGTTACAAATCCTGTCCGCTCTTACGGCGGCTCCAATATGGAAACGGTTCACGCGGCTTTACGCAGGGGCGCCAATGTGATCTACGGACGGGGAAGACTCGTGTCCGCAAACGACTATAAATGGACGATATTAAGCTACTCCGACAGTATAGACAAGGTGGCCTGCATTGCCGGAGATACTATAGACGGGAATTATAATGATGCCGATATTTCCTTTGTGCTCCTTATGAGGGATTTTGCCGACGGTTCCTTCTCCTTCCACAGTATCTCCGAGGAGCTGAAAAAATATCTTCTTACCATATCGTCGGTAACGGTCTCTCCGGATAATATACATATAGTGGAACCTGTATTCGTGAGTGTATCGGTCAATGTCTGGGCGGATGTGGGAAGCATAGACGAGAGCTTTGAAACACAGAACCTGATAAAGACCACACTTAAGGATTATTTCAATCCGGTGTCCGATGGTGAGAGCGAGGGCTGGGAAATAGGTGTGATTCCCAAGCAGAGCCAGATAATGATGAAGCTTGCCTCATTAAAGAGCCGGGCTGTGATAAGGAAGATTTCGGTAATAGCGAATTACGTTGACAGGGGCGGTTTCCATGAAACCGACATTTCTGATCTGAAGGTCACTCCCTTCATGGTTGTGAAGTCCGGAGAACATAAGGTTTATATCAACCTGTCGTCAACTGATTAACGGAGAACGGACAGATGCTGCGAATAGAAGAGATTTCGGGAAGAACATATCAGGAGAGAATGGCGGACTCCCTTACCGCCCTTCCCCTTATTTCGGAGGAATGGACAAACTATAATGCCTCCGATCCAGGAATAACGATTCTCGAAAACCTCATAGCCTTTGAAGCACTTCAGGGCTCATATATAAGCGACCTGGACTTTGAGACAAGGTTCAGGCTGCTGAAGATGGCGGGCTTCACACCCTCCAGGGCGAAGTGCGCGAGGGTTCTTCTTTCCCCCGTGAATACGGAGAAGAGCTTCCGGCTCAGCGCAAACCAGAAGTTCAAGCTCGGCGATCTTATTTTTGAGACAAAGAAGGCCGTGAATACCGGCGGGATTTCCCTTACGGGTATATTTTCCTCCTACGGCGGTTCCTTCCACGATTTCAGCTTTTTAAGCGACAGGGAATACAGGATGTCTGCCAGAGTGTTCGGAGAAGAGCCTAAGGCAGGTGACTGCATATACTTTGTTTCCAATGCTTTTCCGGATCCGGGAAGCGATACCTGCTTTTATATCTCTATAGACACCAGGTTCAACCGGAATCCCGTAACCGACCGCTCGGACAATATCTTTGCATCTCTTAAATGGGAATACTTTACCGCTGAGGGCTTTAAGGAACTGAAGGTCCACGATTATACTGGCGCCTTTCTTTTAAGCGGAGAGATAAAATTCAGGATCCCGGATAAAAAGGCCGTACCCTTCGAAGGAACACCGGTAAAGGGCTATTGCATAAGGGCTACGCTGACACATGCAAGCTATGATGTGGTTCCGAGATTCAAGTCGGTGAACGGCTTCCTTTTCGAGGTATGGCAGAAAAATTCCAGGTCACTCTCAATAACCAGCCAGAAAACGGACAGGCTGGAGATAACTAGTCCTTTTGAGGATGAGTATGTGCTGGTATTTGCGAAGGATAAGAAGGGCTCTTCCTACAGAAGATATGAGCTTGTAACCGGCTACGGCAAGAAGGGGAGGTGCTGTCTCTACGAGAGGAAGGGAAAGAGAAAGTTTTCCCTGACCTTTGACGAGGAAGCCTTCGGCTATGTTCCATTCAAGACCAAGGATGCGGTGCGTGTCGTACTTTACAGTGAAGAGGTTATGCGGCGTTACCGCATAGGGCAGGTTCTGGGATATGACGATCAGGAGCTGGAGCTTCCGTTAAAGCACATTGTACCGGACAGCTTCTGTCTCATAGCAAAGAGATATGATGAAGACGGAGGAGAGATCTTCAATTTCGTCCGTCCGGGGAAAAATGAGGGGGATGCCCTGACCTTCCATCTCCTTGAGAATGACGGAAAGATCATAATAGAGGATGCAGGAGACTACATAGGAGCAGAGCTCTTTATGGCATCGGCCGCGGTTACGGACGGAGCCAGAGGAAATATCAGAGCCGGAAATACCCTGAAAGCCCTTGAAATAGACGGAAATCCCGGGTTCTACAATCCCGGACCGGGAAACGGCGGCGCATACAGGGAGAGCCTTGAGGAGGTAAGGAGCCGCTTCAGAGAGGATATCTTTACTCCCTATACCTGTATCACGGCAGCTGATTACGAGAGAGTGGTGGCGGCAACTCCCGGGCTTTGTATCAGGAAGACAAGGGCGGTCATGGATGAAATGGAAAACATAGTCCATATCGCCGTGATGCCGGGAACGGATGAGAAGTTCCCCACTCTTTCGGAGGAATACAGGAAGTCGATAAACGATACGCTTTTTGAAAGAAGGCTTATCACCACAAGATTCCAGATACTGTCTCCCGTATATACGAAGGTGTCAGTAAAGACCACAGTGTATGTAAAGAGGCATTTCGGTGATGCCCTTCTGCACATAGAAACTGCTTTGAAGGAAAAGCTTGATTATATTTCCGGGGATAATAATTTCGGCGATGTGCTCCGCTTCGAGGATGTTTTTCATGTGATGGAGGAGCTGGAATGCGTGGAATATGTATATGAGCTCTTTATGAGGCCGGAGAATGCAAAATATGCGACCCTCAGAGATTCAAACATATATCCTGCGGAAAACTGCCTTCTGTACCCGGGAAATCTGGATATTGAGATAGTGGGCAGTTGATCTTATAAAGCCTTGTTGTAACTATTCAGAATCCGAAGGGTTCCGAATAGATATGCCCTGTTGATGAAAGGAGCGGCATAGAAAGAATATGCCCAGATATTCCATAAGAAAAAACAGAATAATGGAGGGATGCCATAAGGGCTTCAGCTATGATCCGGTCAATAAACCTACGGCTCTTACCTTTGATCCCGAAGAGATGTTCCATGCGATCTTCCTTAAGGGGATCGATTCCACGAAAAAGGGGGCAGAATGGGGGAGACTTTTCTTTAAGGCTGCCGGATCGGATGAAGCCGCATTGACGGTTTATATTCTTTCAACCGACTACAGGGATGATCTTTCGGAAGCCGCGGGAATGGATATTGATAAGTATCTGTGCGGGGAGGAGGCGGATGTAAGGGAGAAGACTGAGTTCCTGAAAAGAATGGGTGCGATCCGGATAAACGGATGCTCAGACTGCCTGCTCTATGATATTTCGGGTCAGTATATCTTCATAGCTATAGAGGTTTCCGGCGAGGGGAGCCTTGATATCTCGGATATCGTTCTCGACAGCAAAGGGGATAATTTCATGGATACCTATCCGGAGGTGTACAGACAGAGAAACAGCTTTTTCCACAGATATATTTCCATATTTTCGTCTATATACAATGACTTCCAGAGAGATATAGATTCCCTGTCGGATGTGCTTGATCTTGACAAGTGCAACGAAGAACAGCTGATCATATACGGAGGCTGGATGGGTATGGATCTTTCCGGAGGCTTCCTGGAGGAGGATGTTTTCCGGCAGCTTGTGAAGGAGGCATACAGCTTAAACCGTATGAAGGGAACCAGAAAAGCAATTGAACGCATACTTGAGATCATACTTAAGGAAAAACCTGTTATAATAGAACATAACCTTGTGCGCTCGGCCATCAGGGAGGAGGAGATCGAGCTTCCCGAAAACTTTAAGGCACGGGGAATATATGATGTTACCATACTGGTTAAGCGTCATATTACCGAGGAATTAAGGCATCAGGCACTATATATCCTGAATCAGTATATGCCCCTTAGAACCCGTATATCCTTAGCCCAGCTGGACGAGAGGCCTGTTGTCGATTCCAACAGCTACCTTGATATTAATACGAGGCTGCCCGGAGAGAGCAAGGCGGTTCTGGATAAGGAAATTTCAATGGACGGTATAACGGTTTTACTGTAGGGAAGGAGAATTGCCGTTACTTATGAACATTACGGAAGAGAGAAACGGGGAAAATGTGCGCCTGGAGGTGGAGGGAAGAATAGACAGTGCCAACTGTGCAGAATTCCAGGACAGGCTGCTTAAGGCATTTTTTAATTCGACTTCCGTCACACTTGATCTGGAGGGTGTTGTCCAGCTTTCAAGTGCTGCGCTCAGGGCTCTTATGCTTGGAAAGAAGACTGCAGAGTCCAAGGGAGGCAGCTTTGTGGTCCTGAATGCAAGTCCGGCCGTATGTGATGTTTTCAGAGTGACGGGCTTTGATAAGCTCCTTGATATCCGTTAGAAGATGATAAGCTTTGAGAAGATCAGAAAAACCTTCGCGGAGGGTGAAAAACCGGTATTCGAAGAATTCAGCGAGTATATTGAGGAGGGAGAATTTGTCATCCTTACGGGAAGGAGCGGAAGCGGGAAAAGCACTCTCATAAAGATGCTCCTTAAGGAAACCGAGCCTGACGGTGGAAAGATAGTGGTGGACGGCCGCGATATCTCAGAGATCAAACCGGGGGAGATACCGTTTTACAGAAGAGGGATAGGAGTGATCTTTCAGGATTTCAGGCTGTTTGATGAGTACACTGTATTCGGAAATCTGGAGGTCACACTAAGTCTCACCGGAGGCAGCGGCAAGGATACTGAAAAGAGGATAACCGATATCCTGAAGCTTCTGGGCATTGACAGGCTTCATAAGCGTTACCCCGGGGAGCTGTCCGGAGGGGAAAAGCAAAAGGTCTGTATGGCAAGAGCCATAATAAATGACCCGAAGATAGTACTGGCGGACGAGCCCACCGGCAACCTCGATCCCGGGTCATCGAAGGAGATATTCAGACTTCTGGAGCTCATACACAGACACGGGACGACCATTCTGATGGCCACACATGATTTTGACACTGCCGGAGCACTCATTAAGGAGGGAAGAAGGGTTTCTCTGGACAAATAAACTAAACGCCCATATCCTGTTCCTCGCGGAATGGTTTAAGGCGACAGGTACTTTTAGAGCAAATTGAAAGGATTTTTACGATATGTCTGTTATTCAGAAAATACTGCTTGCATTAAGCTGCGTACTCTTTGCGGCAACCATATACTGTCTGTTTTTGAGGGACATTTATCTGGTGGTGTTTTTCTTCCTGCTGCATTCACTGTGTCTCATTTTCTTTTCCTACAGGACATACACGGATATTGCAAGCACAGCCCACTTTTCAGATACCTACCAACAGGATATCGGAATGGAGATAGCCGCAAAGGATAAGGAGCTGGAGAAGCTGAAGGAGGAACTGGATCTCAGGGAAAAGAGGACCAGCGAGCTTTACACCAACGTTGGAGAGCTGAACGATAAGCTGGAAGGCTTCGAGAAGGAGATAAGCGATCTTAAGGCGGAAAAGGCTGCTCTGGAGGAAAAAGTCCAAAAGGACAGGGAGGAGAAGCGTACGGATTACGGCGCACTGCTCCCTCCGGTCGATGGGGAAGAGCATTCAGAGACCGTGAATATTCTGGATATAGCCGAGATGGCAAAGCAGGAATTCCTTACAGATGCAAAGAATGTGAATATGGCCATCAATATTTCATCTGCTGACAGCACCCTTCTGGTGAAGGCAGATCCAAACCGTCTTCTCATACTGTTCAGGAATATTATAGATAATTCCATAAAGTATATGAGGAAGGCGGGAAGTCTGGTGATCACCGTATCAACCATAGGAGACGACATCTTCATCGTTTTGAAGGATACGGGAGAGGGACTGCCGGAGGATGAGACAAAGCATATATTCGAGCTGAATTACCAGGGCAGCAACAGAGTAAGCGGCAATGGTCTGGGGCTTGCGCAGGCGAAGGCCATCGTGGAATACTATGGCGGAACCATATATGCAAAGAGCAGGAAAGGATTCGGAATGGGGATCTACATTCAGCTCCCGGCGTAAGGGTAAGAACGGATGAGAAACGGAATAGGAAAAAGAATACTTATAATAGTCGCTCTGTTTTATATTTTTGTGACTCTTTTCGCGGTGGGCATCCTGGGTATATCCACGGTTTCAAAGGAAAATCAGAAGATTCTGGAGGAAGCTGTAGATGCGCAGATGGAAAACAGGGTAGCCGCTATGAATAAGCTGCAGGAAAAAGAGGATAAGGAGACCGTTTCTTCCGAAGAGTCCACAGAGGAATCTACAGAGGCATCTACAGAGGCTTCCACAGAGGAGACAGGTGAGGCTGCGGACGAAGAGACAGCCACAGAGGATGCAGGCACAAAATATTATGCCTTTACCGCAAATAATTCCGCTGGACGGCTGAATATCAGAAAGGAACCCGGCACCAGCGCAAAGATAGTGGGAAGGATGCATCCCGGAGATACGGGCTTTATACTTGATATCGGCGACGAGTGGTCCAGGGTTTCCGTGGAGGAAACAAAGGGGTATTGTGCAAATGAGTATCTGTCCATAAGGGAGATAAAGGAGGAGGAATACCCCGAAGAGCTGAAGCCCCTTATGGGACCGGAAGAGAGCGGAAACTGATGAGACTTAATGACAGACTGGTCAAGGATCAGCAGAGGGTGGAAAAGGCAAAGACACTTCCGGATCCCTATTATGATTCGGAGGCTGCCTGGATGGAATACAAGGACAGGGAGAAGGAAACCCCACTGGACAGGTATAAGGGGGTTTTTGCCGTAGAGGATAAAAAATCTTTAAATACCCGCCCCTCTGTTTTTGATGCAACGACTGTCTTTAAGACCGGGGAGTAAGATGAGAGCAGTATATGGATAAATACGATTCAAAACTTCGAAGTAAGCCTTTTGGCAGCTATAACGAGTACATGGAGTATATATTTGACTGCGTGAATATCGGCGTGGACAAATATATTGACAAAATGAAGACCATGTATGCTTCAGGGGACGGCGGTTACAAGAACGTGCTCTATCCCGATATAGAGGTAGTTTCTGATCTTACCAATGCAAAGATAGAAAGATTCTACCAGGATTCTGGGGAAGATTCGGAGAACGGAGAGGAAGCAGAGAAGGTTCTCGAAGAGGAAGAAGAGGATGATGAGGATGAGCCCTTTGATGAGGAGCTTTTGAGTCTTCTCGGAAACTTCGGTGCCTCTGACGGTTCGGATGAAGAGAAGAGTGAAAAAGAGGAGAGCGGAAAGGTAAAGGTCAGCGCTCTTTCCATAACGGAAAAGCTCGATTTCATAAAGGAGAGGGCTGCCCTGACCGTCGAAGAGGGGACAGCTCTTCCCTTCTATGAGCTTTGCGAAAAGCTTGAGTATGAACCCTTTACCGTATTCTGCTTTGCCTGCGGTATCCTTTCATCCACCCAGACCGACTATGCGGGAGTATTCCAGATCATAAACGAGAATATGAATCTGTCGGCTCCGACCATCGAGTCGGCGGCCAGGGTTTTCTACGGTGACCGTTTCTCCATAACCGGTGCATACGGGGATATGTCCACCTGCTTAGAGCAGCTTCTGCCGCTTCTTTCATTGAGTGTAATGAAGAGCATGCCCTTTTCTACGGTTGTGTCCCCGGATAAGCGGATAATTGACTTCCTCTTCGGACGGAATCCCGACAAGCTTGATGAGGACTATTCACGCTTCATTTCCATGCTCACGAATAATGAAGAGCTTAATCCCATTATGGCAAACAAGGGGATACTTGACGAGATGATGATATCCTACGATGAGGGTGTCAGGATCTTTTATTACTACGGAGACGAGGGAAGCGGGAGAAGGTTTTTCGTAAAGAATTTCTGCGCGGACCGGAAGATCAAGGCCATTGCAATAAACTGCAAAAAGCTCTTTAATTATGATTACCAGTTTGTAGACCGTGCTCTCTGGGCGGTTACCAGGGAATGTATCCTTACCAATTCCTGCTGCTGCCTTACGGAGCTTTCCTATCGCGAGGAAGAAAAGGAAAAGTTCTTCGGATATATGGATATGGCTTTTTCAAAGCTTACCGAGCAGCAGATCACCGTTTTTGCAATGAGTAAGGAACATATTGATTTCAGGGAGGTCACAAAGATAGCCTATACGGAGCTTGAGCTTCCCACTCCTGATACCGGGGAAAGACAGGCCTGCTGGGAGTATTTCTCAAAGTCATATACACTGGACGAGGGCATCGATATGCTGGAGATGTCCACAAAGTTCCTCTTCACCCCCGGAAAGATAAGCGATGCCTTGAAGTATGCCCGTTCCCTTTCCACCATGGCTCAGGAAAAATCCATTTCAAGGGAGAAGCTTTTCCAGGGCTGCTACAATCAGATGAGCTCGGAGCTTACACAGAAGGCAACCAAGGTGAAGGCGAATTTCGGCTTCGAGGATATAGTAATGAACCCGAGCCAGAGGGAGACCTTAGAGCACGCCATTGACCAGATGAATTTCCGTAAGCAGGTTTACGAGAACTGGCATTATACAAAGAAGTATCCCTACGGCCGCGGACTTTCCATCCTTCTCTTCGGTGCTCCCGGAACAGGTAAGTCCATGTGCGCCCAGGTTATAGCGCATGAACTTAATCTGGAGCTTTACAGGGTGGATCTTTCAAAGGTTATCGATAAGTATGTGGGTGAAACCGAAAAATCCATCTCAATGATCTTCCGTGAAGCAAAGAAATGTAACGTGGTTCTGTTCTTTGACGAGTGCGACACCCTGTTTGCAAAGAGATCCGATGACGGAGGGTCGAATCAGGCCTCCAACAATAATAAGACGGCGCTCCTCCTGCAGGAGGTTGAGGCATATGACGGTGTATCGGTACTGGCAACCAACTACAAGCACAATATAGACCCCGCATTCTTCAGACGTATGAAGTATATCGTGGAATTCCAGTTCCCGGATCCCGATACCAGGGAAATGCTCTGGACCACCACCATCCCGAAGGATACGCCTCTTGCGGATGATGTGGACATAAGGTTCCTGGCGGAGAAATTCGAGTTTGTGGGAGGTAATATAAAGAACTGTATTTTGAATGCAGCCTTCCTTGCGGCAGCCGATCCCGAGGCAAACGGACAGGTGCATATGAAGCATTATCTTCTTGCCATCAAGTATGAATTTGTTAAGGTGGGCAAGGTATTTACGAAGTCTGACTTTGAACCCTATGCCGCGGAGGTGGGGCTTGCATAATCATCTGAAAACCACGGCAGCCATTATTCTTACACGCCTTGATCTGATCCTGGAAGAAATGGGAAAGGAAAGGAGTCTTGAGAAATTTCCCATTCTTTCCTCACTTATGACCTCTCTGAATGATGAGGACATAAGGGAGTGGTCGGAAGAAGGGGAAAAGGGGGATAACGGCTATACAAAGGCAGTTAGGCGATTAAATGATGATAATGTGCTGAGGTCGCTTCTGGATCTTTCCATAGCCGTTTTTTATTATCCCGAGGCCGATGCGTATCTTACACATAATTTCGGACATGGAGTGAACCTTAAGCTCGCTTTCCTTCTGGAGGGGATAAGCTTTCCGGAGGAAGGGGAGGTTATCGAAAAGGCGGAAAGGGCAAAGTGCGTTTTTTCTTTTGACGACAAGGCCTTCCCCCTTTGCTATACACCGGTATCCATAGACGAGAAGACCGCATTTTTCCTTAACGGGGAAAAGAAGGTCAACCCTCTTTTAAGTGATTTTACGGAATATTACAATGCCGGGGAGGCAGAGGAAAAGACTATTGTAAATTCCGGACTTATAGAGGAGGGTCTGTCCTTTTTCAGGGGCGGAGGAAGGACAGTGCAGATCTCCGGACACGGGGGCAGGCGCTTCATAGCAAAGAGGATAGCTGACGGCTTAAAGAAGGATTTTCTCTTCATAAATCTAAGGGATTTTCTCCATGAGGCTGGAAAGACCGAATTCCGGAGGTACAGGGAAGCTCTTTTACGGGAAGCGGAGCTTGATGATGCGGGTATCTGCTTTTTCGGTATAGACAGACCCTTCCTGTCGGACGACAAGGAGCTTATACGGGATCTCGCGCTGCTTGAAAGGCTGCTTTTCCGTCCGGCAGCAGACAGGGATATTCCCCTTATACTCTGTACTGACCATTTCAGGGCCCTCATGTCACTGCCGGATCCCGGAGATTTCAGGAATCTCCGCCTTCCTAAGGATCTGAAGCTTGACGACAGGAGAAGGCTCTGGGGTGAGGCGCTTAAGGATTCGGGTTTTAGCCTTGATCCTGATGAGCTGTCCTTACGATACAGGCTGAATGCCAGTGAGATCTCTGCCGTATGGAAGAGCTTCGTAGAGGTTCGGGGGAGTGATACGGGAGAAAATGATGATAATGAGCTTCTGACCCGGGTTTCCATAGAGGAGCTTATGAAGGGGGAGGAAGCGGTCCTCGGGCGGATAATCTATCCCGATATAAGGCTTGAGGATGTTAAGGTAAAGCCACAGATAAAGACTACTCTCGAGGATGTGATCTCTTCCGTAAGGTCAAGCTCGGTGATCCTTGACAGGTGGAACCTTAGCAGGACTTATCCCTACGGAAGGAGTGTAAGCCTTCTTATCTCGGGACCTCCTGGAACGGGAAAGACCATGACCGCAAACGCCATAGCAGGGGAGCTTTCCCTGGCTCTGTACCAGGTCAATCTTTCGAATATAGTCGATAAATACATAGGTGAAACGGAAAAGAACTTAGAAAAGGTATTTAATTACGCGGAAAAAAGCAATACCGTGCTGTTCTTTGACGAAGCGGACGCTCTTTTCGGAACAAGGAGTGAAGTTCATGATTCCAGGGACCGCTACGCGAATACGGAGATATCCTATCTCCTGCAGAGGATAGAGGCCTATGACGGAATAGTTATAATGGCCACCAACATAAAGGGAAACATAGATCCAGCCTTCATGCGAAGGATAAGATATGTGGTGCATTTCGAGAATCCCGATGAGGAGATGAGAAGGGCGATATGGCAGAGCCTGTTCACCGATTCGGTGCCTCATGAGGAGGATATAGATTTTGACTATCTTTCTACACAGTTTGACAGCTTTACGGGCAGCACCATAAAGACGGTTTTCTTAAACGCCTGTGCCAGGGCTTCGGGGAGAGATGAGATACTTGGGATGAAGCATCTTGTAAGCGCGGTAAAGCATGAGCTTGAGAAAGGCTCGGCTGTAGGCTTTTCAATGGATAATCTGGGGAAGTATGCTTACCTTTGCTGAATGAAGGTTACAGTTTAACCTTGTCATCCTGAGCAAAGCGAAGGATCTTTCCCGACCGGCGGGAAGATTCTTCGGGCTTCGCCCTCAGAATGACCAAAAAGCAGGGGATGTAACAGATAGGGTTGTGAATAGAGGTGGATTATGGCACCAAAAGTAAAGGGTTTTGCAACTTCATATGAATCGCAGTCAAATGCAGATGATATTAATGCCAAGGTAGACGACTCCCTTCGTTCCTATATGGATTCGGGAGATAATATCTTTGACGAGGAAGATGTTGATGGAAAAGGCCTGTCGAGGCAAGAGGTCATTGCCAACGTCAGGATTAATATACTGAAAAGAATGGCAGAGGAAAACCGTGACAGCCGTACCGAAGCCGAGGAGATAAAAAGAGCCCATGAAACCTATTCCGGGGATATAGTAGAGGATTTTAATCTCATGCAGGGCTTCATACAGGACAAGCAGACTGCGGAAAGGGAGCTTGCTGCCATCATAGATGAAGAGGAAAGAGATACATCAGGTTCCTTCGGCAGGTTCTTCAAATTCAGGGGGATAAAAAAGAAAAATAAGAGAAGTACCATCCGTTCTCTTGAAGCAAAAAAGAATGCCAGGATTGCGAAGATCAGGGAAAAGGCCGGGAAATGGAGTGCTATCCGGAGTAATTATGCGAAGGATAAGGTACGTAAGCGTTACAAGGCATATGACGGTCTTGCAAAGTCCTGGTATGAGCTGACACATGAGAGGGCAATCTCAAACCTTCCGGAGGATGCTTCCGAGGAGGATAAGAGAAATGCCATGGGTGAAAGAGCCATACCCGAAGAGTATGGCAAGAACATCATTGAGTATACCGGAATATATGCAATGGATGCGCTGGATACACAGATTGAAGTGGCGGAGCAGTTTCCTGATCTCCCTTTAACTGCCGCAAATCTTCCGAAGGTTCCCTATAAAGAGAGTAATAATGCCCTGGACGGGGATTATCTTATGAAGAGTCATAAAAAGATCCTTCTTCTTTCGGAGTCCGATCAGGAGACGGGCATCCGTGTCAGATATAAGTTCGATTATAATTTCCTCGGAAATCAGGCCAAGAAACAATTCGTTGCCGCAGATTCAGAGGAGACCGCTCTTTCCGAGGGTCCTGCGCTGCAGGAGCCGCAGAGGGTCTATGCCGAGGATGCGGGACTTGAGTCTGACAGAAGGGACATAAACGGACGCTTCCTTTTCTCCGAAAAGAATGCCGAGATACTGCATGCCAATCTCAGGCGTAACGGAAAAACCGTATATGGTTTTTATATGAACGGAGAGTTCATTACGAATGATGATGAGGGAGAAGCGGTAGAGGGAGAGCAGGAAGAAAGAAGAGTGGCCGGTAAACAGGACATGAAGTTCTTCGGACGCCGTAATTGGGATAAGCAGGAAAAGGCTGAAAAGCTTCGGATTGCGATCCGCACCTCACCCTTTTTCCAGCACGTAAACGCAAGGACTATACAGTACTATTCAGGATATGATATGGGGACAGATTACGGTGAGGCTGTGGAGAAGTCCCTTACGGAAAGATGGGAGGAAGCGGGGAATGAGGAGCATCCTCTGACAAAGGAGGGGGTCGTTGCTTCCCTTAAAAGAGATCCGGCGGGGTATCTGAATCTGCCGGAATACCTGAGACCGGCGGCACTTGCGGCGTACCTGATCTCTGCTGCTTCACAGGAGAGGGGAGAGGGTGAGGCGCCCTTCTCATATACGGATCCAAACGCGGATCCGGTCCTTAAGCTTGCCACTCGGAATGACAAAAAGTCATTGCAGATGACCTGTCTTGCCCTGCTTGTAAATGAGGAGAATCCGGGACTCTGGAGGCTTGCGAGAAGCATCATAGTGAAAAATGCGTGGATAGTTGACATGCGCACCAAAGTAAAGCTAAATTATCTTCCCGAGAACGGCCAGATGATGAGGATGGGACTTTTAGAGGAGCTCGCAAATCATCAGGGAGTTTTCAGTGAGGTGAATCTTGAGGAGGGTGATATCCTGAATTTCATAGACTCTCCAAGCAGAGCAGTCTATTTGGAGGAGCTAAAGTACCGCAGGGGAGCAGGAAACTGGATCAAGAGAAATATCTTAAACGGTATGCTTATAAAGGAGGCCTTTGGAGCCGCAAATACGGGATTAAAGGCAGGCTTTAATATTAAGGATGCCGTCGGGTTCTCTAAGGACAGGAATTACAGTGTCAGCGATGAGACAAAGGATAGGCGGCAGGAGCACGACTTCTGGCTTTCATTCGGAGAGACCATGGCATCCTCTTCTCTTATCGTCGGGATACTGGGCTCCGCGGGTGTCGCCGTCGGCTGGAAATTCGGGGGTGATGCGGCTGCTGCAAGGGATTACGGCTTCCAGGGAGTAGACATCATGGAGGCCATAGGCACGATCGCCGGAATAGTAAAGGACATTACGGGCTTTTGTAAATATGTCTATAAGAAGCTCTTTAAAAAAGCACCGGAAACCGCCGATGAGATAATGGAAGCGGAGAGAGAAAGAAGAGAGACCCTTGAGGACCTGGACGGAGGAAAGATAAAGGCGGTTCTCGGCTTTATTGAAAAGATCCTGAATCTTGCGAATATCGGAAGGGATCTTGCCTCCTATCATGTATCTCCGGATTCGTCGGGTCCCGGTGTCATCCAGAACAAGAAATGGGGGGATCTTCTTGCCTATAAAGGCCCTCTTGACTACATTCTGACCACAGGGCAGAACATTCTCGCGATCTTTAAGGATATTGTGGAGATAGTCGTATCCACAAAGAGGATAGGACGTATCGACAGGGCAGATGCCGCCATAGAGACCGCTATTTCCGCATTGGATAATCCACAGCCCAATCAGGGTGATGCCAATGCCGTACAGCCTGAAAATGAGGTGACTGAGGAGCAGAGACAGCTTGGACAGGCTGCCCTCGACAATTCACAGGCACAGTACTTCATGTCGCTTACAAAGGCACAGTCCAGGAAACAACGTTCACAGGCAGGCTGGGATATAGGAAACAAGGTGCTTTCTATTGCGAGAGATACCGCAAACCAGTTTGTTCCAACCGTGGATCCTTTTACCGCGGGTCTGAAGGCGGTACTGACCGTCGCACCCATGGTGACCAGCTTCTTAAGCTGGATCGTAGGGAAGGTAAAGTACGATAAGTCGGTCTTCAAAGACAATATCGCATCCATGCTGGGGGACAAGTCCTATGCAAAGACCTCCTATTTCGACAAGGTGCTGCAAAGGGAGACCGGCATCATAAGCTCGGATTATCTCGTGGATATTGCAAGGATCTTTATGTCCATTGATACACATGCGCTGGCTCATAAACCGGACAAATCCGCGGGAGAGCTGGCACTTGCAAAGGCTGTTGTGGGTACCATGTACGGAAATGTGAATGATGATTCCGTTAAGACGGTCAAGCTTGAGAATCTCCTTAAATATTCAGGCTTCAGCGAGGATTCCGACTGGAGGGCGGTACTCAGGAATTCTCTGAAGAACAGAAAGGGATAAAGAAATATGGATGGATTAAATACGATAATGAAGAGCCTCCGGGAGATGATGGACGAGCTCTTTGACGGGGTTAAGGATATGAACGGGACCTACCGTTCGGTAGCGGAGCATATCGGGGTCACGGATATTTCCGCCATAGTGGAGGCGGTTCTGGAGGGAGGAGTTAATGAGGATTTTCAGTATCCCATAATCCATTTTCATATTACCCTTGCCGCAAATATCCCGGAGGAATACGGTTCCGAGCTCTCGAGATCGGTAAACACCCTGAATAACGTGATATCGGTGGGAAGCTTTCCGTCCTTCGGGTGCTTCTGCTACTATCCGAGGCTCAATCAGGTATTCTTAACCTACCGTCTGCCTGTGTGCCCGGATGCCCCGGAACAGGAGATCTCAAATATCCGCTATTATCTCGGGGTATTATATGATGAGCTGGATGCCTTCGGTGACTATATAATGTTTCTCTGCAATAATGAAGGTAAAGATCCGGGGATAGAGAAGTATCTCGAATATATAGGCTCCATAAAGGACTGGAACGATATTGGAGCCAGAGCGGAGGAGCTTTCACGTCTCTACGGAGAATCCCTTGATATGCTGCATTCAGATCAACCGGACTGAATGTCAAGCCGAGCGCCCCGTTCCGGTCAAGCCGAGCGCCCCGTTCCGGTCAAGCCGAGTGCCCCGTTCCGGTCATCCTGAGGAGCGAAAGCGACGAAGGATCTTTACAACGCTTACAAAAGATTCTTCCTGTTGCTTCGCAACCCCTCGCCGGGGCGGCATCCCACATCTTCGATGTGGGATATGCGTCGCTTCGCTCAGAATGACAGGAGTGTGTGCTCGGAATGACAGTATCGTGTAGTATCCTTTCAGGCATCTTCGGGGAAGGTATCAAGGATAAGCATTGTAATATCGTCAAACTGGGCTGAATCTCCTTCAAAGAGATCCAGCTCTTTTTGCATTTCCTCAAGCAATGCCTGTCCTGTAAGCCCGGAATGCCTGTTCAGGCAGTTCAGCATCTTTTCAATGCCGAAGGCATTTCCTTCCTTATCGGCAGCGTCGGGGACACCGTCGGTATAGAGGAACAGCCTGTCACCGGCTTCAAGGGTAAGCTCTCTTCCGGTGTAGACAGTGTCTTTCATAATTCCTATGACCAGATCATGCTCTTCTGAAATCAATTCATATTTTCCCGTGCTCCTTCTGTAAAGTGCAGGATCCTCATGTCCGGCATTTATGTACGAAAGCTTCTTCTCCGACACCGTGTATATTCCGAAAAATACCGTTACGAACATACTGTCGGAATTTCCGGGTATAAGCAGCCGGTTTACCTTTGACAGAACAGCGGCGGGAGAGGGGTTATCCTGGGCCGTAATTTTGATAAGGGTCTTTGTGACCACCATAAAGAGAGCAGCGGGAACTCCCTTATCCGAAACATCGGCTATGGTGATCCCTATGTGGTCATCATCTATGGTAAAGAAATCGTAGAAATCTCCGCCAACCTCCTTTGCCGGTCTCATGATGGCTGTTATACCGAAGTTTTTCACCCCATTGTAGCCTAAAAGTTTCTCAGGGAGCATCCTTGACTGTATACGGGATGCAACACTCAGCTCCGCTGATATACGTTCCTGTTTCTTGGTCACTTCGGTAAGATCATTTACATATTGATGGAGATCGTTCTCCATATCGGTCATGGAGTCTGCAAGCAATCTTATCTCGTCATGTGATCTGATCTTTGCATCGGAGAAGAAATGGCTTTCTTCTTCCTTCCTCTCCTTTGCATTGAAGGACTCGGCGGCAGAAGCAAGCTTCTCGATCGGATAAACAACAATACGGTTGATTCCAAGAACGGATACGGTGATAAATACGGATGTAATGAAGTAAAGCACCAGCCCGAAGAAAAGGATAAAGGCCAAACTGCTCTGATGGAGGTTACTCTTCTTTTCTCCGATCTGGATATAGGCAATGGCGATGTCATCATCCAGGGCGGACTGATAGAAGGGAGCCTCAGTCATTACAATTACACCGTCCCGGTCGTCTTCGATCACCTCATATGGAAAACCGGTGATATGATGCCATGGTCTGATTTTACTCTGCCAGCCAAGGCAGTACCGGTTATCCAATTGTGTGTCGGAATCAAGGATGAAACAGGTTTTTCCGGTATCCGGGAATTCTATATGTATATTTACCCACACGATATCATTATCATGCTCAAGGTTGTCCATACAGGTAAGGAGCGTCTCATACTCAGGGGTTTTCAGTTTATCGAATTCCGCAAGATATTCGGCGCTGTTCTGCCCATCCCCGTATTTTTCACTGAGTTGATCGTACAGCTGATGGGTTTTGTCGACAAGATCAGTAATATATTCATGATCAAGGGTTATGGACAGGGTTCGGGCCAGACCGTAGTTCTTTCTGACAATGGACATAAGTTCAAACCGGTTATTCACAAAGCCGCCGAAAGCAAGGGTTATGATGAAATATATGGCGGAGAAGATAAATACGGTAAGACCTACCTTTTTTCCTATGGAGTTTTTTATCCTTTTCCGATTCTTGATCATCTCTAATAATATGATTCGGACGCCAAAAGTACTGAATCACTGTTTTGATACAACGAATTGCTCCGTTGCTTTCAGCAACTCTCGCAATTCTACAACACTCGCATTCCGCTAATTTACTACGTAAATTGCTACTTGCTCGTGTTGTTTGACGCCCAAAGTCAAATGACTTTTTGAACAAGTTCAAACGCCATTTGGACTTTTGGCGTTTGTATCATAATATACCATAAAAGTACGGTTTTTGTTTGACGGAGGTACGGAAAAACTGTAAAATCACACATTATACACATTTTATTGATAAGATGATGCTTATTTTCATCGGAGGTTGCGAGCTTTGGAGCTGAAAGACAAAGAGAATAACGGGACTGAGGAAAAGCAGGAACCCGTTAAAAGCAGCAAATTCAACTGGAACAGTATAAAGGAAAACAGGTTTTTTTATTTTCTGAAAAGAAACGTAAAAAAGTTAGTAATTCTCCTTATCCTGGCGTATGCGGGAGTTACCGCTTTTCAGGTATACGGAGCGGTACAGACATCGAAGTTAATCGGGGAAAATACAGAGACACAGAACTTTGAGGAGGTTTCTTCCCAGGATATCAGCAATTCCATTGCAGTTACGGGTACAATAGCCGCCACTGAAAAAAGGACCCTGTCTACACTGGTTTCAAAAACAGAGGTGACGGATGTTTTTGTGGAGGTGGGTGACTATGTGAATGTGGGAGATCCCATCTGCACCTTTGATACTTCATCAATAGAATCCAATATCAGGAAGCTGGAGCGTCAGATCACGGTTAATAATGCCAAGGCAACACTGGAGCTTGCCAAAGCAAATACCCAGGTGGCCTGGGCCTGGGAGGATTATTTTTATAACCAGTCACATGGGGAATACAGTCTGGACTCCGCTATGCGCTCATATGTGGAACAGCAGAACCAGGTGTCAGATGCCATAGACAGCCTGAGTGCCAAGGAAAGAGAACTGGATGCGATCAAGGATGAGTATCATGATTACAAGGAGGCTAAAAGGGACGGAACCGTTTCGGAGGGTAATTACAAAAATTCGAGCTCTGAGTATAAGGATGCCATAGCATCCGCAGAGGAAGCCGTGAGCTCTGCCGGAAGAGCTGTTGAGAATGCACAGCTTAATCTTCAGAATACGGTGGATAATTACAATAAAGCCGTTGAAGAGCTAGAGCACCAGGGGGTCACGGATCTCCGCACCATTTCCACCAATATGGCTTCAGTCGTTGAATCCCAGTTAAACAATATTACAAGCAATGATTCTGCAGAGGAAGAGATAAGGGATCATAAGACAAGTTTAAGTAAATGTAATATAACTGCGCCCATTTCCGGACTCATCACCAGTGTTTCAGTGGTAGAAGGGGAAGAATATGATGAAAAAAGCACCATATGCGAGATACAGGATGATTCCGCCTATATTGTCTCCGGTACGGTAGACCAGTATGACATTTCAAAGATAAGCGAGAGCATGAATTGTGTGATAAAGACGGATGCCACGGGAGATGACCAGATGGAGGGGATCCTGACCTTTGTTTCACCTGTGCCGGGAAGCTCTTCATCATCTTCATCCGGCAGCGGTTCTTCATCGGATACGTCTTCGGGAAGTTCATCATCCTCGTCTACCGAGTACCCCATTGAGATCACTATAAAGGGGAGGGACGAAAGGCTTCGTATAGGAATGACTGCCGAGGCTTCCATTTTAGTGGAATCCAGAAAGGGAGTGAAGGCGGTTCCCTATGATGCGATAATTGAAGACAGTGACGGCAGCTTCTATGTGAATAAGGCAGTCACAGGACAGGAAAAAAGGGAAGCATATGTACCGGAAGCCGGAGTCGCCGGCGTAGAGGATAAAGAAAAACAGGATGACAGGCCATCGGACGGCGGCAGGCCATCAGACGGCGGCAGGCCGGATTCCGGTGAGGGTATACTTAAGGAGGATACGGGATCTCGGGGAGAACCCGTTAAGGATTCATATTCCGCAAATCCTCTGGCAAATCTTATCGCGGAAAAAATGATAGGGAAGAGTGCCGGTGAGCTCTATGCCGTAAATGAGGAGACACCCACAATGAAGGTTACCGTGGAGAAGGGACTGGAAACTGATTATTATACCGAGGTCATATCTGACGAGCTTGAAAACGGCGATAAGGTACTTATCTCCGAATCCGATGACCTTGACACCGACAATAACTTCGGTATGGGCGGACACAGAGGCCCCGGAGGTCCGGGAGGGATGTTTTAATGGCTAAGGGCGATATCATAATTGATGCCCGGGATATTATCAAGCGTTATTACATAGGACAACCCAATGAGCTTGAAATACTTCATGGCATAAGCCTTATCGTCAGGGAAGGAGAATTTGTGGCCATAGTCGGAGCCTCGGGTTCAGGGAAGTCTACACTTATGAATATAGTGGGAGCCCTTGACAAGCCTACGAGCGGAGAATATGTCCTTGACGGTGTAAATATCATGAAAGCCCGTGATAATGAGCTTTCCGAAATCAGGAACAGAAAGATAGGCTTTGTTTTCCAGACCTATAATCTTATAGCAAGGACCAGCGCCTTGAAAAACGTGGAGCTCCCGATGATGTATGCAGGGGTTCCGGGAGGAAGGAGAAGGAAAAGGGCAAAGGAGCTTATGGCTCTTGTTGAGATGGAAGACCGCATGCAGCATACTCCGGATGAGCTTTCCGGAGGGCAGAAGCAGCGTGTAGCCATTGCCAGAGCCATGGCGAATGATCCGGCTCTTATCCTTGCCGACGAACCCACCGGAGCACTGGATTCAAAGACCGGAAGGATGGTTATGGATATTTTTCATAAGCTCCATGATGAGCAGGGAAAGACCATAGTTCTCATAACCCACTCCCCGGAGCTTGCAGAGGAATGTGAAAGGATACTCACGCTTTCCGACGGTATGTTCATAGGAGAGAGAAAGGGAACGCCACATGCTCCTTCTTGATAATATAATCCTTGCAATTAACGGAATCAGGGCAAATAAGATGAGATCCCTCCTCACAATGCTGGGTATCATCATCGGCATAGCTTCCGTCATAGCCATAATGACGGTAGGAACGTCCATGACGGCTTCAATGACCGATACCATGAGCAGCTATGGTGCAAATGATATCACCATGGGGGTATCACAGAAGAGTACCGAGACTGAAATGATGGACGGTATGCGCTTTGAATGGGGACCGCGTAAAAGCAAGCTGGGGGATAATGACTATATTTATATGGATATGCTCTCAGTCCTGAAGGAAGAGTATCCCGATAAGATAGACCACTTTCTCCTTGAATGCTCTGCGGGACAGGGGCAGGCAAAGGACGGGAGCCTGTATGCAAATGTTGAGCTTAAGGGCGTAAATGACGAGAGATTTGAGGATGATAAGCTTGAAATGCTCTCAGGACGTTCCTTTAAGGAGTCAGATCAGAAGGACGGCAGAAAGGTTGCCATAGTCTCCGATTATTTCTGTAATAATATGTTTAACGGGGATACCGCTTCTGCCCCGGGTAAGGAGATCTCCATACTGGTAAACGGGAAGTACCATTACTATACCATTATCGGAGTTTATGAATATGATGCCTCCGCAAACTGGGTATCCACCTCTGAGGAGGAGACCACCACAACGGTGTATCTGCCGCTTAAGACGGCCTTTGATTTCAACCATGAGGATCAGAGATTTGAGCAGGTGACGGTTGTTACGGGAAGCGGGGTAACAAGCGTGGATGATTTCATGATGGAAATAGGAAGCTTTATGAACAGACGCTTCTACAGGAATAACGAGAGCTACGAGATAAGCTGCTCCAGCATGTCATCCTTTATGGAGGAAATGACAAGCTCCCTTAATACCATGTCCATGGCGATCTCGTTTATCGCCGGGATATCGCTTCTTGTCGGAGGAATAGGTGTTATGAATATCATGCTGGTTTCCATACAGGAGCGTACAAAGGAGATAGGAACGAGAAAAGCACTTGGTGCCACCAACAGCTCCATAAGGATCCAGTTTATCGTGGAAGCCATAGTGCTCTGCTTTGTCGGCGGAGTGATCGGGATCGTACTCGGAATGATCCTCGGGAGCATTTTGTCGAAGCAGATGGGATATGACGCTACAGCTCCTGTGAGCGCCATAGTATTCGCGGTGGGGTTCTCCATGGCCATCGGAGTATTCTTTGGCTATTATCCCGCGAATAAGGCTGCGAAGACGAATCCCGTGGATGCCCTGAGGTATGAATAAGACAGGATATTAAGGAGGCTTTCAAATGGAGGATATTGCAGTCCTTCCGATCGACGTTGAAAGGGCGGAAGAGATAACGGCCTTTGGAGCTTGGAGAGACAAGGAAGCCATAGGTGTCATAGCCGGAATGAAGACCGGTCACAGGATGGATATAAAATCCCTCTTCGTGAGCCCCGGATACAGGAGAAGGGGCGTGGGACGGGCTCTGATGGATCAAATGCGGGAGCATTATTTCGGAAAAGGGGTTTATCTTAATGCCGAATTTACCATGGAAGGGGAAAAAGCGTATTCTCTCAGCTCTTTTCTGGAAGCCATGGGATTTGAAGAAAATTCAAGGCATTTTCCGGCATATTACATGGGCCGGGTAAGGGATCTGAAAGCAAACAGACCTATACCACCTGCGCTTAAAAACTATATTTTCCCCTTATCTGAGATAAAAGAAAAGAATCTTAAGGAAACCTCAAGGAGCTGTCTTGAAAAGGGCGATCCCCTTCCCAATGAGGGACTCACGGGACAGGACGTGGACAGAGATTTAAGCTTCTGCATTTTTGAAAAGGAGAATATAAGGTCATACATTACGGCCAGGGCTCCGGGAAAGGATCTGGTGCATATTTCCTCCATGTGGTCCACGCTTCCGGGTCTTTCGGGGCAGTCGGTGCTCTTTGAGCATATGTCGGAGGTTTTAAGAGATAAATATGAGGGGGATACAAGGATTTTGTTTCTTGTCTGGGATGCTTTGATGTATCAGGTGATAAACGAAGGAATGCATAGCATAGAGCAGCTGTCATACAGTTACTCGCTCACAGGTTTATAACGGAGCCAGATACTGTTCGAAGCTGCGTAAGCAGCGAGATTACGGGATCGGCAACCGGACGGACTAAGTCAGATAATAATCCTGGATTATTAGAGGAGAAAAATATGGGCGGATTATTTAAGACAGTAAAGGAAGAGCACATAGATCCCATACGCCGTTCCAATACCATTTCACAGCAGCGTACGGGAAGTCTGAACATTAACAGGTTTTTATCAGCCGATGAGGAAAAAAGCTACTTTAACCGCATCAAAAAAAACACCGGGGACCGGGACTTAAACAGCTATTTTTACGATCTGGAAAGGAATCTGTTAACCACGGACGTTTCAGAGGGGAATGTGAGCTTAAATGCTCCGACTGTCAGGGAAGACAAGGCTGTTGCGAAGCAGGAGAAAACCTTAATGAAGCAGATGTCCGAGCTCTATCATCACTCAGACCTCTGTACCGTTCGGGAGTACCGTGTTATGCAGGAGTATGTGAAAAACAGTTTATCCTCCGGCGATGACATGCAAAACGTTGAAGACAGGGCAGAGGATCCTTATCTCATGCGCTATGTGGAAACCATGCTGTCCGGAAAGATAGATATGAGCTCCTTAAGCGATGAATATCTTTCAGACAATATTCCAAAGCTGTATGAGACAGCCCGGAAATGCCTTGATTATCCCGGTATGAAACAGCGCTACCCTTCGTTTTTCAGGAATCTTCCGGAAATGCAGCGCATTGCCCTGGAGGAGAGGGCCGCAATGGGAGCCGACTTAAAAAATCTGCTGGACTCTCATATGAGGCTCCACGGTTTGGAGATAAATGAGGAACACAATGCGAAGACCATCCGGATCCGGAGAGATGGCAGCAATAAGAGGGAAAGGGACAGAGCCTATACACAGGAAAAAGACAGCTATGTAAATCTTCTTAAGGGTTTCTCCACCAAGTACATTAAAATGCAGGATATACGCATTGCAGAATTATATACACTAAACAGCACCTTCAATGCCTCCTACGCCATGAATGTACTTGAAAAGGAGCTGAAAAAGCATAATTCGGAGCAGTCTCCTCACGGGAAGGAGATAGCTCTTGCAAAGGAGGAGCTGAATAAAGCCTTTTCCCTCCGGGACAAATACATTGCGGCGCAGAGAGAGAGGATTGATAAGCTCCGCAGCCTTGGAGCAAATGCCGACAGGGATGAGATAAAACGACTTCGCTTTCAGATAACAAAGGGGAATAAGGAAATATCGCTGATCTCCAGACACGCGGACTATTACAGAGAATTCCTGGACTTCTGCCTGGGGATAAGGAGCAGTATATCCAGAAGCACGAAATTTTTCCTTGACAGAGAAGACCAGGGGGCAATGCTTAAGATTGCAGATCCTGCCGGGTCGGAGCCTACTTATGAAGAAAAGCTTCAGAGAATAAGGGATGAGAGAAAGCAGAAGCTGGAACGCCGTAAGAATGATAGAGAGAAAAAGCAGAAGGAAGAATTTGAAGAGCTGCAGCACAGTCCCCGCGCAAAAGATGACTATGCTTCCTTCAGTACTGCCGTGAAGAATCTCGGCACCGTCGGCCGCATGAGCGATAAAGCCGACAGGGCTGTTATTAAGGAAGCCCTCGGAAACCTGAAGAAGCTTCTGGACACCAGGTTAGAGAATAGGGGTGAGGAGGTGGATTATGGACAGCAGCGAACTTTAATCCTTATGGTCATCCAGGAGTTCCAGGATTTATGCCGGGTATATATGCAAAGGAAACAGAATGAAAAGCGGAGCACGGGAAACCGGAGATTTGAGAATGTGGAGGCTGTATTTAAGAGCAGCTTCAAGGTTCAGCGCTTTTTTGAGAGCCTTTCGGAGGATAAGTTCAGGAATTTAAAAAACCGCTTAAACGGGAGACGCGTAAAAGCAAAGGATCAGACCTTTGCCAGGATCATGGCAGATGCAGATCAGGCTAATCTTACTGATGAGGCTGAAAGTGAGAGGGCCCGGGAGCTTGTTCGGGAGAATGAGCATAAGGAGTTAGATCTTCAAAAAAATTTCATCAAAGGGGACGTGAGGATTTACAGAGGATCCGATAAAAAGAGCATATCGGAAATAGAATCCGTGCTGAAAGCCGGAGATGAGTTATCAGAGCTTCAGAAAAAAGCAATGCCGGTAAATGATGTGGATTTTTCCGCGCATAAGGAAAAGATCCTTGGGGCCTATAAGAACGTTATAGACCGATGCCGGAAATGCACGGATAAATTGAGTGACACTGATCTGAGTGAATACTCAGTCAAAATACGTCGGATTCAGGCTATTTATGAGAGGGATGCCGCATATTTAAGGGACACGGATACAGAGGATCTTATTCTCTCTGACAAGCGCTTCGGAACCTGGGAGGATATCTTTAAGAGCAGGAGAAATTATGTCAGAGAGACGGAGCTTGACGGAAATAACATGATAGTGGACCCGGACAGCAATGAATCTCTGATATTCCGGAAGGCAGGGAATATAAACAGCCTGGATTCCCAGACGCTGTCGAAAGCACTGGGAATGAACGGATTATATAGAGACAGCCGCAAGGCAGTGATGATAAAGAGTGACGGCAGCAGGGAGCAGGGCTTCCTGCAGGAGAAGACAGTTTTAGAGCCAGACATCCAAAAAAAGGGCTTAAAGTCATACAGCGATCTCCTGGACTATGCGAGGCATGCGGGAGTAGATATCCATTATTCTGACGAAGCTCTCCGCCAGCTTGGAACATTAAAACTCATGGACTTTTTAACCGGTGTCAGGAACAGGGACGAAAAAAGCCTTGTTTATGACGCAGAGACTACGGTGGTGGAAGGAGAAAACGCCGTAAGCATAAAGCGCATCATGGTCACAGGATCCTTCGGCGATTTTGGAAAGCTGGAGGAGGAGGAAAAGGCTGGATTACTCAGTACATCAGGAAGCTTTAACCTGCCTTACGATACAAACTTTGCCGACAGGGTTATGACCATGGAGACTGAAACCATTATATCCTGCATGGAAGAGCTGGGAGCCTCTTTAAGTGATGAGAAAAAGAAGTGTCTTATTGAGCGTCATGCCGCGCTTAAAGAGATGCTGAAGCAGGATAAGGAAAAGGGATGGCGTTCTGGTATTGACGATGATGAGCAAAAATCCAATTCCAGGATAGCTGGATTTAAGGATATCAGGAGACGCTTTAAGAGCCGTAGTGTACTTCCGGATTATGTGAAGAGTGAGCTTATAAGGGACAGTAAGAAGGACTATGAAGCCATAGACGGAGCTGAAAGGCTGAAAAATGGCGGCAGCCCCTGGGTTGATGCTGACGGGAATGTCATAAACAGAGTGAAGTTTCAGAGGGAAAAGATCGATATAGGAGCAATAGAGAGAGAGATCCGTAATAAATATAGAGGAAAGCTTCGCGGGAATAATATAGAGGTGGAAATCAGGCGCCTTGTGGATCTGGAGGTAGCAAAAAGGCGGAAGGAAAAGAACGTAAAGAAGCTGGATATGGTAAGGAACTTCTCACGGACTGCTTCCCACTCCGCGTTCTTAATGAAGAAGAGTAAGGACGATCTCTTAAAGAAAGTGAAAGAAGACAGGTCAGCATTAAGTAATATCAGTCCCGAAATGAGCTCCATAATGGATCTCCTTTCATCCTATGCTTCATCCTTCGCTACGGCGCAGTGGGAGATCACGGACAGATGGAAGCGCAGACAGCTGAAGATAGATGGCGAGACAATAGAGGACAGGAAAAAACGCATAAGCAGGCCGGACAGCATAAGGAAGGAGCAGGGGGATGTCATTCAGATACGTGAGAAGATAAAGAATGCTCTAAGTGCCTATAAGGATAAGAAAAATCTAAGCCCGGACGAGCTTAAGGAAAAGGAGATGCTGGAATTCTATAAGGAGAAATTTGATAAGAGCTGCGACGGAAATCTGACGCTGCCAGAAGGAAACATTGAGCATATAGACGGAACCAAGATACTCCTTAGGAAATATGATGTAGAGAAAATAACGATACCCCGGGACTTTGAGGTAATGGACTGGAAAGAGAGTAAGAAGGGGAATAAAAACTCGCGGGATGTGCTTGATAACGCTCTTACAAGGTACAGACCCCAAAATATACGTCCTTATGATATGAGGGATGATTCCGAAAAGCCTCTTTTCCCCCACGAGCCCTGCATGGAGGATCTTTGTCAGGGAACGCTTGGAGACTGCTATTTAATAGCAGCAGTCGCCGCTTTGGTGGAAAGAGATCCCTCTGCTATAAAGAACATTATGAAGGATAATGGAAAAACCGTAACAGTAAAGCTGCATCATTTGGACGGCAAGCCGTTCTATATAACCATGACTAAGGAAGTCCCCACAGGTGAGAACAGGGGAAAGGAAAGCGACGCCTATGGACAGAGCTGCCTGTGGCTGCAGATGCTGGAGAAAGCCTACACCCTTTCCGGAATGGCAGAGGAACAGAATAAGCTCTATTGGAATACTCCTCTGGATAAGATAGAAGTGGACAGAGAGAGTAAGGAATACATAGCGTCAAAGAGAGATGTTTATCGTGAACTGGAAAAACAGAATATACGCTCCTATGAGTCCATATCAGGCGGTCAGGAGGAAAATGTGTACCGTGTCCTGACTGGAATAACCCTGGATACTCATGAGATAGAGAAAAAGAATCTGATAAGCAGTAAAAAAATGTCCACTTATATGAAAGACAGGGACAGAAAAACCGGGAAGCTTAACAAAGCCAATTTCCAGCCAATGATAAATGAGGTGATGCAGCTGCTTCAAAGGGCTGAGAGGGAAGGATCTGTTGTTTTCTGTTCAAGCCGAACTGATTTTGAGGACTACAGGGATAAGGACTCTGATCATAGCGAGCACACCATGAGGGGAGTGGCCGGCAAGCATGCATATACGGCTTTAGGTATCCGCTACATAGGGAACAAACCCTATATAGCAGTACGAAATCCATGGGGGACGGGATTAACGGAGCATAGGATAAATGAAGTGACAGGGGCAAAGTCCAGCCATATGGAGGACGATTTCGGAAACGGAGCCCATCTTCTGACTCCCCTGGAATTCGTGAAGAATTTCAGGAGCATCAAGGTGCTGAAGAAAAAGCCTCAGGGAAACCCCTGATGGTCAAGGCCACTAAAACGCAGTAAAAAGTCAGGGAAAGGAGCGGCAGCGACATTAATGGATATCAGGATAGAAGAGATTGAAACGGAGGAGCAGGGTGAAAGCTTAATGTCAGCCGGAGAGAATGAGGAAACAGATCTTTACATGTCCGGCTTTCTGCAGCCCCGGCTTGACAGACTCCATGCAATGCTTATGGAAGAGGAAATTGATCACCGTTATTCCTTAGCCGACGGTTCCATACCCGGCATATGGGTAGAAGAGCCTGATATGCACCCCGTATTCTGTACATATGTGAAGGAAACACTCACTAAGGAGGAGCCGGGTTACCTGAGATTTTCTGCGGAGAAAAACTATGAGGCTTCAGAGTCAGATGACTATATACGCTGGATCGTCCCAGAGGAGGAGGTAGAGGAGGCAGATGGCTTTCTAAGATGCCTTGAGCTCTTTTATAAGGGCTATCCTTTCCGGCTGCTGCCTTCTTCGGACATGGCTGTGACGGAGGAAGAGCGGGAGACTGACCCGGGGGAGAATGTCCCGCCTCTTACTTATGAAGGAATGGGGTATGCCGCTCTGGTGAGATTAATGCAGATCTCAAACCTTCTCTCTATACAGAATATAGAGCAGACAGGGGTTCTCATGGGAAAGCTGCCCTATATACAGATAGATTATATGGGACATATATTAATCCTGTTCTATGAGAGCACCGATCAGGAGAACATGTCCTTTCTGTTCCATATCCGGGAGGACGTCCCGCTTAATTCAGGGGATGGTGACATAGACGCGGAGGAGCTTGCAAGGCGGTATAATGCTGAAAGCTTCTTTACCCGGCTGATTTTAAGTGAGGAGGCTTTTCCTGTATTTGCTGCCATAGAGACCGAAGGCGAAATGGCTGCGCTGCACGCCTGCTCCCCTGAATACGGGGGAGTGAGCGAATGGGAACGCTTTGAAAGGATCATATCCATATTTATAAAGGAAGCAGAAAACGCCAAAATGTCCTATTGGAACAATATAGACTTCAAATAAGCACACAAGTTTACATAATATCGACACTGCACACTGGTTTACATAATATTGCACTTGACAAATTAGTAAGTTATAAATATAATATCACCGTTGCGCATCAAAAAGCACTGCAATGGGATCTTAGCTCAGCTGGGAGAGCATCTGCCTTACAAGCAGAGGGTCATA
>CAMVGV010000005.1 GCA_947167135.1 uncultured Lachnospiraceae bacterium
GGACATCGGTTTTGCGCCGACCGGAGCGGAGCGGAGAAGGGGCCCCGCGAAAAGGCAAAACATCCGGTGGATGTTTTGCGGGCACGCTTTGACGCGCCAAGCGCGGCAGTGCCCCGTTGAGTGTGGGGTAGGATTGTGGGGCGCACGATGTCCAGTGGACATCGGTTTTGCGCCGACCGTAGCGAAGCGGAGACCGCGTAGCACGGAACAATCCGTATTTAATCAAAATGTGACTTTTGGTGTCCGAATCATGTATTTAAAAAAGAACAATATGTAAGACCGAAAATGTCAGGAAAGCTGTTGTTTTCTTGACATTTTTGTGTTAAATTATGTTTGTATAAATAGCTTTATAAATAGGGGTACTATATCCGCTGATATATATTCTGTTATGGATAAGATTACGTACTGCGGACGGAACCGCAGTTCCCAGGGAAGGGAATAATGCAGAAAGGAGGGATCCGATATGTCAGCTTTCACAGTAAGCAACATCTATTCGAATATTCTGACGTCATATGCGCCGAAATCCTCGCGCTATGATTCCCATAAGCGTGATGAGCTGAAATCTGTTTATAAATCCATCGTTAAACAGAACGAAGATGCACCTCTCTTTCTGATGGACGAAAGCGGGGAATCGCAGAAGTTTGCGGTCAATTTAAAAGAAGACGCCCGCGAGCTGAAAAATACCATCTCCTCCTTAAGCTCGGATTATTCCTCCAGCATCCTTGATAAGAAAATTGCATCATCAAGCGACGCTGATCTGGTTGAGGCAAAGTACATCGGACCCGATGATACGATAGATGACGCTCCCTCCTTTGATATCAGTGTTGAGGAGCTTGCATCAAATCAGGTTAATATAGGATCCTTCCTTCCGGATAATGAGATGGGCATGGAGTCCGGCAATTATTCCTTCGATATCAATGTGAATGATACCGATTACGAGTTCCAGTTCAGCATTGAGGACGGAGACAATAATGCGGATATTCAAAGCCGTATCGCCAGGCTCATAAGTCATGCAAATATTGGTCTGAATGCCTCCGTTATTCCCGGTGAGGGAAGCAGTGCCCTTCGTATAGAGAGCAGCACCACCGGTATCAGAGGCGCGGACGGGCTTAATTTCGTTGTTTCGGATGAGAATACAAGCAGGACAAAGGGAGCTGTGGATTATTTCGGTATCAACAATGTTTCCCATTATCCTTCAAACGCTGCCTTCACCATAAACGGCAAGACGCACAATGCCTTTTCCAATAATTTTACCGTAGATAAATCCTTTGAGCTGAATCTGAAGGGATTGACAGAGGAAGGAAGTCCCGTGCATATCGGGTTGAAGACTGATCTGGATGCACTTACGGAAAATATTAATAATCTGGCGGGAGCATATAATGACTTTATCAGGAAGGCTGCGGAATACACCAACAGCTACGGCCGTTCCGGAAAATTCATGTATGAAATGTCTACGCTTGCGGGGAGTTATGAGAATGCTCTTGATGCAGTAGGACTTGCATTGCAGGAAGACGGAACACTGTCGGTAGACAGCAAGCTCCTTATGAGCTCGGCATCGGAGGCAGATCCGAAGGAAAGCCTCTCAGCCATACAGAAATTCACAAATGCCCTTACCCGGAAGAGTAATGAGATTTCCCTGAATCCTATGAAATATGCGGATCAGGTCGTTGTAGCATACAAGAATCCGGGAAAGAATTTCCCGAATCCTTATGTTACCAGCATGTACAGCGGAATGCTGTTTTCGAGCTACTGCTGATGCCTGTAATATAGTGTCATTCTGAGCGAACCGAAGAAGATCCTTCGCTGACGCTCAGGATAACATTTTTACAGTATCGCTCTTGTATCAGACAGCGCGTCCAGTATCACATCATCCATATCATAGTACTTATACTTGCCGAGGCGTCCTCCGAAGAATATACCGGATTCCCCGGCCAGTTTTTTATATTTCTCATACAGGGCGTTATTTTCATCATTATTAACAGGATAATAGGGTTCATCTCCCTTTTTCCAGGTCGCGGGATATTCCCGGGTTATGACCGTCTTCCCCGGCTCCGACTTCTTTTCATACGAACCGAATTCCTCAAAGTGCTTGTGTTCTATTATCCTGGTATATGGAACCTCGTATTCGGTGTAATTCACTATTGCGGATCCCTGGAAGTTGTCCGTATCAAGAACCTCAGTCTCAAACCTCAGGCTCCTGTATTCGAGAGGACCGTAGCAGAAATCGAAATAGGCATCTATCTGTCCCGTAAATACCACCTTTTCCGCCTCCTTAAGGAGCTCCTCCTTTGATTCAAAAAAGTCGGTATTAAGGCGTACCTCAACCCCTTCAAAAAGCTTTTCAATTATAGGAGTATAGCCTCCTATCGGAATTCCCTGATAACGGTCGTTGAAATAATTATTGTCGTATGAAAACCGGAAGGGAAGCCTCTTTATGATAAAACTCGGAAGCTCCGAGGCGCGGTGTCCCCACTGCTTCTCGGTATAGCCCTTGATAAGCTTTTCATAAATATCCTTTCCCGCCAAAATAAGAGCCTGTTCCTCCAGATTCTTCGGATCATCTCCTATCCTGTCCCTGGCTTCTCTTGTCTGTGCCTCCAGTATTTCCTTTGCCTCACCGGGAGTCTTCACTCCCCAGAGAGCATGGAAGGTATTCATATTGAATGGAAGATTATAAAGCTCCTCCCCGTATCTCGCAACCGGAGTATTGGTATAACGGTTAAATTCCGCCAGTCGGTTTACATAATCCCACGCCTCGTCACTGTCCGTATGGAAGATGTGAGGCCCGTATTTATGGATGTTTATGCCATGGCTTTCTTCCGTGTATATATTTCCGCCAATATGATTCCGTCTTTCTATGGCAAGACAGCTCTTTCCCTTTTTCGCTGCTTCTGCCGCAAAAACCGCACCGTATAATCCTGTTCCGACTATAAGATAATCATACATTGCCCTGTTTCCTCCGAAATTCTTTGTTGTTCTTTTAATCCGCCTCGTATATGGCCCTCAATCCGCCTGTTCTGACAATACTGATACCCGCCCCTATTATGATAAAGATTATCGGCGTACAGATTATCTGCTGGTAGCAGAAGAAATTATGCCAGAAATATGCTGCGACACACATTGCCGGGGCTATGAGCTCCGGTATCTTATCGGACTTCTTTATAAAGGTTACAAACGCACTGATAAAAATACCGATATAAGCAATACCGCCCACGATTCCGGTATTTACTATCTGACACATCCATTCATTGTGGGCACAGGTAAGAACCGTATTTTCGCCCCACTTTGCTATAAGCTCTTCGCCATGATATTTATAGACCGTATCATAGAAGCAGTCCGGACCCGCTCCGAAAATAAACCTGACCGGCTCCAGAAATACAGTCTGCCGGATTGAATCCAGAGTCACCATCCAGGAGCTTCCCCTGTTATTTCCCCAGAATTCATCAAATACAAGATACCAGCTGTCCGAGCTCATTGAAGGCGGCAGAAGCTTCTTTGTATTCAAAAAGATATATACAACAGTCAGCAGAACCGCCACAACCGTAAGTATATAGGCTGCAGTCCTGATGTATGTAAACGAAGTAATATCCACCCTACCCTCCTTATCCATCCTGACAAAGAGCACATACAAAACAACAAGAAGGATAATTGGTATCCAGAGAAGCGTACCGCTGGCCGCATAGGTCATAATACCTCCGAGAGGCACAGCCTTCTCCGGAAAGGCCATACGGAAAAAGCCGATGACTCTCCAGGAAAGGAGCATCGTCAGAATGATCTCCATAAACCTCTTCATATATTTATTCTCCCTGAAGGAGAAGGAGAACAGTGTAAGAAGGCTCGCATACAATGCGAAGAGTGCGCTGTCAGAATCCTGTACCAGCGCTGTCATGAAGCCTATGACCATATATGCAAATGTCAGCTTCCTGACCCACTTCTTCTCCGCATACCAGTACATGAAGACCCCTATCGGGAAAAAGATCATTACATAGCTCGAGTACCAGGTAGACTGTCCCAGGGTGGACAAAAACAGCGTGAGATAATATTCATCCAGCCCGTCATACATATTCAGGGGATCTATATGGAATCTGTTCAATACTCCGAGCAGATTTACGATGGTGGAAGAAAGAAGGTAAAAGGCGATCATTATGTCATCCCAGCGCCAGAAGCGCGAAACGAAAAAGTACAGGGCACAGAAGGCGAACTGCGCGATCATTCCCATATACCAGCCGTCGTAGCCCCATATCACCGTTTCCTTGTCAGGGGACAGCACAGTTGAAATAAGACATGCCACCAGATAAAACAGAACAAATTTATCCGTAATGGTCACATTCTTTTTCCAGAATTCAGCAATGCGTTTTGAACGGATCAGATCTATCTGATACCATAGAAAAAACAACAGGAGAAACACAAGGAATGTAGGGATCTTGATCATCGGCCCGTTAATGTAGTAGGTCACGGTCCTGAAGAAGTTCCATTTGGCGTCTCCCATATTGTAGTATGCATCCTCATAATACAGGGGATAGATCACAAATATCAGAAAAAGAAAGACCCCCAGTATCTCCTTAACAAAGCGGTGTGATAAAAACTCCTGGGCAGTCTGTTTTGCTTTACTTGCCATTATCGTAAGTCTCCGTTCTCTAAAAAGTCCAGAACAGTATATCATATTTATGATGATCTGGTAACTGTCCGAAAATCGTAACTATTCAAAACCCCATGGCGGGCAAACCCAAAAAAAGACCCGTCACTGACGGGTCTTTTCGAAAAATGTATTCCACAGCATTTATTTCTTTTTATCCAGAAAGGTTGCATCTATCTGTCCTCTGGGTACCACATTATGCATCTGGTTTGCATAGATATTGATCTTCTGCACAGTATTTCTCTGCCCCTTAAGGCTGTCTTTCCTATCTTTGAAAAACCGCTCGGCATTTGCCCTGTTCCGGCTCTGCTCTGCCTCTATCTTCACGGATTTTCCGGTGATCGTAGATATCAGCTCCTGCATAGTGATTATCTCATCACGATACAGTTCCTTATTATTCTTCAGCTCCCCTCTGACCCTTTCGTATACGGACTCAAAGCCTTCATTAAGCTTATCAAGCTTCTCCGCGAGCTCACCGATCCTGTCCTGACTTTTTCGTATGGCATCGAGATCAGGCTCCTCAGCCTTGAAAAGCTCCGCCTGAAGCGCATCTGCCGCGGCTATCTCATCCAGAACGTCATTCTTTTCCTTAAGGCTCTCTATCAGGATATTTACATAGGAATTTTTCATGCTTTATGCCTGTTTAACTGCTCTTTCATTAACGTGTGCGGCCTTCATTACCTCTTTCCAGGTATCCCTCATAGTACGCATATGACCCGCACATTCCTCCAGGATCTCCTTGTCCTTTGAAAGGTTAGCCTCCAGAAGCCTCCTCTTCACATAAGAGTATACAGCGTTGAAGTCCTTTGCAACCTCATATTTTTCATTCAATGTGGACTGAAGCTCAAGTATGATCCTTTCCGCCTTTTTGATGTTGGTATTTGCCTTGGCTATATCCTTTTCATCTATGCCCATCATAGCGATGTTGATGAATTTGATGCAGCCGTCATAGAGCATAAGCGTCAGCTCCGCCGGCGAAGCGGTTAAAATTTTGTTTCTGTTGTACTGTGCATAAGCATTGGCTGATAACATATCCCTGTCCTCCTGGTTTTAAGCTGTCTTCGGAATACATCCGTGTATTTATTACTGTCCAAGCATTGACGCAAACGAGCTGCTCTGGGCGTTCATCTTCGAAAGCGCCTTTTCCATTGCCGTAAACTTGCTGTAATAATGATCCTCCATCTCGGTCACTTTTTCTTCCTGCTTCTTGATATCGCTTGTAAGCCTGTCATACTCCTTCTGAAGAACCTTATCATCATATACCTTCATTGCTGAACGGGTCTCTTCTATGAATCTCATTTCCTTATTCAGACCCTGATACATTCCCTTGAAGAGCTGTGAGAAAAATCCGCTCACCGCTTCGGGATTGGAAGCTATCATCTTTTTCAGCGAGTCATCTTTGCTCTTTGTGCTCTCATCATCCGAATCGCCGTCTATATGGTAAAGACCATGCTCATTCTCTCCCGCCTCAAAATATCCGAGTGTATTTATTCCGAAGGATGACAGGCTGTAGGAAGTCGTCTTTCCGTTTGCATCCGACAGATTAATGTTCTTTGACAGGCCGTCCTTAAAGAGATTGATAAGGTTGCTCAGGTTGTCATCCTTACGAAGCAGGGAATCCTTAATGGTCTTTTCCCACTTCTCCACTTCTTCATCGGACATGGCTTCCTTTTCGTCCTCCGAAAGAACGTCATAATCCCTGTTGGCCTTCGCATTATAATAAGTATCCATCTTTTTGATGAGCTCATTATAGGTTTTGAAGAAGTCCTTTATGGAATCATATATCGTATCCACATCCACGCTGGTGGTTATGGTCGAAGCCTTGAACTTCGTGGGATCCGAAGGATCCTTTTCGGATATCCCCTTAACGGTTATATTCAGTCCGTTTACACTGAAGGTATTGGACGATGATTCGAAATCAGCTCCGTTAAGTCTTATCTTTGCATTCTGTCCCTTGATCTTTACCGGACCGTTTGTAACTCCGTCAACCGCCCCGTATGCTCCTGTTTCTTCATCGATAGAATAGGCAAGTCCCAGATTTTTGAGGATCTTCTGTCCGCTTTCGCCGGATGCGGCATAATCGATCTCAAAGTTCGCATCTTCCCCGGACGCTTTGGAGGCGATGAAGAATCTGCCCGTTTTCGCGTCGAAATTTGCATTGAGGCCAAGCTTTGAAAACTTGTCAGCGATCGCATCCATGGAATCATCAAGTCTTATGTTGATATCCTTGGCTTCAGCATTCTTTCCGACTCTGACCTTGATATTTATGCCTTCAGCCGCAAGCTGGTTTTTTTCCTCTGTGGTATAATCGCTGTCCTTTACGATATCTCCGAAGAGAGAAGATGAGCTTACCGATCCGCCCTCCTTTGTTGTAAAGGATGCGCCTGTCAGGTATCCCGATGTGGCCATCTGGTGTACCTCCAGGGTCTGGGAGCCGAGAACCGCATTATTATCTGCCGTTACGGTGGCGATATCATTGTCCAGCGTGGCCTTCTTGGCATTGTAATTTCCTTCATAGCGGAGATTGTCAAGCTTTCCGGTATAAAGAGAATACACCTCGGAGTTCAGGCTCTTCCAGATCTCCTGCTTCCATTCGAGCTTGGTCTGCGTATTCTTTAATTTCGTGGTCTTGTAGCTGGCTGCCGAAACAAGGGCCTGCACTATGGTCTCTGTATCAAGTCCGCTCACAAGTCCGCTCATTCTGATACGGTCTGTACCCATAATTTCACCTCATCTTTCGTCAGCGCTTCTCATCGATAAGGATGCCTGCCATCTCCCATACCCTTGCAAGCATATCCAGAGTCTTCTCGGGAGGAAGCTCTTTTATCACTTCCTTGGTATCCTTGTCAACGATCTTTATAGTTACTCTGTTTGTCTTGTCGTGAATTCCGAAAATAGCCTCGGAGTGTGAGATCATTTTCTCATTGATCTTTTCCACTGCCTTCTTTATCTCTTCACTGGCAGTCTTGCTGTTGCCGAGGGCTTCCTGTATGTTCTCCAGATTGTTGGAGCCCGATGATTTCGACTGATCCTGTTCCTTTTCGTCATGTGACTCGGGAGCTTCATGCACGATCTTCTTTACGGAATCCGTTCCTTCGGCAGGAGTTATGGCAACACTGCTCTGTGACGGTTCGGGTGCGCCCGATCCGTAACCTGCCGTCTGTGAAATTGTGTTGTTAATACTGTTGATTGAAGCCATTTCTACACCTCCATGTGTCCTCGTGTCGTTCCCGTTTCCGCCATGTTTCCGGATCACAGCGCTGTCCCAGGAGCTCTACACTAGTATTATCGGATGAACATACAAAAAAACTTAGGGCTTAAAAAAGATTTTTTAAAGCCTCCATACCGTCAAGGTTCATAGCATTCTTATTTGACTCCTGGATCTCGAGGAAGATCTCCTTCCTGTACACCGGAACCTCCTTCGGTGCCGCGATACCTACCTTTATCTGATCACCGCGGATATCCAGTATTGTTACTTCTATATTATTGTTGATCACAAGGGATTCACCCTTTTTTCTGGATAAGGTAAGCATTTATTTTCCCTCCTTTGCGGCAGACAGGATCTCGTAAATAGGGAAGTGGATATCATAACCGTCCTCGGTAAGTATCACCTGGGCTCCCTTTCTGGTCTTTGCATTGATGATAACAGGAGCCATAAGGTTTACCGTCATCTTTTCTATCTCTCCCCTTGGAACCGTTACGGTAACAAGGACTATAGTATCCTCGGGGGTAAGCTCTCCCAGTGGGATAAGGAGGTCATCCTCCACCATAGGATTATAGTCGGCCTTGACTATATGGGGATCCATTACGGGCATTGCAAAAGCAGGCTCGTCCAAAGAAAGCAAAAAGCTTAAGGATGAACCGTCGGTCTTTTCCGAATCATGCACAATGGCAAATTTATTCAGATCCGGAAAACCAACTATTCCTCCCGGAAATTCAATGATCTTTTCATCATCGATGGTAATCTCTCCAAATAATCTGGTGTTCACTTCCATGCTTTAATATCCTCCTCTAAAAATCTGTTTTTCGCTACTATTGCGGGGCACTGCCGCGCTTTGCGCGGAAATACGTACCCGGGATCAAGATATCCCCTCCACCTGAAGGTGGTGGGTTATCTTGATAATTTTATATATAGCTCACCAGTGTCTGCTGGCTGATCTTGCCCGTCACCTGCAACGCCGCGTTATAGGAAAGCGTTGCCTCGCTCAGATCTACCGTGAGAGTGGACAGATCGATATTCTCATTATTTGAGGTCTGGGTCTGTACCGTGGTCTTGTCCTCGGTAAGCCTTGTTTTTATGAGCTCCAAACGCTTTACCGCTGTTCCCATCTCCGTTCCCGCCATATTGACGAAGTCGAAATACTTTCCGGATCTTGTAATGCCGGCGCTGAAGGCTTCATTGACACGCTTAAGTGCATATTCCAGCTCCTTATTGGCTGCTGCCAGAAGATCCTGTATCGTTCTCTGATCCTCATCCGATGAGTATCTGGTAGTATTATTCTTCATTTCCGTCAGACGGTCAACCTTACTCTGGGCACTGTCCATAAGATTCAGGTAGTCATAGATCTCATCCAGATCCCTGCGGGCATCAAGGGTAAATACATCACAGGCATTGGCATTTACCTTCAGATCCTGGCTGTCGCCCATATGGTAGTTCATCGCCTGTTCATGGTCGTTATAAAGTATGCGTTTATCATCGGTATTACCCATGCCTATATCGACACAGTTAAAATAGTACTCCGGCTTGACATCTCCCTTCAGCCACTCACTCTTATTATACTGAAATGAAATCTCAATATTGTCATTTGTTTTTGCTTTTGACATTTGTTCACTAAGCTCAGCCTGCACTTTTTTCCCGAATATCAGGTTTCCGGTGGTGGTATTCAGATATATTTTATCATCCGGAAGTTCATTATCTGCCGTCAGTTTCCCAATAAGATCCAGATCGGAGCTTATCTGCTCTACAGTGCCCGACCACAGCGATGTCGGAGGTGTGGTAGAGCTGTCTGTTATCTGAAGCTTCAGGACATCCGTAGTGATCTCCTTACCATCCTTATCCTTGTATGTTATTGCATAATCCTGCTGATCCTTGTCCAGATTTTCATAAGAAAGCCGCATCCGGTACATATTTTCCAGACTGATCACCTGCGTCTCGTTTACATCATTTATATAAGACGTGTGCAGGTCATTTATCTGATCATCGGTAATACCGCTGGTTCCCGTCTCCTTGTCGACTGTAAATGAATAACTCTCCAGATCTTCCAGCTCAAAGGTTTCCTTTATTCCCACATATTGGTACTGTCCGTTCTGAACTGAGCTCTGGCGGTTCTCAAAGTCCGCATCCGTAAATGTCAGACTGTCCTGGGTACGATATCCGGTAAAAATATGCCTGTCCTCACTGGATGCATTTCCGATGGAATAATACTCGTCAACCAGGTTTTTCATATCCTGATAGTAGATCCTGAGATCTTTTATTTCATTTGTCCCGTTTGCTGCGGAGGTATATTCGGACTTAAGGGAACGCATAAGCTCTCTTGCTGTGTCAATGGACGTCTGCGTGCTTTCTGTCCAGCTTATGGCATCCGATACATTCCTGTCTAGAAACTGGGTAACTTCAGAGAGATTACTCTGGAAGCGGAGAGCCCGGATGGCAGTTATCGGATCGTCCGAAGGATCCACAAACTTCTTCTGTGTGGCCATCTGGGTATTGACCTTGTCCATATACTCCTTGTTGGCGTTGATATTATATATGGAATTGTCATTCATCATCTTACGGGTTACTCGCATATACCTACCTCCCGGATCCTTATTATTCCGGGAGCCTTTCCCGGAAGATCTGCTCTTAAGTAAAGATTCTTCGCTTCGCTCAGAATGACAAATGCGGAGCTTTGATATCAGCACTTCAGACCCTGAATCCATTCAGGAAAGTAAGGTTTCTTCCGTGAAACCCGCATATTTAGATGAAAACGGCCGTGCCGGTTTAGCATCTGCTATATATATCGGCACAGCCGCGGAAAATCTTAGTCTGTTTTATAATAAGTTTACAAGGGACTGCTGGCTTATCTTACCTGTTACCTGCAACGCCGCGCCAAAGGACAGTGTGGCAGCATTTACCTCCACGTCAAGGGTGGAGATGTCGATATTCTCATTATCCGAGGCCTGGGCTGTGGTGGTTGACTGATGCTCGGTCAGACGGTTTCTTATGAGATTCAGTCTGTTGATGGAGGTTCCCATTTCCGTGCCGGCAAGGTTTACGACATCAAAGTAATTTCCCGACCTTGTTATGCCGTTACTCAGCATGGTGTCCACCTTCTCCTTGGCATATTCCGTTTCCTTTTCCGCGGCCCGGAGCAGATAGGTTATCTTTTCCTGGGCAACAGAATCATATTTCATCTTGTCATCCTGCATCTCCTTCAGCCTTGCAACCTTCTCTTTGGCAGCATCCCAGGAGGTAAGGGCGTTCCTTAGCTCATTAAGGTCACGGCGGGCATCCAGGGTGAAAACATGGTCGGCATTGGAATTTACCCGTACCTGCATTCCTTCACCGACATTGTAATTGATCTCCTGGCGATAGCTAAGCAGCTCTCCTCCGAATGGATCAACTGAATTCTGGTACTTAATGGCATTCTCCGCTCCCTTTCCGAGTCCTATGTCATAGCACTCAAAATAGTGCTCGGGTTTTGCGTCCGTCTCCTTCCAGCTGTCGCCGGTCTTATTATACTTAAAGGAGGCTGTAACCCCCGATGCGAGCTTCTCTGATATTTCCTCCTGCTTCTCTGTACCGAACAGCAGATTTCCGGTCGTCGTATTAAGATAGATCTTATTCGCATTCGCTCCGGTAAAATCAGCTTCGCTTTTCTCGGAATCCGAAGCTATCAGCTCCACTTCAAAGGAGGTTCCGTCCGAAAACTCAAGCTTATAGCTCATTGTACTGTCAGGCTCTATTGCCTTGGTGGTACTGTTTTCACTGTAATACGTTTGATCAGAATCAAGGTTTTCATATGAAAGCCTCAGCCTGAATATGTTTACGTTCTGTATCCGTGTCTCGTCTGTCGTATCGGTCACTTTCGTGATGTCATCATTCGTAATCCCGCTTGATCCCAGAGCATTTCCGCTGTCATCCACCTTTACGGTATATGAATAGCTTTCTATGTCGTTCAGCTCGAACAGTTCTTTAATTGCGACATAATCGTATTTTGCATTCACGCCGGTGTCTGCGTTTGCCTTCTTTGCCCTGTCGGAAAAATCTTTTTCACTGAAGGTCAGGCTGTCCCCGGTCCGTGCACCGCTGAAGAGGTATCGGTTCTCGTTGGTGGTATCGCCTACGGAGAAATACTCGTTCACCACATTGACCATGTTATCGTAGTAAGTCCACCTGTCAGTATTCTCATTTGTTCCGTTCGACGCAGAAGTGTACTCAGCCTTCAGGGAACGCATAAGCTCCTTCGCGGTATCTATGGCTGCACGGGTGCTGTCTGTCCAGCTGGCTGCATCGGTCACGTTCTTTCCGAGATACTGGGTATACTCGGAGAGGCTTCCCCTGTATCTCAAGGAAGATACGGCAGTCACCGGATCCTTTGTGGGATCGTTTATTTTCTTCCTTGTGGACATCTGGTTGTTCAGATCGTCAAGAAGAGCCTTGTTTGTATTGAGATTGTATACGGACACGTTGTCCATCATCTGGTTTGTGATACGCATATGTTTTCTTCTCCTGTTTATGGAAGATCCTTCGGGCTTCGCCCTCAGGATTTGACATCAGTCCGAAGGACTGATGTCGGGGCGACATCTTTGAGCGATAGCGAAAAGATGTTGGTTACAGAGGATGAAAGATCCTTCGGGCTGACGCCCTCAGGATGACACTACCGTCATACACCCGTCTGAAGTATCAGCCTGTCATAGATCTCTGTCATTGTCTGGATCACCTTGGCATTCAGATTATACGCATTCTGGAATTTCACAAGGTCCAGCGCCTCTTCATCATCATCGACTGAGGATACGGAATCCTTCTGGCTCTGGATCGCAGCCCTGATATTTCCGCTGTTTGTCTTGAAGGTCTTTGCACTCATTGAGTTAAGTGAGATATCCGAAAGGATACAGGTCAGGAATTCTGCGGAGGTACAGCCCCTGAACTCCATTACCGATTTATTGTCCTTTATCTTTAAGAGCTCATCCACCACATCAGACGCATCCGTATCCACATCTCCGTCTTTTGCCGTTGTACTCATAAGCCGTGGATCCTTTATTATATTCTCATTTACAAAAAGGTTTTCCCCCGTAAGGAAATAGTAATGGTACGGTCCTGCGGTGGTACGCTCGGCTGTATCGAATTCCTCCGGATTGCCGTAATCCTCATCGAACTCCTGAAGACCGCTCTTACTCTCATCCTTCCATTGAAAGAAAGAAGTGGTCATATCGTCGCCGTTCAGATCCTGTCCGGTTTTCTCTATCTTATTGAATCTGTATGCAAACTGGCGTACCCACTGGTTCATCTGGCTCTGGTAATAAGGTATTCCCTGGTAATCCACGGCTGACCCGATCTCCACACCTGCTCCTAAGGCCGGGGTTATTTTCAGACCTTTGCTTCCTGTGTCATTGACTATATTTTTGAATACAAGTGTCAGTTCATAAGCATCCCCGTTTTTATTGCCTTCAACACTCCAGTCAGAATAGGTATAATTTATTCCGCTTACGTTGATCGTTCCGCTCTGAGGTATATTGAACTTGGAAAGTGCTTCCTCCAAGTTGTCCGCTTTTACGGTGCTGGTATGAAACGTAACACTGTTTTCCACTGCGTTATATCCCTTAAACCCGTCATTCGGATATTGGACTGATTTAACGCCGCTCAGGTTCTCATTATTATTCCCGTCTCTGAGCTCCATAAGTGCCTTCAGGCTTCCCGAGAGGTTATCTGCCAGCGGATTAAAAGGGGAAAGGGTCTCCTTCCATCGGATATCGTAGAGACCGTCAGCATCGGACTGATGGTATCTTTCCTCCGGCTTGCGTCCGATAAGCTCCAGGGTGTTGAAGTCGTAATTGCTTACCAGAGTATTTCCGTTACTGATCTTCACGGTAAAACGGTTAGCCCCGGTGGGCTTATTATTATCAGCCTCATTAAGGACAGGTACCTCAGACACCTCCACGTCAACTATCTTTGAAAGCTCATCCACCAAAAGAGCCCTCTTATCGCGAAGTTCATTAGCCTTAGGTCCGGAAAGCTCTATGAGGTTTATCTGCTTATTCAGCGCGGCTATTTCCTCCGCTATGGTGTTTATCCTCTCAACCGTGGTCTTTACTTCACCGTTTATGGATTCCTGCTCCGCCTTAAGGTTTGCGGACATATTTCTGAAATACTCTGCCATTGTCTGGGCAGCTCCCAGAAATGCGGTTCTTGTCGAGGTCTGCCCCGGGTTCTTGTCGAGTTCCTCCAGAGCCGCGTTGAATTTATTGTAGATCGTAGAGAAGCCGTTTACGGTGCTGCTGTCCTCAAAATACTTCTCTATCCTTATCATATGGCTCTCATGGGTCTCATAACGACCCACGTCAGCTTCATTGGCACGGTATTTGCTGTCCAGGAAAAGATTTCTGGACTGCTCTATCCCGGTCACCGTAACGCCTGTCCCCTGCATGCCGTAGGAGGTGTAGGTACGGAGAGCATCCGAAGCTTTTCTGGCGGTATACTGCTTTGTATAACCCTCGGTCTCGACGTTTGCAACGTTATTTGCCACCGTGTTTTCAGCGGCCTGATATGCAGTTAATCCGGAGTATCCGATCATAAGACCGAAAAATTGTGATGTACCCATATTTCCTCCTGTCTAAGATTCTTCGCTTCGCTCAGAATGACAACTGTTAGGGCGTCAGCCGCTTTGTCATCCTGAGGGCGTCAGCCGCTTTGTCATCCTGAGGGCGTCAGCCGCTTTGTCATCCTGAGGGCGTCAGCCCGAAGGATCTTCCGGCGTCAGGTAAGTGGCTCAGGTAAGTGACGTGAGCAGTGTGTCCAGCATACTGTTTACGGTATTTATATAACGGCTGCTTGCGTTATATGCGTTCTGGAACCTTATCATCTTTGTGAGCTCTTCATTATCCGAAACACCCACCACCTGCTGTCTTGAGTTCTCTATGGAAAGCACCGCAGCTTCCTGTCCCTGGGTCAGGCTTCTGTAGGTATTCCCCACATTTGCATACTGGTTAACGATCTCTATATAGTAGTCTTCAAATGCGAATTGTGTGACCGTATTGGGATTCAGCGTACTCTTCTCCGTAGTGAAAAGATCCGCAAGCTCCTTGGCTTTATCATAATCCACAGTCTGGTCGCTCTTTAAGAAGCCGTTTGAAATAAGAGTGGGCTGTCTCAGAAGATCCTTATTGATCATAAGGTTCGCAGTAGTATAGGTGGCATTTATATGGCTCTTGCCGTCAATGCTTTTATCAAGCTCCTTATCCTCCACATCCTTACTCGGTGTATCAGTAGTATAATCGGTTTGTGTCTCGGTATTATGTGTCGTTATCCTGGTAAAAAGCTCCGGAGACTTGTTAGTATTATTATCTGTAAGGATATCGTTGATCTTTGTGACTATATTGTGGATCAGATTGTCAAACTCGGCCTGTATCCCGGAAATATTGAAATCCTGAGGTCCCGTAAATGAGGTCTTTCCCGGCTCGTAATATGCCTCGTACCTGGAATCCGGATTCAAAGTCTTATCATATGTCTCCGGCTGTAAATCCCTCCAGGTTCCGTACTGATCTCCCCTTGAGAAATACAGAGCCTTCAGCGAGCCGTTATCCGAACCTATATCTGCATTTATGGGCTGAATGTCATTGAAGACCGCCTGGTCATTGTAACGTGTCCATACCGGAGTCACAAAGCCGCTGTCCTCGTCTCCGCTTAAGACCTTTGCCTCCATAGGATTGGTAGTATCCTCATCCACCAGGGTAACACCCTCGAAGAACACCTTCACCCGGCCGTAGAGATCCTCCCTGTAGGTGATCTTTCCGTAGGCGGAAAGCTCATCCAGAAGCTGATCCCTTGCATCACGGAGGTCGTTCGGGCTCTCTATTCCGGTAACCTCATACTTGGTGATCTCCAGATTGAGCTTTGCAATATTCTCCGCGTATTCATTTATCTTGTCGACCTGATCCTTTATCTGCTGATTCAGGTTTCCCTGATAGGTCTGCAGGTCGGTATATACAGCATTGGCTCTGTCCAGGAACTGGGATGCGGTGCTGACAAGAGCAGCCTGTACCGTTGCATCCGCCGGGGATTTTGCCAGATTCTCCAGAGAATCGCGCAGATTCTGAAGAGAGGTCTGAAATTCCGTTCCCTCCGTCTCACCGAAAAGAGTATTTATTTCCTGTACTACTTCATAGCTTGTGGAATAATAGGCAGATCTGCCTGATTCTGTCCTGAACTGGGTGTCAAGAAACTCATCCCTTACAGCACGCACATCCGTATAAGCCACTCCGAGACCGGACTGCAGGGTATTATTGTAAGACTCACCTATTTTGATAAGCTCCCTGTTGCCCTGGTATACCTGCTGTCTCGTATATCCTGTGGTATTTACGTTTGCAAGGTTATGTGCTGTTGTATTGAGCGCATTCTGGCTTGTCTGTAAACCCGATGCACCAACATAAAGAGCGCTCATAAGCGGCATATGATCACCTTAAAACAGTCCTTTCCGGCATTACGCCTTTACTGTTTGGCATCAAAGCCGCCCTGAGCACTTCCAAGCACGCTTCCCGCATTTGCCGCGTTCTTCGTGTAATTTCCCGTTTCCGGTGCTGTCCTCATGGCCTTCGCCAGCGACAGATTAAAATCAATCATGTCCAGGGATTGACGGATCAGTTCGCGGTTCTGGTTATTGATCACCATCAGCTCACCGATTGTGGCTTTGAGCCGGTCGTGAACGCGGGCCAAGCCTTCGCGTTCTTTTGGTCTTTTCCCGAGTACCTCTTCGAGATACGAAAGCTTCAAAGACTCAACATCCGTGTTAAGCACATTGGCGATGTCTCCCATCACCGTCAGCCGATTCTGCTCCATTGCGGATACCTCGTCGACTAATTTCTGTTCCTCATCCGTGATTTTTTGAAGTTTCTGAATGTCCCCCTCTATAATGACAGGGGTTTTCTTTTTTGATAGTTCGAGAAGGTCCTTATATTTTTCTTCTTCCGCCTCTAATGTGCGGATCAGTTCTTCCATTAAACTGGCCAACTGAAACTACCTCTCATTGATCCGGACCTCAGAGTCCGAGCTTCTCCATGAGCTTATCAGCAAAGCTCTCGCCGGATACATCATACGTGCCGGCCTTGATCTGTTCCTTTAACGGAGCCGTTTTCTCCAGACGGATATCATCTGCATTCTTTACGGCCTGCTTAGCTATATTAAAACTCTTTCCGAGACTTGATATTTCAACAGCATCTCTTCCGTAACCCGTCTTTGATACGGCTGCCGTCTTCCTTTTCGGCTGCGTTCCGTATACGTTCTGAATGGTTGATAATGGATCTATGCGCATTTTCGACTCCTCCTTTCCCTGTCGTTTGCTCCTGCAGCATCCGTGCCGCGGTTATTTCCGTTTACAATTAGTTTATCGGACTTTTTTCCTTTTACTTTAGGAATTTTAATAATATTTTTGCACTAAAATAAGTACAATTTGAATTCCGCTGCGCTCCTCAGGACAACGGGGCGCCGATCTTCTCCCTGTCATTGTACTTCGACAGCACAGCCTCACCTGACTCGAGCGATCTTTTTACGTCCAGTACCCGCTGGTTGGCGCTTCCCCGGAAGCGAAGGCCCAGATTTTTCTCCTCAATATGAAACTCGCCGTCCACCAGAACATCCAGCATATTTAATATGGGCAGGGTATCCGCGGTGTGACATCGCCTGTTTTCCGGATCGATAAGTTCCTCCCAGGTGTAGCCTGAGAAGGACCATATGTCTTTCTCCGGTACTTCTTTACGCACCCTCTGAAGGAAGGGTCTGAGAACCTTCTGATTGGAAGGCTCAAAGGGCTCTCCGCCGAGAAGAGTGAGTCCCTCCACAAAGTCGTCCTTAAGCGACTCTATTATCTCATCCTCCACCTCTTCGGTAAATTCCTCCCCGAAATCAAAATCCCAGGTTTCCGGCTGGAAGCATTCCCGGCAGTGATGGGTGCAGCCCGATACAAAAAGTGTCGTCCTGACTCCTGCGCCGTTTGCTATGTCATTGTACTTTATATTTCCGTATTTCATTATCCCTTCCTCTTTCCTGCAGTTATCTCTGTCCAGAACCCTTTGTATTCCGGACTGCTACCTTCAGCTTCAAAGGAACGCGCTCATTCCTCCCTGCTCTTCGGAAGCGTGAAAATAAACTCAGTGCCCACGCCCTCCGTGGATATCACGTTTATATTCTCATTGTGGGCCTGTATTATCTCCTTGACTATGGAAAGTCCCAGTCCTGTTCCCTTCTTATCCTTTCCTCTGGAGGAATCGGTTTTGTAGAATCTGTCAAATATCTTCCCGATAGACTCCTTCGGTATACCTATCCCGTGATCCTTGACGGATACGAAGATCTTTTCCCCTTTTTCGGTTGTCTCTATCTTTATTATCGAATTGGTTTGTGAAAATTTGATGGCGTTATCCAGAAGATTATACAGTACCTGCTGTATCTTGCTCATATCTGCATTCACGAAAAGCTTCTTTCCGGTAAGTACCAGCTCGATATTTATCTTCTTCTCGGTACAGGTTCCCCCGAAGGTCTCCGCAGTCCTTTTTATGACCGAATTAATATCAAAATCCGTATTTTCCAGCACCATAGAGCCCCTGCTTGACAGGGTATTGAGCTCCAGAAGACCATTGGTGAGCTTGGTAAGCCTGTCGGTTTCATTGGACACGATGGAGATATACTTCTCATGCATATCCGCCGGTATGGTTCCGTCCAGCATGGCGGTTAAATACCCTTTGATGGATGTAAGGGGCGAACGGAAGTCATGTGAAACATTGGCTATGAACTTCTTCTGGTTTTCCTCGGATCTTGCGATCTCACTTGCCATATATTCAAGAGTTCCCGCAAGATATCCCATTTCGTCCCGGCGGTGGCTCTCATTGGAGCTGTAGGTCATATTGCCCTTGGCATATTCCTCAGCAGCGACAGTGATCTTATTCAGAGGATTATATACAAAGACCGTAAAGGCCAAAAGGATCATTAGTGACAAAAGAAGTATGACCCCCATGGTCAGGTACATGATATTCAATATCTCATTTCTGGAGGCGATTATTGATTTCATGGACTGGTGGATCACCACATAGCCTATCACCTTAAAATTTGAGGTAATAGGGGAAAAGACGCTTAGCGCCTCCTCATTGAACGCACCGTAGAAATCGCCCGTCATATAGAAGCCGCCTGATACCGCGGGGTTAAAGCTGCTGTATACGGGTGCTTTATGATTATCGATTTTATGCCTGGAATCAAAGAGAACCTTCCCGGAATTGTTTATGATCCAGATCTCCGCGGAAATATAGGTGTCGATAGCCTTTAGCTGCATCTCTGCCCTGACTTTTGCGCTTTCGTCCTTGTCGTAGATCTGCACCGCGTAGTTGGATGCGATCAGGCTTGCTTCCCTGTACAGGGATTCCGCGGTTCTGTCCGTCAGGTGCTGCAGGGTTCTGCGGCTGGTAAAAGTTGCGATAACCGTTACCGCCGCTATGCCGAAGAGCACATATATCAGGAGAAACTTCAGATAAAGCGTTCTCCGCATCTTCAAGGCAGGATCCCTCCTCTTACTTGGGGTTTTTAAGCTCCTCCAGGAATTCCCTTATCCTGTTGAGAGCAGTCTTCAGATTATCAATGGAATAGGCATAGGAGATACGTACAAAGCCCTCTCCGCATTCTCCGAAGGCAGTACCCGGAACCAGTGCAACCTTCTTTTTCTTCAGAAGCTCCGTACAGAATTCCTCGCTGCTCATCCCGTACTCACTGATACAGGGAAATACATAGAAAGCGCCGTAGGGCTCGAAGCATTTGAGTCCCATCTCCCTGAATTCATGCATCAGAAAGCGGCGGCGTTCATTATAAGCCTCCCTCATTTCGGCCACATCCCCCGCACCATGCCTCAGAGCTTCTATTGCCGCATACTGACTGGTGGTGGGGGCACACATTATGCAGAACTGGTGAAGCTTGGTCATCTGGCTGCATATATTGGACGGCGCGCAGGCATAGCCGAGCCTCCACCCCGTCATGGCGTAGGCCTTTGAAAAGCCGTTGATGTAAACCGTCCTCTCCTTCATCCCCGGAAGGGAAATTATGCTCACATGCCTTTCCTTATATGACAGCTCGGAATAGATCTCGTCACTTATCACATAAATATCGTTTTTGATGATGATATCCGTAAGCTGCCTCAGATCCTCCTCCTCCAGGATCGCACCGGTGGGATTGTTGGGATAGGGAAGTACCAGGAGCTTGGTTTTCGGAGTTATGGCCGCAATAAGCTCTTCCGGCTGCAGACGGAATTCATTTTTTTCCTTAAGGTTTATGACAACCGGCTTCCCCCCTGCCATTACGGCGCAGGGAATATAGGAAACATAGCTGGGCTCCGGAACGATGATCTCATCCCCGGGATCGAGAAGCGCCCGGCATGCAAGATCAATGGCCTCCGATCCTCCAACCGTTATAAGGATCTCCTTTTCCGGATCATATTTTATGCCCTGGGAAGAATCCACGTATTTTGATATCTCACCCCTTAGCTCCTTTAACCCGGAATTTGATGTATAGAAGGTCCTTCCCTTTTCCAGGGAATAAATGCCCTCATCCCTGATATGCCAGGGTGTATCAAAGTCAGGCTCACCCACGCCGAGAGAAATGGCATCCTTCATCTCATTTACTATGTCAAAGAATTTCCTGATACCGGAGGGCTTTAACTCCGTAACTCTTTTTGAGATAGGATCTGTCATGGTGATATCAGCTGCCTTTCATCTTCGTACTTTTTGGCAAGTATGGTGCCATGATCCTTATATCGCCTGAGGATGAAATGGGTCGCGCAGGAAAGCACGGCTTCCTGGGCGGAAAGCTTTTCCGTGACAAACCTTGATATCTCCTTTAATGTTCTCCCTTCTATGGTGATAAGAAGATCAAAGCCTCCGGAAATAAGATAGACACTGTTCACCTCGGCGAATTTGTAGATACGCTCAGCTACCACATCAAAGCCCTGGCCTCTCTGGGGAGTGCATCTGACCTCGATAAGGGCCGTTACCGTCTGCTCATCGGTCTTGTCCCAGTCCACAAGGGTCAGGTATCCGCAGATAATGCCCTCTTTTTCCATTTCATTCATTTCATTCAGTATCTCGGTCTGCTCCATCCCGAGCCGCACCGCCAGCTCGGAAATATCCACCCTGGCTTCGTGCTCTATCGCCTTCAGTATCCTGATACGGCTTTCATTTTTATCCATTACCTGCTATGCCGCTCCTTTCAAGTTTCCAATGTATGAACAGCTCCTAAAGCTATGCAGTATCTGTATCGACTTGACGTTTACAATAATGCTCTTCACTCAGAATGACAGTATCGGATCCTCATACCGGGGTGTCAGAAACCTTCTGCTGCCCTGATTGATCACAACACGGTCATTACTGTCTGTAATGGTACCGATGATTGCAGAATTAATACCCTTTTCATCCAGTGCTCTCGTAAGCTCATAACCCCTGTCCGTTACGAAAAGACAGGCTCCGTGTGACAACAGGCAGTAGGGATCCAGATCAAAATAATTTGCGATCTCGATGGTCTCCTGCTTCACGGGAATATCCTTCAGATAAACATCGATCCCGCTGCCGAGAGAATCGGCCATTTCCCACAGCGCGCCGTATATCCCGCCTCCGCTTACCTCTCCGAAATAATCCGTTCCGTATACGGAGACCAGACTCTCCTCAATATCCGTGGACAGGAGACCGTCAAAGTCCTTTACCGTATCAATGAAGCAGGAAGAAAAGCTTTTCAGGAGCTCCTTCTCCCTTTTACGGGCTATTATGCTGCTACCATTCAGTCCTATCCATTTCGTAAGAACTATGGTCTCAGCCGTCAGGCTCTTCCTCATCCTCTGCGTGGTATTCCTGCTGAGGCTGTTGCTGCTCTTCATGATGCTCCTCCTGCGGCTCTGTCTGCTGAACAGCCTGTTCCTCCTCAGCTCCTGCCGCCTCATCCACTGCCACTCCCGCTGCGGCGGCATTCATCTGCTGCTCCATAAGAGCACCGGCTCCGCCGTCAAGACCCACAGATGCTGCCACAGCCTTTGCGTAATCCGGATTCTGTGTGGCTATGGCGTTATCCAGAGCTGCCTTTGTAACGGCATTGTCTGTCCCCGTTCCTATGGTGATTATCCTTGGCACCGCCTTATATGTACTGGTGCTTATCTTCTCCCTGGATACCTCATTCCCGTCTTCCTTTATGATCTTCCAGAATTCGCAGCGGTACCCCGTATGCGCCGACTGGGTATGTACGGAGCCTGCGGGCGCTGAAGAATCTCCGATGACCTTATCCGGTCCCGGCTCCTCCTTCGAAAGCTCCACGCTCTCAAAGTCAAGGCTGCGCCTGCTCATGTCACGTGTCTCCACTCCGTATATCGTGAAGCTTATAGCCTTTCCTCCGGTCTGTCCCGCTATATATATGGGATAGGGCGTACTGTTGGTAAACTTAAAGTCCTTGGCGGTCCCCGCTATGGCAGCATCACCTCCGTGCGGCACGTAATCCACCACCATGGAATGATTACTTCTCTCATCCACCTGGAGCTCCGCTCTTAGCACTGCCTGATAGAGTGTCGTCGAAACCTGACAGATACCTCCTCCCAGAGACTCAACGACAAGACCGTTCAGGTAGGAGCCTGCAAGATGATATCCGTTCTCCTCCGTAAAGGGACTCACGTGCTCATATACCGAAAACTGTTCCCCGGGATAGAGCAGGGTTCCGTTAATATGCCTGCAGCCGGTTGCAATATTGGCGCTTCTGTCGGCGCCGCTGGTCTCGTACTTTGTGGTATAGCTTCCGAGCTTATCCTTTATCTTTGACAGGGTCTCGGTATCCCCTCTGGGCTTTACGGTATCGACCACCAGCTCCACCGGGCCTCCGTCTTCCGTAAGCTCTTCATGTATATAGTCTTCAACCGCTGCCACGGATGAATCAACGTTTACTGCGTAACCGTCCTCTCCCTCGATGATAGTGAAGCTACCGCCGTCCCCCGGGATAAGCTCCGCATTCTTCGGCTTCGTGTCATAGACCGTACAGCTCTCACCGATCACCTTTCTCACGGCTTCATCATCTATCGCCAGTTCCAGATCGTATTTCTTTTTGTGCTTCTTCAGATCGGAAAGATCCTTAAACCTCTTTATGATATTTCCGGATCTCCCCAAGGACACGGCATCCGGGATGATATCCCTGTTTCCCCAGGAAACACCGAATTCCGATACCTTTACCGACACCGTGTTCCCGCTTACACAGGTGAGAGAAAGCTCCGCATTTTTCAATCCTTCTATGTAGCTGTCTACTGCGCTCTCCGCTTCACTCTCCGTCATTCCGGAAAGCTCCACCGGTCCCGCAAAAACGCCTTCCTTTATTACATCGCCCCCTTCCGCGGCAAATGCCGGACAGGCGGCGAGGATAGTGAGAATAAAGGCGGAAAGCAGTATATACTTTATTTTTTTCATTATATCCTCTTTACTCCGTGACTGTGTTATAATCAGACTATCTGTTCCGAACAGCTGTTGACCGGATCAATTACCGGGCAGGAACATCAATATCATCGCAACGATCAGTACGATCACTATTGCGGAAGCGATGGCTTTGCGGTTTCTGTTATTGAAAAACTTGAAGAAATTCATTTAAGGCTCCTACAAGATATTGCGGTTTTTTGTTGTTTTCCGCATAATTTATACAGATTATAGATGAAACTCCTTACTTTGACAAGCGTCGTCCTGATGGGACTTATCATTAATAATGCCATACGGAGGAGCAACGCCCGTTCCAAAAAGATAAATGAGGAATTCTGGCAGAAGGAACGGGAATCATACAGAGCTCCTGCGAGATCCATATGTGATCTTGATTACGTAAGGTTCCCCGAAAATCTGCCTGTTCATATTAGCACAGATGATCCGTCAATCAAGGAGTATCAGAAAACTTTGGAGAATCTCACAAAAGAAGAGGTTCTGAATCTGTCGGGTATCAGCAATACTGATATACGGATGTCCTACGGAAACAAAAATATGGAGGAGCTGTCACGTGCGGATCAGCGTTATCTTACCCTCTGCCGTACCCTTGACAGACTGTCCGGTGCCTACCTGGAAAAAGGGTTTAAGGATGAAGCCCGTACCCTGCTGGAATTCGCACTCTCTGCCGGCTCCGATATCTCGGGCTGCTGGATAAGGCTCGGGCATATATATCTTGAAAATGAGGACAGGGAAGCGCTTCTCTCCCTTATCGGAAGAGCCGAAGCTTTAACGGAGGACACATACTCGAGAAACGAGATCCTGAAGTCATTGAACGAACTGAAAAGCCTAATGGATATAATCTCATGACCAAAAAAACCGCTGCCATACTGGAAAGACTTAATAATGAATACGGGATCATTCCCGAACCGACTCTGGAGTATTCAAAGCCCCATGAGCTTCTTGTCGCCACCATGCTCTCCGCACAGTGCACCGACGAGCGGGTAAATATGGTCACAAAGGATCTTTTCAGGAAGTACCGGACAGTTAAGGACTTCGCGGAAGCGGATCTTCATACCCTTGAAAATGACATTCATTCCGTCGGTTTTTTTCACTCCAAGGCAGTCCATATCATAGAAGCCTTTAAGCTCCTGCATGATCATTACGGTGACGAGGTGCCCTCATCAATAGAGGATCTGACCTCTCTCCCCGGAGTGGGAAGAAAAACCGCAAACGTTATCCGGACCCACGTTTTCCGTATCCCTTCCGTTGTGGTGGACACCCATGTGAAAAGAATCTCAAACCGCCTCGGGATCACAAAGGAATCCGATCCGGTCAGGATCGAGTTCGACCTTATGAAGAAGCTTCCGGAAAAGCAATGGTCGGCCATCAATCTCCAGCTTATCACTCTCGGACGTACAATTTGCACTGCAAGGAAACCCAGATGCAGTGAATGCTTTCTCTCGGATCTATGTCCGTCCCGGTGAGTACCGGCTGCAGCATAAAATTAAGGAGGAATTGCAAATAATGAATGAAGGCAGAAAAATGTACGGACTTTGCACCAGATTGTTTCCCATATGCCGCAGCATCACGGGAAACGGCGTAAGGGAAACCTTCCGGATACTTCAGTCCGAGATACCGGAGATCCCCTTTGAAATGCATGAGGTTCCTACAGGCACCCAGGTTATGGATTGGAGGATCCCGAAGGAATGGAATATTAATGATGCATATATCCGCACCCCCGGCGGAGATATCATCTGTGAGTTCAGGAAAAACAACCTGCACATCCTTCATTACAGTGTCCCGGTAAATAAAACCGTATCCCTTGAGGAATTAAAGCAGCATATCACAACTCTTCCGGAACAGCCCGATCTCATACCCTACGCCTCCAGTTATTATGAGGAGCGCTGGGGCTTCTGCATGGCATACAATGATTTCATAAAGCTTGAGGAGGGGGAATACCACGTCTATATTGATTCGGAATTGAAGGACGGAAGCCTGACCTACGGAGAGATCCTTATTCCCGGGGACAGGGATGAAGAGATCTTCTTTTCCAGTTATACCTGCCATCCCTCCATGGCAAATAATGAGTGCTCCGGACCCAGCCTTATCATTGAGCTTGCCCGCTATCTGAACTCCCTTGCGAAGAGACGTTTCAGCTACAGACTGGTGCTGGCACCTGAAACCATAGGCGCCCTTACTTACATAAGCAAGAATCTGCCCCATCTTCAGTCCCATGTGAAGGCTGCTTTTAACCTTACCTGCGTAGGGGATGACAGAACCTATTCGATCGTCCATTCCCGCTATGGCGATACACTTGCCGACAAGGTTCTGCAAAATGTACTGAGGTTTCATTATCCCGAATACAAGGATTATGACTATACCAAACGGGGATCGGACGAAAGACAGTATCAGGCACCCGGAGTGAACGTTCCGATGGTCGCCTTCTGCAGATCAAAGTTTCATGTATTCCCCGAATACCACACCTCGGCCGATAATCTGGATTTCATCTCGACCAGCGGTCTGCAGGGATCCTTCGACGTGATGAAAAAGGTCATAGATGCCCTGGAATACAACAGAAATTTCAAGGTGACGACTCTGGGAGAGCCGCAGCTCGGACGGCGGGGACTGGTTCCCACCATGTCGGATAAGACAACCTACCAGCAGACCCTCGCACTCAAGGATCTCATTGCCTACGCCGACGGCACAAACGATCTTATCGATATCTCAAACTTCATAAACGTGCCTGTCGACAGGCTGATACCGCTTATCGACAGGCTTGTGGAATGCAGGCTGTTCAGGGAAGCCGCAATATAAAAATAAAAGTATTAGTAACTGTTCCCCGGCATTGTGGCATTATTTAAGCGGTGCTGCAACAAAGACCATAATGGAGCGCCTTCTGACTGTGATCACGGGAGGCGCTTCTGTTTTGCCCTTTAACAGGGAATCCTCCTCGAAGGTATCTATGGCAACGGTCCATTTGAGACTGCTCTGGACAGACAGCTCGGGTAGCCTTATCTCCACATCCTCCCAATAGGTATTAAGGGCGATATAGACGATATCATCTCCCCTGCCGTTGGGTCTCCTGCCTGCAAACATAACTCCCACATAATGGGAATCATCATTAAAATCAGCGTTCCAGGGGTTTACGCCATGTATCGACGCAGAGGGGAACATAAGTGAGCAGGGCTCGCACTCCTTTCTTATGGCGATATGCTTCTTTCTGAAGGCTATCATATCCCGCACATAATCATGGAACTTGATATTCAGCTTCAGCTTTTCCCAGTCAAGCCAGGAAATATAATTATCCTGACAGTATGCGTTATTGTTGCCGCCCTGGGAATTTCCGAATTCGTCACCCATATAGAACATAGGAGTCCCTCTGGATAAAAGCAGGGCCGCCATGGCATTTCTCATCATCCTGCGGCGTAAGCACCTGACTTCCGGATCCGAGGTCTCTCCCTCCACTCCGCAGTTCCAGGAATAATTCTCATTGCTCCCGTCGGTATTTCCCCAGTTATTTTCCTCATTGTGCTTTACGTTATATACGTAGATATCGTGAAGCGTAAAGCCGTCGTGGCATACGATGAAATTCACGCTGGCATTATAGGTTCTGTTGTCGTCATTATAGAGATCCGGCGAGCCTGTGATCCTGTTTGCGGCGGCCCAGGCCTTTCCTCTGTCACCCTTAAGAAAGGATCGCATATCATCCCTGTAGCGGCCGTTCCATTCCGCCCAGCGGTTCCAGGAAGGGAAGGAGCCCACCTGATAAAGTCCGCCTGCATCCCAGGCCTCCGCGATAAGCTTCACCTTTCCGAGGATCGCGTCAAAAGCGAGACTCTGCAAAAGCGGAGGCTCGGACATGGGCGATCCGTCCTCATTACGGCCGAGGATCGTGGCCAGATCGAAACGGAAGCCATCCACACGGTAGGCCGTCACCCAGTAGCGGAGACAGTCCCTTATCATCTTCTGCACTATCGGATGATTGCAGTTCAGGGTATTTCCGCAGCCCGAAAAATTATAGTAATAACCGTCAGGCGTCATCATATAGTAAATATTATTGTCAAGACCCTTGAAGCTGATATACGGACCGTTTTCGTTTCCCTCTGCAGTGTGATTGAAAACCACATCAAGGAATACCTCTATGCCGTTATCGTGAAAGGCCTTGATAAGAGCCTTTAACTGGCTGCCCTCCCGGTTATGCTCCCTGGCTGAGGCATAGCTGGTATTCGGTGCAAAGAAGCTGACCGTATTGTAGCCCCAGTAATCCATAAGCTCCCTGCCGTAGAAATCCCTGCGTCCCAGTATCTCGTCAAATTCAAATATGGGCATAAGCTCCACAGCGGTTATCCCGAGATCCTTGAGATAGGGTATCTTCTCCTGCACGCCCTCAAAGGTACCGTTGCTCCCCCCGGTGACTCCCGATGACTCGTCCTTGGTGAAGCCTCTTACATGCATCTCATAGATAATGAGATCCTCCATGGGAGTCAGGGGCATCTCCGAGGTGCCCCAGTCGAAATTATTCTTTACCACTCTTGCGTGGTAATCTCCTCTTTCCGACCTCCCCCATTCATGCTGTCCGGTCACTGCCTTAGCATACGGATCCAGAAGCACCTTGTTCTTATCAAAGACTATCCCCTTTTTCGGATCATTGGGACCGTCCACACGGTAAGCATATTCAAAATCCTCAATATTCAGATCGAAAACGATCATTGAAAAAACATTTCCTATCCGGTAATTATGGGGAAAGGGAAGAACGGCAAAGGGCTTTTCCTCATTTTTCCTGAAAAGTAATAGCTCTATGTCGGTAGCCTGGTTGGAAGAAATGGTAAAGTTTACCCCGCAGGGAATAGCCGTGGCTCCCATAAGATCATAAAACCCCGGCCTGATATCGAATCCGCTGAGCTTATCCAGCGGGTACATATGATAACGACCGTACTTGGGAACCTCCGGATCCACATCATAGCGTGAATCATCTGTCTTTTTTTTGCCCATGGGCTCCCCTCCTTAAACAATTCTCCTGATGGCAACGATTTCCCTGTATGTTGCGGGGGTAAGCTTTATCCCCGTTTCCGGCGTGGAAGCATGGCAGATGGTGTTATTGCCGACATAGATACCCACATGGCCGGAATAACAGAAAATATCTCCCGGCTGAGCATCTGAATAGGATACTCCTTTTCCCGCCGACTGCTGTTCCCAGCTGGTTCTCGGAATGGAGTAGCCGAAATGAGCGTACACAGACTGTGTAAAGCCCGAACAGTCAGTTCCGTCTGTAAGGCTTGTTCCGCCTGAAACATAAGGATTCCCCAGGAATTTCTGTGCATAGGCAGCTATTTCATTTCCGGTACCGGAACCGCCTCCCGAGGATTCTTCCTCCTGCTGCTCTTCTTCTTCGTACTCCTCGTATTCTCCCTCGTCCTCGGGAGCATACTCCTGTTCCTCGTCTTCTCCTTCTTCCTCTTCCTTACTTTCTTCTTTCTGCTCTTTCTTCTTCCTCGCTTCAGCTTCGGCCTTTTTCTTTGCCTCCGCTTCAGCCTTCTTCCTTGCCTCTTCTGCCTTTTTCTTTTCAGCCGCGGCCTTTGCCTCCGCATCTACGATCCGCTTTATTTCCGCATTCTGAGCCGCGATCTGGTTCTTGTACTGGCTCGCCTTTGCCCTTGCGCTTGCGAGCTGTTCGTCGAAATTCTCAACCTTTGCCTGCTGCTCTTCAATGGTCTTTTCAAGAGCTGCAGACTCCTCATCATAGGTATTCTTTATCTCGGTGAGCTCGTCAAGCTCGTTTTGCAGCTTCTCCTCGCTTTCCTTTACTATCTTTTTCGCTTCCTGATATTCGTTTAAGAGCTTCCTGTCATACTCATAGATCTCCTCTGCATACGCCGAACGGTTCAGGATATCCGCAAAATCCGTTGCTCCGGAAAAGAACTCGGCATAGGGATTTCCGGTGGATCCGCCGTGCTCATAAATATACTTTATACGGCGTTTCATGGCCTTATACTGCTTCTTCTCCTTTTTCTTTGCCTCCTTGTACTGCTCCTCGGCTTCCTCGACAGCTTTATTCTTTGCCTTTATCTCATCCTCTATTATCTCGACGGAAGCAATGATGCGTGCCAGCTGCTCCTTATTTTCTTCCATCTCTTCCTTCGTCAGGGATCTCTCACCTTCGATATCGGAGGCTTCCTCCTCTGCCGCTTCAAGCTGGCGTTTGGATTCCTCCTGCTCCTTCTTCACGTCGGTAACGGTGCGTGCGCCGAAGGCACTCACCGTGAGGGAGGCGGATAATGCAATTGTGAGAACAACGCTTGCAATGCTTATTGGTTTCATGCTGCTTTCTTAAAAGATCCTTCGCTTCGCTCAGGATGACAAACTGACCGTTTATAATTCACAGGTACCCACGGTTCTCGGGAAGGGCAGGACATCACGGATATTCTCCATTCCGGTAATATACATGACCGCTCTCTCGAATCCCAGTCCGAAACCGGCATGCCGCGTGGAACCGTACTTCCTCAGATCCATATAGAAGCCGTACTGCTCCTCCGTCATCCCCAGTTCCTCGATACGTGCCTTTAATTTGTCATAATCATCCTCTCTCTGTGAACCTCCGATTATCTCTCCTATACCGGGAACAAGGCAGTCCATTGCAGCCACAGTCTTTCCGTCGGGATTCTGCTTCATATAGAATGCCTTTATCTCCTTGGGATAGTCAGTCACGAAAACCGGCTTCTTAAACAGTACTTCCGTTAAATATCTCTCGTGCTCGGTCTGAAGGTCCGCGCCCCAGGATACCTTATACTCAAAGCTGTCATTATGCTTCATAAGCATATCCACGGCATCCGTATAAGTAACGCGTCCAAAATCGGAATTCACAACCCCCTTCAGTCTGTCCAGAAGCTCATGCTTCTTATCGATAAACTGGTTAAAGAAGGCCATTTCCTCGGGAGCATTTTCAAGTACATAGGAGATAATGTACTTAATCATATCCTCCGCCAGTACCATATCGTCCTCAAGATCCGCAAAGGCGATCTCCGGCTCGATCATCCAGAATTCCGCAGCATGGCGGGTGGTATTGGAATTCTCCGCCCTGAAGGTCGGACCGAAGGTGTAGATATTCTTAAAGGCCTGGGCAAAGGTCTCACCGTTAAGCTGTCCCGAAACCGTCAGATTCGTAGGCTTTCCGAAAAAGTCCTTTGAATAGTCTACCTGTCCGTCCTCAGTACGTCCCGGATCATTGATATCAAGGGTTGTGACCTGGAACATCTCTCCGGCTCCCTCCGCATCGGATCCGGTAATTATAGGTGTGTGAACATATACGAAATCCCTCTCCTGGAAAAATCTATGGATCGCATATGCGATAAGGGAACGTACTCTGAAAACAGCCTGAAAAGTATTGGTTCTGGGGCGCAGATGGGTAATGGTCCTAAGAAACTCCATTGAATGGCGCTTAGGCTGCAGTGGATAATCCGGGGTGGAGGCCCCCTCAACCGTTACCTCCTCCGCCTGAAGTTCAAAGGGCTGCTTTGCCTCCGGGGTGGGGACGAGCTTTCCCTTTGCTATAACGGCGGTTCCGACATTCAGCTTGCAGATATCCGCAAAATTGTGAAGACTGTCGTGATATACTATCTGCAGGGTGCTGAAAAATGTACCGTCACTCACCACCAGAAAGCCGAAGGACTTCGAATCCCTGTTTGTGCGTATCCAGCCTCCCACCGTGATCTCCTTGTCAATGAATTTTTCCGTGTCGCGGAAAAGCGACCGTATCTCAGTTAAGTGTTCCATACTATCTCCTCTAATAAAGCTGTTTTTCCCATTGGTACTGAACCTTTTACCACTTGATCATTTCAGGATTTTGGATATCGGCGTATCCGAGGAGCATCTCCTCCACCTTCCGGGTCAGGGTTGCATCTCTGAAGGTCTTCTCTGCCCCCTGTTTCTTCACGGCCGCTTCGAATTCCGCTCCGCTGCTGTATCCGTATGAAGCCGCATCTTCTTCGTACTGTGCCTTCAGATCCTCTTCCGAGACCTTTATATTCTCAGCGTTTGCAAGCGCCTGAACGACAAGCTGCTGCGCCGCTATGGACCTTGCATAGGCATCCAGGGTTTCGTCGAAATCCTCTTCAGTCATCCCCTGCTGCTTAAGATATGTATCCAGATCTATCCCGTACATCTCAAGGCTCGCCTCAAAGTTTTCCTTCTGATCTGCCTTTATATCGTCGAGAAGCCAGGATGGGAGCCTGTCTCCGGATGCTATATCCGATTTGTCCTGAACAGCGGTCAGAAGCTCCCCGAAGGCCTGCGCCTTTGCCGCCTCATTCTTTGATTCCTGCAGAGAGCTTCTCAGCTTATCCCTGTATTCCTTTGCCGAGGACACATCGGGATCCAGCTCCTCAGCAAGAGCATCCGTTAATTCCGGGATTATATTGGCACTGATGGAATTGACGGTGACGGTAAAGACCACGTCCTGTCCCGCCAGAGCCTCATCGTGGTATTCCTCCGGGAATGTCAGGTTGAGATCCCGGGTTTCTCCGATCTTCGCTCCGACAAGACCGTCCTCAAAGCCGTCAATAAAGCTGTGGCTTCCGAGCTCCAGATCATGTCCCTTCGCAGTACCTCCGGAAAAAGGAACCCCGTCCTTCTTTCCTTCATAGTCGATATTGACCGTGTCGCCCTCTTCAGCAGCCCTGTCCGTTACCGGTTCCTGTGTCTTTTTCAGTGAAAGGGCACTGTTCTCCGCCGCCTTTACGTCGTCATCCGAAACAGTGGTATCCTGAAGGGTGACTTTCAGACCCTTATACTCACCCAGGGTAATGAGATCCGTCAGATCGGCATCCTCGAGACTTTTCCCGCTATCCTTGTTTTCCGTGCTCTCTTCCGCAGTATTAGCTGCGGCTTCCTCCCCGGAATTCTGTGAGCACCCTGCAAAAAGCGACAGACTGAAAAGCATCACTGCCGCGGTGATCATCAGTTTTTTCATTTTCTTCTCCCCTCTTATTTCAATGGCTTTGCGCCGGCCTTTGCCTGCAGATTGTCACGCCACTCGGCAAATTTCGACTTCTTCTTTGCCGGAGCCGGGGCAATGGAGCCCCTGATCCCCTTCATATCGGTAATATACAGACCACTCACCGTGGCCTTGACTTCCTTCTTTACCGGGGCAATATCAAATACCGATACGTCCGCGATAAAGGTCAGTATCTGCGGTCCCACCTTCGCCTTTATTACCGGCACTCTGGTAGCCCGCAAATACCAGGGGGTCTGCTGAAGCACAATGTCCGGCAGCCCCGCATCCTTGATCTTCATTTTCTTTTTGTCAATAATCAGCATGGAAACCGTCTGTTTCACGGCATCCATAGCCTCCTGCTGCTCCGCCTGTTTCTTTTCCGCCCTTTTCCCTACGAAAACGAGAACCGCAAGGATTATGGCGAGAACTGCAAGGACGACCAGCAGTACTATGGTTACTGTGTTCATTTGTAAATCTTCCTCCTGAAAAAAACTCTTAAAATAATCCTAAGGCCGTGGTGTGATATCAAGTGACAGCTGACAGTCTGCTACATACTCATAATTGAATTCAAGTCCGTAATCCACCTCCGCATGTATCCTGTCATCACTCTTTTCCACAGAGATCCTGTCGGTATTTACCCCGACCATCAGCGCACCGAAGGGCGTCGTGTAGTTTGTCAGGGTCTTTTCCTTATCCATAAAGGTCATATGGAGCTGGGTGCCTCCCCTTCTGGTAAGCTCCATTGCCTTTTCGTCAAAGGAGAGGACATTCTTTGTGGGAGTGCCATCATCCTCATATTGTTCAAAGCGCAGAAAATGCCTGCCGTTCTTCTCATTATATTTTCCGTTAACGAGTATCTCAACGGCATCATCGTTTGTATCGTCTATCTGCAGCCCTTTTATGGCTACAATTACATCCTTTTTCATTCAAACCTTCTTTTTTTTATTCTTCGACTGGTTTTCTTTTTCCAGCTGGTAATAAATGCCCAGTTCCTGATCGTCTATGTGGAGCTTAATTATCTCCACCGCCTTATTATTGTCCCCTTCCTCAAAGGCACGGCATATAAGCTCGTGCTCCTCCACCAGATGCCAGTGGTCGGCAGTATCCTTGAGATATTCGTACTGATAACGGAAAAGCTGCTCCCTCAAATGCTGCAGCATCTCCATGATCCTCTTATTTCCGGCGGCTCTGGCTATGGCTTCGTGGAAAATAAAATCCAGATCCGCCATTTCTACGGTATCCCCGCTCTTTACAGCCTCCCTGAACTTCATATTAAACTGCCGGAGCTCCTCTATCTGTGCTCTGGATATCCGTCCGCAGGCGGCATTCACGGTAAACGCCTCCAGAGTACGTCTGGCTTCCAGCATATCCTCCAGCTGTTTATTGTCTATGCTTGCCACATGGGCACCGCGCCTCGGGAGCAGTACTGCCAGTCCCTCCTGCTCCAGCATTCTTATGGCTTCTCTGACGGGCGTTCTGGATACTCCCAGCTTTTCAGCCAGAGCCACCTCCATAAGTCTTTCCCCCGGCTTCAGCTCGCCATGAAGTATCTGGAGCCTGAGCTGATTGAAAACCGTATCTCTTAATGGCAGAAACGCATCATTGATGGAATCGGTATATGACGGCAGACTCATTTTTGTTTTTTCCTTTCAATTATACAAGATCCTTCGCTACCCAATAAATGACAACCGGTGTCCCGCTTACCCCTGCGTCCCGGTAAGGATCACTTCATACCCGGGAAAATACTCCTTAGCCTCATTGTATATTTTTTCTAAAAGCTCCCTTCCGTCGTCTATCGCAAAAACAGTCGGTCCGCTTCCGCTCATAAGGACACCCGCAGCCCCCTTTTCCCTTAAAAACCCCTTTATTCTGCTTATTTCCGGAACCTTACGCACAGTAACCGCTTCCAGAGAATTTCCGAGCAGCCTCCCGAGTGCGGGCGTGTCTCCGGATCTGATGGCTCTGATGATGCCCTCGGTATCGGGATGCCGGACATCATCTAACGTATCAAAGGCCTCGTAGACCTCCTTTGTGGAAACACCCCTGTCGGGCTTAATAAGAAGCACACTTAATCCCTTCAGCTCCGGCACCACCGGGGTAAGTATCTCCCCTATACCCTCTGACAGCCGCGTTCCTCCCTCAATGCAATACGGAACATCCGCGCCGAGACTCAATCCCAGCTTCTGTAAGTCCTTCACATCAAGACCCAGGTTAAAAAGCCTGTTCATGGCTCTGAGAACAGCAGCCGCATCACTGCTTCCTCCTGCCAGTCCCGCTGCCACCGGGATCCTTTTCCTGATCCCTATCTCTATCCCGTCATCAATGTGATATTTTTCCGCCAGAAGTCCTGCGGCACGAAAAGCCAGATTATGGCTGTCATCCGGGATCAGATCACTGTCGGTAACGGTTCTTATTCCGGATGCCCCTTCAGAGACCCTGACTGTAACCGTATCGTGGAGTGAAAGGGTCTGCATCACCATCCTTAAGAGATGGTATCCGTCATTTCTCCTCCCGACAATATCAAGACCGAGATTGATCTTTGCATATGCCGGTTCCGTAATTTCCTTACCTGTGTTCATTGTATACATTTTGGTACAAAATTGTTCAAATGTCAAAACATTTTTATCAGATTAAGCTCCCGTATCTTTAAGCCGCCTGATCGCCAGATCATAGTACTCTCCTGAAATCTCACAGCCGATAAAATCCCGGTTCAGATTATATGCGGCAATTGCGGTACTTGCCGAACCCGCAAAACAGTCAAGTATAAGGTCTCCTTCATTACTGTGCTTCCGTATCAGATCCTCCAGCAGGGCAACAGGCTTCTGGGTGGGGTGGAATCTTCCCCTGTCCTGACAGATCGGGTAGCTGTAAATTCCGTTGTCATATTCCGAGTGAAAGGTGGGCTTACCGCCTTTCACCCCGGTAAGAGCGATCTCTCTTCCGTTTGTCAGATAGTTTGTCCTGCTGTTCAAGGGTACAGGGTTGGTCTTGACCCATTCTATATAACGGATCTGATTAAATTTTGCCCTGTCAAAGTATTCCTTCAGGGTGGTGATCTTCCAGAGATCATAAAAACAGATCAATGTGCCGCTTTTTTTCAATACGCGGTAGCATTCCTTTATGACCACATCAAGACCTGAAAACCCGGCATCCCAGTCACCGAAATCCATAGATACGCGAAATCTGTCCGTATCCTTCCCGGTTGCCTCCCCGGATGCAAAGTTCGTATCCCTGGAGACTTCATAGGGAGGATCTATCAAAACAAGATCCACGGAACAGTCTTTAATGGAATCCAGAAAATCAAAACAGCTTTCTCTTTGCAAAGAAACATCACTCATAATCTACAGTAATACTCTTAAAACACATCATCAACATAAGGTGTATTGTAGATCATACCGAAATGGAACTCAAGACGCGTGAAGGGCAAAGTATCGGAGGCTGAAGCCATTAACAGAATAACAAGGGTGAACTGGTTACGTTGATATTTAAGGGTAAAAGCATTATTATAAGTACATATGTTTACATTTGTTGAAGAACTGATTTCCAACCGGATACTTATTACCGGAATAACAGGCTGGGCTGTGGCCCAGGTTCTGAAAACCATTATCCATGCCCTGATAAACAAAAAGCTGGACTTAAGGAGACTCACGGGTGACGGAGGTATGCCAAGCTCCCATTCCGCAACGGTTACAAGTGTGGCGGTAATGACCGGTCTTACAACGGGCTTTGATTCCGTGTATTTTGCCATAGCTGCCATACTTTCCATTATTGTAATGCATGATGCCACGGGAGTCAGGCTGGAAACCGGCAAACAGGCACAGGTGATAAATGAGATGTTTGAGCTTCTGGACCGCTTAAGTGAAGAGAGCCTCAGTATGGATGTGAAGCTTAAGGAATTCGTAGGGCATACTCCCATGCAGGTTCTGGCCGGCAGCGTTCTCGGAATAATTGTTGCGCTGTGCTCGTACAGTTTTTTTTAGGATGATTTGATGACAAAGACGAAAAAGGAAAGCTTAGGAGAGATAATAATCTGCTTTATCATAGCTGTTTTTCTTGTTCTCTTTGTTTTCGGGGGAATAGAGGCTCACAGCAGCGGCAGCGATGTGTTTGTGCTTCCCGGAGGATGGAAGGTACAGAACGGGGACAAGACCCTCCTGAATGTCCCTCTGGAGGAAATGTCCGGGGTATTCAGGAATGTAAAGCGCAAAGAAAGCTATATCCTTACCCATCCCATCAGCATAAGCAGCCATGACCCGCTGATGCTTCGTGTATATTCGAGACTTTCCGCCATCAGAGTCCTGGTTGACAACCGGCAGATATACAGCTACGGCGTTCAGGAGGTAGAGAACCAAAAGATGGTTGGAAGCGGCTACCACTTTATCCTGCTTCCCAGCAGTTTCTACGAAAAGGAGCTGAAGATCGAGCTCATACCTTCGGAGGACAATGCCATCACTTCCGCTCCGGAAATTGTCTTCACCCCCGCCGATGCTTCAATCTCCATATACTCACGTGACAGGATGTTCGGCATCTTCTCCGGACTGTTCCTGTTCACCGCGGGCATATTCCTTATGATTCTTTCTGTTATGGCGGTATACATGGACCGGCGTTTCTATCCTTTGGCGATAATCGGCCTGTTTTCCTGTACAGCCGGCATCTGGTGTCTCTCTACGATCAAGGCTCTTCAGCTCTTTTCCGGAGATGTTACCTTAAATTCGATTCTGGAATATCTTTCAATGTATCTTCTCCCTGTTCCGGCTCTGTTCCTGAGCAGGCATTTCAGGCAGTCGGCATCCCCCGGGACGAGAAAATTCATAGGATTTATGACTGTTTTATCCGCCGGCTTCTTCCTGACAGCTTTTATACTGCAGATCAGCGGGGTTGCAGAGGTGACTAAGCTTACAAAATATTTTCATTATTTTCTGCTGCCCGTGATACTGACTCTTATGCTCGCCGGCAGCTCTAAGTGGAGAAGAATGAAGGCTTCCGAAAAAATGTACCAGATGGGAATGGTATTCGTCTTCTTCATGGTGATATTTGAGCTCTCGATATACTATGTTGTAAACATTTTGTACAAGTTTTCCATCCAGATAAACACGGTCATCACTCCTTTTTCATCCATGGTACTGATAGTTGCTATGACCATAGGATTCCTGCTGGAGATATATGACATGCGCCTTAAGGACACTGAGAGGGAACGCCTGCAGAAGCTTGCATTCAGGGATCAGATGACGGATCTTATGAACCGCGGGATGTGTGAAAGACGCTTTGAAGAGCTGAAAAACAGTAATGTGAGCTATTTTATGCTGGATATGGATCTGAACGGTCTGAAAGCTGTCAACGATGCCCATGGTCATCAGATGGGCGACCGTTACATTATGCTTTTCTCCGGTATAATCATAAAAGCCCTCGGAGGAGACCGGAACATTTACAGAGTCGGCGGCGATGAATTCCTGTATATTGATTCGGAAATCACAGAAGAGGAACTGAAGAAAAAAATAGATTTCATCCGAAAGCTTGAGAAGATAATAGGCAGGGAAGAGGGCATCCCCTTTGATATTGACGCATCCTTCGGAGTTGCCTGGAGCGGTGAAGTCGATACCGGAGATCCCGAAGATGTTTACCGTCTGGCGGACAGGCGTATGTACGGCCTGAAGAAGAGAATGAAGAAGGAAAGGGAATAAGCTTTCCCACGGACAATATGGAAAAAGGACAGAAACGTAAAAAAAAGATAGTGTTTTTCCTGTCGATGCTCTCGGTGCTTCTGTGTTCGGCGGTGTTCTTTGAGCTTATAAGAAACATCTCCAGAAACAGGATGACCGATTTCAGTGAAGGATGGACGATAAGCTATAAGGGCCAGGAGTATCCGGATACCGATCTCGACCATTTCCGCTTTTACAAAGGTGTAAAAAGGGGAGATCTCATTTCCCTGAAAAACCGGCTGCCGGAGGATATTCCCGACAGATATGCCATAGTATTCCCGCTTGAGCTGTCGACCATATCAGTGGATGTCAACGGAAAGATCATTTATGGCTACGGCTCAATGGAATATGCTGCCGGTCAGATGGTCGGTTCGGCAGTACATCTTATCCGCCTGCCGGACGGGTGTCAGGGCGGTACTGTTTCCATAGTCATTATGGTCGGAGACGACGGGGCTTTTTCGTACATTCCGAAGATCATGCTGGCTGAGACCAGCTGGGGCTTTGAGGATTATCTGAACAGCAATATATATCCCGTGGTCGTTTCCATCTCGCTGGTAATGGCCGGCATGGTCTTTATGATAATCTCCTTTTTCCTTGCCCTCAGAGGTCAGGACTGGGAGAGGATAAACCAGACCGGCATACTGTTCTTTGTCGTCGGTTGCTGGAATATCTATGAAATACAGGCTATCCAGCTCTTTTCAATGGATTTCTCATGGAACACCTTTGCACGGTACTTTTTCAGCCTGCTGAGTGTTCTTCCCATTCTGCGTATCTTAAGCTCCGCGCATAAGAATAAAAGCGCCGGGAAGATCATCGCCCAGAAGCTTATCTTTTATTCCCTACAGATCATCATCGCCGTCATCCTTGCCCTTTCGGTATCCAATGTCATACATATCTGCAATATCCGGTATTTCTATGATATTCTTGCGATCCTCTGCATGATAGCGGTAGCGTTCTTGGAGTGGAAGGACAGCGACAGAAATGAATTCCGTTTATCTGCGAGATTCCGGGAGCATATGGCCTGCTTCCTGTTCGTGGGTATTGAGGTCGTGAGGTTCCTGGCTAACCGGATCTTCAATTTCCACCTTCAGGAATTCCAGCATTCTTTCCTGCTGTACGGAACGGTTTTCCTGGTTATGACGATGATCGGTTCATATATTTACGAGCTTTATGAGTCCTATGTCAGGAAGGCCGAGGAGAAAAGCCTCAAGCAGATTGCCTATACCGACGGCCTGACCGGACTTCTGAACCGTACCTTCTGTAAAGACAGGATGGAAGAGCTTGACCGGTCAGAGAAGGATTATCATATGATAAGCTTTGATGTGGATGGGCTGAAAAGGATAAACGACAGTAAAGGGCACCTTGCAGGAGACAAGCTCTTAACCACATTTGCCGACATTCTTTCACAGTGCTTCTCTGACGTGGGAAATGTAATACGTCCCGGTGGAGATGAATTTCTGGTTATATCCGATGATGCCGCAAAGCAGGAGCTCCTGAGCAGACTGAACTGGCTTGATTCCCTTGAAAAGAACGCCGAAAAATCCTTAGGTTTTCCCGTCAGGGCGGCCTATGGCATTGCAGGAAGAAATGAGGTTCTAGGTCACACCACGGAGGAAGTGTATTTCCTTGCAGACCAGCGTATGTATGAAATGAAGATGAAGCGGAAGGATCAGCCTGCCTGAAAAAAGCCGCTGCAGAAAAAAAACCGGCAGAAAACAGATGCTTTCTGCCGGGATTCACTGTATATCCTGCTGTGAAGCCTCAGAATTTCGCTTCGCCTGCAGCTTCCATCGCTGCCTGCTTTACTTCATCAAGAGAGGCTCCGCCCTCCGATTCCGCAGCTGCAGCCACAGCACCCTCAACCATAGGGCAGTCTACCATTTCAACCCGTTTACCCTCCATATTTTCTATGACCATTTCCGTAGTCATACAGGAGGAGCCCATATCCATGATAACTATCACCCCGTCATCACTGTATACAGAATCGATAGCTGCTTCTATCTTTTCATAGCTTGTACCGAAGCTGCCGTCTTCCAGCCCCCCGGCTGCAGCCATCGGGCATTCGCCCGCAACAAGCCTTGCCAGTTCCACAACACCCTCAGCAAGGGTCTTGCTATGAGATACCATAACTATTCCAACCATAAACCCCCTCCTTAAAGATCAGTAAAGTGCTGCTATTGACTCCAGAAGGAGTGTAAAGGAAGTGGCTCCGGGATCCTGATGTCCTATGGAGCGCTCTCCCACGTAGCTTGCACGACCCTTTGTGGCGATAATGGTCTTGGTATATTCCACACCCTCTTTTGCGGCTGCCACGCCGTCAGCGAGAAATGCTGCCGGTGATTTGCCTTCCGAAACACCTTTCTTTATAGCCTCCAGAGCCGGTATCATGGCATCTATCATGGTCTTCTCGCCCTTTTCCGCCTTGCCCCGAAGCTGTACGCCGCCTACTGCAGCCTCCATAATAGCCACGAAATCCGATGAATTTATCTCGTACTTCCCCGCCACAGCTGCTCCGGCCTTCATAAATGCCGTCCCGTAAAGGGGTCCCGATGAACCTCCCACAGTTGACACCAGATCCATGCCGGTCTTTTTAAGGATCGCACCTATATCATCCTTTTCCACCCCGGGAAGGTCGCTTAAGACCTTCTGAAAGCCGCGGTCCATATTGATGCCATGGTCATTGTCGCCGATGGGAGCATCCAGATCCGTAAGAAACTGTGCGTTCTCATGGATTATCTCGGCCATAACCTTTATTATCTCTATTACCTTCTTGCTGTCTGTCATTTCCTGTCGAATGCCGTCCTTCCTTTAGTTATTGCGGAGCTTTACAGCAAACAGCAAATTCCTTTGACGTTTGCTATAAAAGCGGACGGAAAAGCTCCGCCCGCCTTAAACCGGTTGAATCAGAGTTTCTTGAATGCAGGGGTATCAGCGGTTGCATCCAGAAGGGTCTTCATCTCATCATCAAGCTTCAGGAGTGAAATGGAGAAGCCTTCCATCTCAAGGCTCGTCATATATTCTCCGACAAAGGTACGGAATACTTTGATATTCTTTGAAGCGAGAACGTCACTTACATGGTTGTTTACAATCAGAAGCTCCATAAGAGGAGTAGCGCCGCAGCCGTTTATCATAACAGCAACTTCGCTTCCGCCGAAATCTATATCGGCAAGTATCTTGTCGAGCAGCTGGTCTACGATCTGGTCAGCCTTCTGCATCTTTTCCTTATGTGTTCCGGGCTCTCCGTGGATACCGATACCGATCTCCATCTCGTCATCAGCGATCTCGAATCCGGGCTTTCCTGCTGCGGGAACCGTGCAGGGAGTGATGGCCATACTCATTGAACGTACATTTGCTATAACCTTCTCTGCAACTGCCTTTACTTCCTCAAGGCTTGCTCCGGTCTCAGCCTTTGCACCCGCGATCTTGTGAACAAATACGGTACCTGCAATGCCGCGGCGTCCTACAGTATAGAGTGATCCGTCAACAGCAACGTCATCATTTACAACGACTTCATCAACCTTGATGCCCTCGTCGCGTGCCATATCAGCAGCCATCTCGAAATTCATAACATCGCCGGTGTAGTTCTTTACAACCATGAGAACTCCCTGGTCGGTAGCGATCTCCTTTATGCCCTCAAATACCTGATCCGGTGTGGGTGATGTGAAAACAGCGCCTGCTACCGCAGCATCCAGCATTCCCTTTCCCACATAGCCTGCATGAGCGGGCTCGTGTCCGCTTCCGCCTCCGCTTATAAGTGCAACCTTTCCGGTCTTCTTATCTGAACGCACAACAACCGTGGTACCGGGTATCCTTTTAACATAATCAGGATAAGCCTTAACTAAACCTTCAACCATCTGCTCCTCAACCTGGCTTGCTTCGTTAATGATTTTCTTCATGCTGTTCTTTTCCTCCTTAAATAATATAAGTCCGCCTTCTAATTTGGGTATTTAGCACATGCACCCCCGAGGATGATGTGGCATCCTCCTGCATGTTTAACAAATATAAGCTGATTTTATACCAATTATAGGGTATTTTCAACAACAAATACTGAAAAATGGAAATTGCGGCAAATATGTGTTATACTTTGGGACGTTGACGCGTTAAATCGCAAAAAGGTGTTGTTAAATATTGTACAAGAGGGGGATAAAAATGCCTATAACCGATCTTTTGGAAAAAAATGCCAGGCTTTACGGCAAGGAGGTGGCGCTGGTTGAACTGAATCCTGAAATGAAGGAGATACGACGTATCACCTGGAAGGATTATTCGCTTATACAGCAGACCGAGGATCTGCCCTACCGCCATGAGATAACCTGGGGCGTATTTGACGAAAAGGCAAACCGTGTAGCCAATATGCTCCTTGAAAAGGGTATAAAAAAGGGAGAAAAGGTGGCTATCCTTATGATGAACTGTCTGGAATGGCTGCCGATCTATTTCGGGATATTAAAGACCGGCGCTCTGGCCGTTCCCTTCAATTTCCGTTATTCCTCCGATGAGATAGAGTATTGTGCGGATCTTGCGGATGTAAGCATTCTTTTCTTCGGACCCCAGTTCATAGGAAGAATAGAGGCTATAGAAGAACGCCTGAGTAAGGGAAGGCTCCTGATCTACGTCGGCGAGAACTGCCCCACCTTTGCAGACAGCTATATGGAGCTGACAGCCGACTGCTCCAGCAGGCCTCCTCTCATCCCCTTATCGGATGATGATGAGGCTGCCATCTATTTTTCATCCGGAACCACGGGCTTCCCGAAGGCTATCCTGCATAAGCACAGGTCACTTACCCAGTCGGCCGAGGTGGAACAGAAGCACCATCTCCAGAGCCATGAGGACGTATTCCTCTGTATCCCTCCTCTTTACCATACCGGAGCCAAGATGCACTGGTTCGGGAGTCTTATCTCCGGCAGCAAAGCCGTGCTGCTTAAAGGAACGGCACCTGACGTTATACTGAAGGCGGTTTCCGATGAGAAATGCTCCATCGTGTGGCTCCTTGTGCCCTGGGCCCAGGATATTCTGGATGCTCTGGACCGTGGAGACCTTAAGCTTTCCGATTATCCGGATCTGAAGCAGTGGAGGCTTATGCACATAGGAGCCCAGCCGGTTCCTCCTTCACTGGTAAAACACTGGAAGGATTATTTCCCGGAGCATGATTATGACACGAACTACGGTCTCTCGGAATCAATAGGACCGGGCTGCGTACATCTGGGGCTGCACCATGAGCATAAGATCGGCGCCATAGGTATCCCCGGCTACAATTGGGAAGCAAAGATCGTGGATGATGATTACAATGAGGTCTCTCAGGGCTGCGAGGGCGAGCTCTGCGTAAAGGGTCCCGGAGTCATGGAGTGCTATTACAAGAATCCCGAAGCCAGCGCCGAGGTACTCCCCGGAGACGGATGGCTCAAAACCGGAGATGTGGCCATGCAGGATGAAGACGGATACATCTTCCTCGTGGACAGGAAAAAGGATGTCATCGTTTCCGGCGGTGAAAACCTTTATCCGGTTCAGATAGAGGATTTCCTCCGGGGTAATGAGAAGATAAATGATGTGGCAGTGATCGGTCTGCCGGACAAACGGCTGGGAGAGATAGCAGGAGCCATAATCCAGCTTAAGGAGGGAATGGAGGCCACGGAGGAGGAAATAAACGCCTTCTGTGAAGGACTTCCCAGATACAAGAGACCGCACCGTATCATTTTTGCAGAGGTTCCGAGAAATGCCACAGGCAAAATAGAGAAGCCGCTCTTAAGAAAACGCTACGGTGCCGAGAAGCTCGTTGCAAAGGAAATTCAAAAGGATCTGTGATCCGGTCTGCCGGGCAAAAAAACAAGGAGAGTGAGATTAAATGGAAACAATGGTTTTATGTAGTGTGTTACTGGTGATATTCTTTGCCGTAATGATCGCTGTGGGCTTTTACAGCAGGAATGCATCAAGAGATGTGGAGGGCTTTGCCCTCGGAGGACGCTCAATCGGGCCCTGGCTTACGGCCTTTGCCTTCGGAACCTCTTATTTTTCTGCCGTTATCTTTGTCGGATATGCCGGACAGTTCGGCTGGCTTTACGGAATGTCCGCCACCTGGGCCGGTCTCGGAAACGCCTTTATCGGTTCCCTGCTAGCCTGGAATATCCTGGGACGGCGTACACGCATTATGACGCAGCAGCTGGATGCTAAAACCATGCCGGACTTCTTCGGAAAAAGATTTGACTCCACGCCCCTTAAGGTAGCTGCATCCATTATAGTTTTCATTTTCCTTATCCCCTATACTGCCTCTCTCTACAACGGTCTTTCCAGTCTTTTCGGGCTTGTATTCGACCTTCCCTACTGGGCTGTTATAGCGATAATGGCAGTACTTACCGGTATCTATGTGATCTTCGGCGGCTACACCGCAACAGCCATAAATGATTTTATACAGGGTATAATCATGCTTTTCGGGATCTCCGCTGTCATAATCGCGGTTCTTAATGATAACGGCGGGCTTACGGAGGCTGCAAAAAGGCTTTCTGAGATCCCTGCGGAAAACTGGGAGCATGGAGCCTTTTCCTCCTTCTTCGGACCCGATCCGCTGTCACTCCTTTTTGTCGTTGTACTTACCTCCCTCGGAACCTGGGGACTGCCCCAGATGGTTGGAAAGTTCTACGCCATAAAGAGCGAAAAGGATATTCATAAGGGAACGGTCATTTCCACAATATTTGCAATTGTTGTGGCCGGAGGCTGCTACTTCCTCGGAGGCTTCGGACGTCTCTATGCCGACAGGATAAAGTTTAATGAGACCACCGGAAAGCCGCTTTTTGACACTATAGTTCCCACCATGCTCTCGACCCTGCCCTCCATCATAATCGCCATTGTGATCGTGCTGGTCCTGGCTGCATCAATGTCGACACTTTCATCCCTGGTCCTCACCTCCAGCTCCACCTTTACGCTTGACGTTATCAAAACCGTAAAAAAGGATATGACTGAGAAAGCCCAGGTTACGGGAATGAGAGTCTTTATCGTCTTCTTTATTGTAATCTCCGCACTGCTTGCGGTTGTGAAGGATTCCTATCCCGGACTCACCTTCATTGCACAGATGATGGGTATCTCCTGGGGTGCCCTTGCCGGTGCCTTTCTGGCACCCTTCCTCTACGGTCTCTACTGGAAGGGTATAACCCGTGCCTCTGTTGCGGCCTGCTATGTGTGGGGCGTCGGGATCTCGCTCGTGCAGCTGTATATCACACTCTCAGGCACTGATGTTTCAGGCTGGGGTCCGGTTCTCGGAACGGTATTCAAGTCATCGATCAATTCCGGAGTGATAGCTATGGTGGGCGGACTCTTCGTGGTTCCGCTTATCAGTCTCTTTACCGCAAAGATGGACGGACATGACGTGGATGAAATGTTCACAAGCTTTGAAAAGAAGGTGGAAGTGCCCCAGAAGGAAGCACTGGATTGATGAAAGATCCTTAGCGTCATATGTCATTCTGAGCGAAGCGCCACTTGTCATTCTGAGCGAAGCGAAGAATCTTAAAAGAGCCCCTAAGGGCTCTTTTTTAACATATCTCCGTTTTCCACACAGAAACACCCGAATCGGCGAAAACCTCATCCAGGCGTTCTTGAAGGTCATCCAGAACAACGCCCTCCTTCATAACTACCTGGATAAATCCGCCGCCGCCGGCACCGCAGATCATTTTGCCGCTTATAAGATCCTCTATAGCCATAAAGAGCTGGTCGATACAGGTATTTGTACATCCCCTGTCAAGCCTCTTCGAAAGCTCCCAATGCTCGTTTAGGAGCTTTGCAAAGCCGTCCACGTGACCCTTTTCCAATTCCAGCCGCATAAGCACCGCAACCTGCTGGATCTTATATAAAACCTCGCACACATCCGGATCTCCTCCGATATACTTACCGACGATATCCCGTAAAAGGTTCCTCGCAAGTCTTCTCTGTCCCGTGTATATGATGGCAAATCTCTCGTTCAGCTCCCGCAGGGTCTTTTTTCCTATCCGTACAGGAGTGCAGATTATCTTCTGCTGCAGAGATTCATCCGTGGTCACCATCTTTATTCCCGGTGCCAGCCCTCCCACCTGGTCCTGCCATCCGCCGCCTGTGGACATGATCTGCTCCATACAGAGCACACGGTTATAGAGATCATTATCCTTAAGCGACACACCCAGAAACTCGTATATCCCCTTTACGCAGGCTCCCGCAAGTATGGAGCTGGTGCCGAGTCCGCTTCCCTTGGGAATATTTATTACCCTTGTATTCATATAGATGCCGCCGCCGAGATGTGAGCATATCTCATTAATATCCGTCTCCGTGCTGTCATCATCCTGTCCGTAGGGAATAACGCCGCAGGCTATGAGTGCGGCTTTCTGCAGCGCAAAAGCGTCCATGGGATCGTGGCAATCCATAAGATCCGAAAGATCCGTAAATTCTCTGTAGCTGCCTATATCTGTGCTTGTCAGTATTATCTTATTCTCTTCTATCTTTCTTAAGGTAACCTCTATCGGGAGCTCTCCGTTCAGGGTTATGGCGGCATTCAGAACCGTCCCGCCATGCTCCATACAGTAGGGAGGCGTATCAGACCAGCCTCCGCCCCAGTTGACCCTTACCGGCAGCCTTACCACAACCTCATCCTTCTTTATACGGAAATCACTGTTGTAGCCGGTTTCCTGCAGGGCGGTCTTTAATACCGTATCCCTTATGGTATTAAAGCATTTATCCGCCATCCTTTCCTTATCTATGACCTTCGAAAGATAGTAGTAGATCCTGATCTTCTGGCTGAATTCCTCCTTAATATCATCCCGGAGATGCCCGGCCTTTGAAAGCAGCATATCCTCTACACGCTTTGATATACCGGTCTTGAAGATGCTCTCCGCCTCTTCTGCCGGAACACCCTTTCTTATGGCTTCCATAAGGCTTCCGGCCTTCATCCTGTCATTAAGCTTTTCCTGCCAGGGAATTATCTCCTTTACGTCTGCCCGGTTGAAGCTGTCCTTCAGGCTCAATAATTCTCCGCTTTTCTCCCCCGACAATACCGCCTCCAGTGCTTCCTCCATGCTGTCCCGTACCGGAAAGAGAGGCTTATCCCATAGGCATTCGTCAATATCCTGTCCGAACCATTTCCTTTCCTTCGGATTATCCCTTACACCGTACATTCTCACGACAAACCTGCCGTCACATAGCTTAAGCCCGTGGAGTACGGTATTATCCGGAATATGAACCGTTCTTTCCTTTTTTCCGGAGACTCCGGACGCCCTTCCCACTGTAAGTCCCGAAACGATGGAACCCTCTCCGATCACGGAATTATGGTGGATATAGCTGTCCTCAATATAGCATCCCCTGCCTATGCTTGCGTTTAAGCTGATATATGAATTCGATGCAGCGAAATCCCGGCCGCGGTAATTACTGTTGACGCTGTTGGACCAGCCGAGATAACCGAAGAGCTCTATGTCATCCGTTACCATTTTCAGCACCTCGGCAGTGGTACCGAAATGCAGGAATGAAGCGGGTGAGAAACGTATAAGCTTCATACGGTATTTATGAAGGTGCTCCCAAAGCTTTTCCCTCGCAGCCTGAAGCTCAGGACTGAATTCCCCCTCCGGCTTCTCATCGAAAAAGCCCTCCAGCGTACTGTCCTCCGCCAGGGGATAGAGAAAATCCGCATAAAAGGAAAGGCGGACGTGATCGTTTACCAGACTGTCGAAATCTTTTTTTTCCGAAATAAGGCGGTACAGCTCCCCGACCAGCGAACCGCTGAATATAACCGCTCCCGTATCTATATTTACAAGATCCGAATTGTCCGCTGCACCGCTGTCCCTTAAGCTCTGCAGGGTCTGCTTATGAAGAAAACGCCTGACATAACCGTCCTCGGATCCGAGGAACACTCCGTGGTTCTTTCCCAGCTCTGCAGGCTCCTTTATGGAAAGAGCCGCTGCTCCCTCCTCGTAAAAATCAAGCTGCAGGGGATTAAAAAGAAGGGTCACATCTCCGGAGCACACCAGCATTCCCCCCGAGATCCTTCCGGGAATACCGCACATGGCTATCATGAACTCATCAAAAAGTGTGGAACGGCGGCCATCCGGCAGCATCCTCGGAACCGGGGAAAAGATCTTCCCGCAGGCACTGTACTGCGGGGTTCTTTTGGCATCTCCCCCGCTGTGCATGACAAGGATACGAAGTGATTCCAGAGCTCTGTCATCATTCTCTTTTATGTATCTGAGTATGTTCAGGGTGGCTCCGCCCGAGCCTACACGTTTGCCTGCGGGATCCGCCACCACTGCATACCTTGTTCTCTCCGGCAGGCGTTTCTCCCTGAGCCTCATATTTATCTGCTCCCGGTAGGAAACCGCCTGGGATTCATTGGAGGCGGACAGGATGACATAGTCCCAGACCGTTATCTGTCTTTCATATGCCTTCTGCTCCCTGTCGATTATATCCCTGTAAAGAGCCGTGCTGTCATTATAGGACTGCTGTAAAAACAGATTCTTGTATTTATTCATGATTACTACTTTATCAAATAGCGCGACGGTTGACAAACCCTTGTTTCAATGCTATATTCCAGCGTATGCCCGTAATTGAGATAAAAAACCTGTCAAAAACCTTCATTAATAAGGATTCCACGGTTGAAGCACTGAAAAACATCAATTTCTCCGTGGAAAAGGGGGATATTTACGGCATTATCGGAATGTCAGGAGCAGGAAAGAGTACTCTGGTACGCTGCCTTAATTTCCTTGAAATACCCACATCCGGCACGGTTCTTGTAAAGGATAAGGATCTCAGCACCCTTACGGCGCCGGAGCTCAGAAAGCTCCGCTGCAATATGGGGATGATCTTTCAGAATTTCAATCTCCTTATGCAGAATAATGTACTCGATAACGTGACCTTTCCGCTGACCATACACGGTACAAGGAAGCAGGATGCCAGGGATAAGGCAATGAAGCTGCTTCAGACCGTAGGGCTTTCGGAAAAGGCTCTTTCTTATCCTGCCCAGCTTTCCGGCGGCCAGAAGCAGAGAGTCGCCATTGCAAGGGCTCTTGCCTGCGATCCGGAAATACTGCTCTGCGACGAAGCTACCAGCGCTCTTGATCCCCAGACCACCCAGCAGATACTGGAGCTCCTTAAAAAAATAAACAGGGACACGGGTATCACCATCATTATAATAACCCATTCCATGAATGTGGTGCGGGAGATCTGCCATAGTGTGGCAATAGTTGAAAAGGGTGAGATAGTGGAGGACGGACTTGTGGAGGAGATCTTCACCCATCCGAAGTCAAAGGCCGCAAGGCGTCTCATCATAGAAGGAAAGGATCCCGACCAGTGGGAGAACGGGGAAGAAAGTGTTCCGTCCACGCTCCCGGAGAAGCTTATGGAAAACAGGCGGGTACGCATAGTTTTTTCCGGCACCTCCTCATACGAACCCGTTATCGCGAATATGATCCTGACCTTTTCTTCTCAGGTCAATATCCTTTATGCTGACACGAAGGACGTGAACGGCATCGCCAGAGGCGAGATGATACTCGGTCTTTCAACCGACAGCGCGATCGCCGAAAAACAGGTCTCCTACCTAAAGGAAAGAGGTCTGGCTGTGGAAGATATTTCCGGTGAAGCTTCGGAAGGAGGTGCTTGAGGTGTCATCCCAGGAAGTTATGATGATAGCGGAGGGAATAGTCGACACCCTCTATATGACAATCGTATCTGCCTTTTTCGGCTATGTTATCGGTCTTCCCTGGGGCATAGTCCTGACTGTCACCGGAAAGGACGGCATCCATCCGAATAAGGCGGTTTATCAGGTTCTGGACACGGTAACCAATATTATGCGTTCCATCCCTTTCCTGATACTATTGATACTGGTTCTTCCGATCACCTTTTTCATTGTCGGGAAAACCTACGGCTCCACTGCCACCATTGTTCCACTGGTGATATCGGCTTCTCCCCTTATCGCCCGTATGGTGGAATCCTCATTAAATGAGGTTGACAAGGGTGTTATCGAAGCTGCCCAGTCCATGGGCGCCGATAATTTCCAGATAGTTGCCCGGGTGCTGCTCGGAGAAGCAAAGATCTCCCTGATCTCGGGGGCCACTATAACAACCGGTACCATTCTGGGATATTCTGCAATGGCAGGAACCGTAGGAGGCGGAGGCCTCGGAGACATAGCGATCCGTTACGGATATTACCGTTATCAGGCCAATATCCTCTGGGTCACTGTTATCCTCCTGGTGCTTCTGGTACAGATATTCCAGTTAATAGGTAATCTTATCTCCGCCAAGCTTGATAAGAGAAGAGTATAGAAACAGAAAACGTATAAAAAGGAGAGCATTATGAATAAAAAAATATTATCTTTACTACTGGCAACTTCATTAACGGCAGTACTGCTCACGGGCTGCGGCGGATCCTCTGCGGGAAATGACAAGGTCATAAAGATCGCCGCATCGGAAACACCCCATTCCGAGATCCTCAATAAGGCAAAGGACATATTAAAGGGGCAGGGCTACGACCTGCAGGTTACGGTATTTGAAGACTACGTGCAGCCGAATAACGTTGTGGAGCAGGGAGAGTTTGATGCAAATTACTTCCAGCATATTAATTACCTGAATTCCTTCAATGAGGAAAACGGCACCCATCTCGCGGTTGCGGAAAACGGAAAGATACATTATGAACCCTTCGGGATTTACGCAGGAAGCAAGACCGCTCTTTCGGATATTGCAGACGGGGACTCTATCGCGATCCCCAATGATACGACCAATGAAGCACGTGCACTTCTTCTTCTGGAGCAGGAGGGGCTTATTAAGCTTAAAGAGGGTGCAGGTGTGACCGCTACGGTAAATGATGTGGCTGAGAATCCAAAAAACCTGGAGCTTGTGGAGGTTGAAGCGGCACAGGTTCCGAAGCAGCTAAAAAGCGTTGCCTTCGGAGTCATCAACGGAAACTATGCCCTTGAAGCCGGCCTCAATGTAGGGAAAGATGCCCTGGCCGTTGAAGCCGCCAGCGGTGAAGCCATCCAGCAGTATGTGAATATCATTGCCGTAAAGGAAGGGAACGAGTCCGCGGAAAAGATAAAGGCTCTTACCGGAGTGCTGAAGTCCGATGAGATCGTTTCTTACATAAACGATAACTACGAGGGTGCTGTTGTGCCCTATGACGGAGAATAAGCCATACGATCCGATCGGATCCCGTGAAAGGAGCGGCATTAAAAGGATATGCAGAAATATAAACCGGTAAAAAGCGGAAAGGTAAGAGAGATATACGAAACCGATGATAACCTGATCATGGTCGCTACCGACCGTATATCCGCCTTTGACGTTATACTGAAAAATGAGATAAAGGGTAAGGGAAAGATCCTGACCCGTATTTCCGAATTCTGGTTTGATCTCACAAAGGACATCATTCCAAACCATCTTGTCAGCAGTGATGTAAATGATATGCCCGAGTTCTTCCGTACAGAGGAATTCGAAGGAAGGACACTGCTGGTAAAGAAGCTGCGTATGATACCCATAGAGTGCATTGTCCGGGGCTATATCACAGGCAGCGGATGGGAAAGCTACAAGGAAAACGGCAGCGTATGCGGGATAAAGCTTCCGGAAGGCTTAAGGAACTGCGACAGGCTCCCTGAGCCCATTTACACCCCGAGTACAAAGGCTGAAATAGGCAGTCATGACGAGAATATAAAGTTTGAGGAAAGTGCCAGCATCCTTAACAACGAATTCCCGGGAAAGGGCAGAGAATATGCCGCAAAGATAAGGGACTATACCCTTGAGGTATACAGAAAGTGTGCCGACTACGCACTTACCCGCGGCATTATCATTGCCGATACCAAGCTGGAATTCGGACTTGACGAGGATGACAACATAGTGCTGGCGGACGAGCTCCTGACTCCCGACTCCAGCAGATTCTGGCCGAAGGAAGGCTATGAGCCCGGTAAAAACCAGCCCTCCTTCGACAAGCAGTTTGTCAGGGATTACCTGAAGGAAAATCCAACCTGTAATTACTCCCTTCCTGATGATATAATAGAAAAGACCATCGGGAAATACAAAGAGGCTTACAGGCTGCTTTCAGGCAGGGAAATCGGGCTTTGATATTATTTGAAAAGATAAAAGATCATAAGAGCAGCGCCGGTATGGTTTTTCTGATTGGATTTATTACCGGCGCCTTTCTTTTTATCCTGACCTACGGGGTAAATGTTCTTGATGTCACAAATGACGGATGGATATTCAGGGTAAGTGATGTAGACCTGCATCAGCATTATATCGGCTGGTGCCACTTCCGCAATTCTCCTTGGTTCTTCCCCTTAGGTCTTATGGATTCCCTGTCATACCCGTATAAGATGTCCATACTATGGACCGATTCCATCCCGCTTTTGGCCATTGTTTTCAAGCTGTTCCGGGATTATCTTCCCGAAACCTTCCAGTACTTTGGTCTGTACGGTTTTTTTTCCTTTTCTTTGACAGGCGGAACTGCAGCGCTCTTAATATATAAGCTTTGCCGGAATCCCCTTTTTGCGGTCCTTTCTGTTCCCTTTATTGCAGAGAGCTTCGCTATGCTGCAGCGGATGTTTTATCATACATCACTCACGGCTCACTATCTTATCATCATTCCACTCCTTTTTTTCCTCGATGATTCCTTCAGGTGGTCTCTGAAAAAAAAGTGCTGTGTCTGGGGAGCATATTTCTTCATTGCAGTGATGCTGCACCCCTACCTCTGGGCAATGGGTGCGGTGATCGCATTTTTTACATTTATCTATGAGATCATCCATATTAACACCCTTATCCCGGCTTTGATCACAGGGACAGCTTCTGCTTTGCTTACATACCTGGGACTCTTTATTACCGGTGCATTTTACGGAAATGTGGAAGTTTCCTACAGTCTGGTAGGATACAGTTCAAACCTGAACACCTTCATAAATTCTCTGGATATGGGCCGCCTTCTCCGCGGACTCCCGCTGCAAAACCCCAATCAGTATGAAGGCTTTGCCTATCTGGGACTTGGAGGCCTTATTTTACTTCTCTTTTCCGTTTTTTATTATGCCTTCAACAGAAGGAATGCCGAAAAGCCTGACCACCGCCACCTGATCTTCATTCTCTGTCCCGTATTTTTTCTGATGTCCGTATTTCCGGATATAACCTTTAATTCCCTTCTGCTTTTCCGGATAAAGATCCCTGCTTCACTGGAGATGATACTCGGCGTATTCCGTTCAAACGGACGCTTTATCTGGCCCGCCATGATACTTCTGATAGCGGCAGCCGTAACGCTTATTTCGATTACCTCAAAAAGTACGCATATTCCCGCTGTCTTTTTGGTGTTATGCTTAAGTATCCAGTTTTTTGATATGAGCACTCTGATAGCCTCAAAGCGTGAAAAATTTATCCCTATAGGAAAACAATGGAACCTTGATCTGGAAAACGAAGCACTGGCTTCGAAGCTCTCAGACTATGAACATATCGTTATCGTTCCCGATGATATCAGTCTTACGGAAAAGATTGCCTTTTTTGCATATAAATACGGGCTTACTGTAAACCGCTTTTATTTTGCAAGAAATATCGACAGGGAGATTGAAAAGACCATTAATGACTACCACAGTGAGTGTTCTGCCGGCAACGCTCCCGGAAATGTTATCTTTGTTTTTGATGAGCCAAGTATGGCAAGCTGGAAAATAAGCACAGGCCTGCATTTCTATGACCTTACCGGAACCATAGTGGGACTGAAGGATCCCCTCCCCCTTCCTGAATTATGAATAGACCCGGTTTTATGAAAAAATCCATATTGACACTGATTCTTATTCTCTTCCTTCAATCTGCCCTTTCAGGCTGTATGGAAGCCGGTGCGGAGGACTGGATAGGCTATACCCCGAAGGAGCCTGCAGAGGAGGCCCGTGAAGAGGAACCTGAAACCGTCTCTGAGGAGACCGTCGGTGAAGTCAGCGGCGGCGATAAGGAGGTGGAAAATGCCCTCCCGACATACTCCCCCGAGGAAGAGCCCGATGAGATTGAGGAAGAGGAGCTTCCCGAGGAAGAGGAGCCTGTAGCAGAGAACAGTTCTGTCAGTGAGGATACGGCTCCTGTTGTAGATGATGAAAAAAACCATGATGTTACCCGCGGCAGCTGGGACGGTGATGAATGGTCAGCCGAAGCCACTATCGGGGAAAACTACGGGATCGAGGTTAGTGTGACTTCTTCCAAGGGTGCTATGAAAAATGAAAAGGTAACGGATTACAGTCCGGCCTCTGAGAAGAGCGGCGGCGATATCAAGGATGCCCGCTTTAACTACTTTACGAAATATGAAGACGGCGACAGGGAAACTGCCGCCGAGGATATCGAAGAATATGAAGATGTGGACAAAATGTCCGATAAGCAGATGAGTGCCCTTATGGCTGTTGCCGACGATATAGGAAAGCTAATCGCCCAGTTTGGTATAACGGCATACGACTTCAATCACCCCGCGGAAAATGAAGACACCGAAGTTGTGATGGATCTTTACAGCGAGGATAAATACCAGTTCCTGATGACCCTGTCCTTCGATGATAATCACATTGAGAAGCTTACAGCCATCGAATTCGCTCTGGAAGAATGAACCCCTACACTCTGTTATAGTTTATCAGGCATCCCTTCAGTATTATCTGTCTCTCGTCATCCGTAAGTTCTCCCAGTGACAGCTCAAATTCCTTCATGGTGCCATCCTTCACCGTATACGCCTTAATACGGTCCTCTTTTCCGGAAACAGCCTTTCTGATACCGGGAATAAAAAGGTGATCCAGATTCTTAAAGGGAAGCTCGCCCTTTTCTATCACAAAGGGAAGCATACCCCAGTTAATGAGGTTACTCCTGTACCTTTTAGTGGCATATTCATTGGCGATATTTGCCCAGCCTCCCAGAACCTTCTGGCAGGATGCCGCCTGTTCCCTTGCGGAGCCGTCTCCCGGCTTTACCGCAAAGATCGCGGAGCCTATTCCCGTATTATTCCAGTCCGCATCCGGAAAGCTTTTCTTCACCGCATTCATAACCTCCCCGAGATCTCCCGATGCCTCCAGCATCTTCTCAAGGGCCGATACCCCGTCTTCCCTTGCTTTCTCATATGCGGCCACATCCTTTGCCCTCTGCACATAGGACGGATCCTTACGTGAGAGAGTGAATTCGGCAAGCCCCAGAGGATTTGACCTGTATGAAGAGGTCTCTCCTGAAGGTATCAGCTCATCGGTTGTTGTAACGCTGTCGTGGATCTCAGATACTATCCTTATTATCAGATTGTCGGTAAGCTCAGGCATTTCCGGCCAGTCCTTGATATTCGGTCCGAGGATAAGCTCAGCGTCACCGTCTTCCTTACCCTTTGAATCAAATACCCTCTTTTCATAAATCTGCCCGTCAAAGAAGTACTTATATTTTCCGATCTCTATATCAAGCTCCGTAGCAGGTGTAAGTATCCCCTTATTTGCGGCGGTAGCTGCAATAGAGCGGGCATCCATAAGTGCTACGGATGATATCTGTCCGTTCTGCACCTTTGAGCCCTCCCTGTTCGGAAAATTCCTTGTAGAATGACGAACAGAAAATGCGTTGTTTGCGGGAGTGTCACCTGCTCCGAAGCAGGGACCGCAGAAGCAGGTCTTTACCACCACACCTGCATCTATAAAGCTTGAGACCGCGCCGTTCTTGACAAGCTCAGCGTATACAGGCATGGATGCCGGATAAACACTCATAGTGAATTCACTGTTCCCGATATCCGCTCCCTTCAGAATATCCGCAGCGGCACACAGGTTCTCGAAACCGCCCCCCGCACAGCCTGCGATTATTCCCTGATCAGTCAGGAGCTTTCCGTTCCTTATCTTCCTGTGAAGGTCAAAATCCACCCTGTCACCGAGGGAGATCCTTGCTTTTTTCTCCACATCCGTCAGAATATCGGAAAGATTCTGATTCAGCTCCTCTATGGTATAGGCATTGCTGGGATGGAAGGGCAGGGCTATCATGGGCTCTATCTTTGAAAGATCCACGGTCACCACCTCATCGTAGTAGGCGGTATCCGAAGGATTCAGTTCCTTATAGTCTTCCGCTCTTCCATGGATAGACAAAAACTCCTCTGTTTTCCCATCCGTCCTCCATATAGAAGAAAGACAGGTGGTCTCTGTTGTCATCACATCGATGCCGATACGGAAATCGGCGCTTAATGCAGATACCCCGGGACCAACAAATTCCATTACCCTGTTCTTTACGATACCATCGGAAAAAAGCTTACCGATAAGGGCAAGTGCCACATCCTGGGGTCCTACCCCGTATGAGGGCTCTCCGCTTAGGTAAACCGCCACGATACCGGGATAATCTATATCATAGGTCTGGCTTAACAGCTGCTTTACAAGCTCCGGTCCTCCCTCACCCATTGCCATGGTCCCGAGAGCACCGTATCTTGTATGTGAATCGGAGCCCAGTATCATCTTTCCGCAACCTGCCAGCATTTCCCTGGCATACTGGTGTATCACCGCCTGATGCGGAGGTACATATACACCGCCGTACTTTCTGGCCGCACTGAGACCGAAAACGTGGTCATCCTCATTTATTGTGCCTCCCACGGCACAGAGGGAATTATGACAGTTTGTGAGAATATAGGGCAGCGGAAACTTCTTCAGTCCCGATGCTCTGGCTGTCTGTATAATGCCCACATAGGTAATATCGTGGCTTGTGATACAGTCAAACTTTATCTTCAGCTTCCTGTCATCCCCAGAAGTATTGTGGGATGAAAGTATTCCGTATGCAATCGTGCCCTTACGGGCTTCTTCCTTTGAAATATTATCCGGTGCCTGGTCGCATATCTCAGTACCCTTCAGAAGATATGCCCCCGAGCCGCGGACCGTCACTGCGTCATTCATATTTTTGATGCCGCTCCTTCCTGTCTGGACAAACTGCCCTCTTTGACCGTTATTTCCTTATTCTCTTTGAAAGTGTCACCTTATCCAGATGCCAGATCTCATCCACATATTCCCTGATGGTTCTGTCAGACGAGAACTTACCCGTTGATGCCACGTTTATTATCGCCTTCTTTGCCCAGAGTGCCTTATCACGGTACTGCTTCTCCACCTCACTCTGAGCCTCGGCGTAAGAGCGGAAATCCTTTAATATGAAGTACATGTCTGCCTTCGAAGTACTCTGCGTATTAATAAGGGAATTGTAAATATCCCTGAAAAGATCCGGGTTATCCTTTGAATAGAAGCCGTTAATGAGCTGCGTCAGTACATCCCTGATCTCCTGATCGGAATTAAAGATTTCCATAGGGTCGTAACCGCCGTTCTTCTCATAGTTCATGACCTCATCCGCGCTCATTCCGAAGATGAACATATTTTCACTGCCCATCTCCTCGGCCATTTCCACATTGGCTCCGTCCATGGTTCCGAGAGTCAGGGCTCCGTTCAGCATAAACTTCATACACCCGGTACCCGAGGCTTCCTTACTTGCCGTGGAGATCTGTTCGGATACATCCGCTGCCGCAAAAATAAGCTCTGCATTGGAAACCCTGTAGTCCTCAATGAAGACAACCTTGATCTTTCCGTCAATCGAAGCGTCATTATTAACCACATTAGCCACGGAGTTTATCAGCTTAATGGTAAGCTTTGCGATCTTGTAGCCCGCTGCGGCCTTCGCACCGAAGATGAAGGTTCTCGGGAAAAACTCCATATCGGGATGCTGTTTTATCTTGTTGTAGAGGCTCATCACATGAAGGATATTTAAGAGCTGCCTCTTATACTCATGAAGCCTCTTTACCTGTACGTCGAAAATGGAACGGGGATCCACCTCCACTCCGTTATGCTCCATAATGTATTTGGCCAGGCGCTGCTTATTCTTGAACTTGATGTTCATAAACTCGTTCTGCGCCTTTTTATCATCGGCATAAACCGCTATACCGTGGATCTTTTTGAGATCCGTTATCCAGTCAGGTCCCACGTGGTCCGTAACCCATTCCGCAAGAAGAGGATTTCCGTGAAGAAGAAAACGCCTCTGTGTAATGCCGTTTGTCTTATTATTGAACTTCTCCGGCATCATTTCATAGAAGTCCTTCAGCTCCCTCTTTTTCAGGATCTCTGAATGGAGACGTGCCACACCGTTAACCGAAAATCCGGCACAAATGGCAAGATAGGCCATCCTCACCTGACCGTCATAGATAATGGCCATATTCCTTATCTTCTCCTGATCACCGGGATAAGCAGCCTGTATCTGCAGACAGAAGCGGCGGTTGATCTCCTCTATTATCTGGTAAACCCTGGGAAGAAGGCGGGAGAACAGCTCTATCGGCCACTTCTCCAGAGCCTCGCTCATAATCGTGTGATTCGTATATGCACAGGTATTTGTGGTGACTGCCCAGGCCTCATCCCAAGTAAGGTCATAGTCATCCATAAGTATCCTCATAAGCTCGGGGATCGCCACCGTGGGGTGTGTGTCATTCAGCTGGAAGACATTCTTTTCCGCAAAACGCTTTATGTCATCATGCTTACGCATGTATTTTGCCACAGCCTCCTGAACCGACGCGGAAATAAAGAAATACTGCTGCTTTAAGCGGAGCTCCTTTCCCGCATAGTGATTATCGTTGGGATAGAGTACCTCAACTATATTCTTTGCAAGATTATCCTGCTCCACAGCCTTTCTGTAGTCGCCCTTATCAAAAGAATCCAGCTGGAAGCACTCCACAGGCTCCGCATCCCAGATACGAAGAGTATTTACTATGCCGTTTCCGTATCCCACCACGGGCATATCATAGGGTATTGCATTTACAGACTGATAACCGTCCTGGATAAAGTGGTTGCGTCCGTTACTGTCGGTCTCCACCCTGACATAACCGCCGAACTTGACCTCTTTCTTATATTCCCTGCGGCGGAGCTCAAAGGGATTCCCGTCTCTCAGCCAGTCATCCGGTATTTCGAGCTGGTATCCGTCCTTTATCTTCTGCTTGAACATACCGTAACGGTACCTGATCCCGCAGCCGTATGCAGAATATCCGAGGGTGGCAAGGGAATCCAGGAAGCAGGCTGCAAGCCTTCCCAGACCGCCGTTTCCGAGAGCTGCGTCCGGCTCCTGATCTTCAACCATATTGAGATCCACTCCCAGTTCCTTTAAGGCATCCTTCACTTCCTTATATTCGCATAGATTTATCAGGTTGTTTCCGAGGGCCCTTCCCATAAGGAATTCCATAGACAGATAATATACTGTCTTCGGATCCTCCTTCTCATAAGCCTGCTGTGTGTTCATCCAGTCCTCTATAATGGTATCCTTGATCGCATAGCAGACAGCCTGGAAGATCTCCTGCTTATCCGCTTCCTTCAGGTTCTTCCTGTACAGGGAACGGACATTATCCTCTATCTGCTTTTTGAATTTTGCCTTGTCGAATTTTCTGCTATGTACCATTTCAGTCTGTAACACTCCTTTCCTAAAAATATGCATATAGCCCATTACAAGATTCAGTCGCCAAAAATCACAGCTTTTCAACACCGAGAGTGACCTTTTCTCCGTTGATATCCCACTCCTTTGTATAGCCCGAAAGTCCCGCGAGATCGATAAGATCTGCCATGGTCTCGGTTTTTATGAAGGAAGCGTTTGCATTCATATACTCCTCCAGCTTTTCGCTTCCCGTCATTGAGATCCTTATCTTATCCATCACCTCGAAGCCGGCTTCCTTTCTCATTGTCTGGATCTTGCTGATAAGCTCCCTTACGTAGCCTTCCTCCAGCAGTGCCTCCGTGAGATTGGTGTCCAGAACTACCGTGACATTATTGTCATTCTGCTCCACAAATCCCTCTTTGTTGCTCATTTCAATGAGAAGATCCTCTTCTGCCAGTGAAACCCCGGTACCGTCGAAATCAAACTTCAGAGCACCTTCGGCTTTCAGGGTATCCATCGCCTCATTTCCGTCAAGCTCCTTCAATGCTTCCCTTATCTTATTCAGAACCTTGCCGTACTTTGGTCCGACGGTCTTTAACTGCGGCTTAAAGGTATAGGTTGTAAAGCTCCTTACATCCTCGGAGAATCCGACCTTCTTTACATTCAGCTCATCAGCTATTATCTCCTTATAAAAATCCGACATTTCGGGGGCTTTAACGTACATCTGCCCTATTGGCTGACGGTTCTTTATTCCGCTCTCATTCCTTGCGGCACGCCCGAGAACAACAATATCAAGAACCTCCTCCATATCCTTTTCAAGCTCAGCGTCTATAAGAGACTCATCCGCCACGGGATAATCACATAAGTGAATGGACTCCGGTGCATTTTTGTCATTTCCGGCAACCAGATTCCGGTAGATCTCTTCCGTCATAAAGGGGATCATTGGAGCAGCTGCCTTACAGATGTCTACAAGACAGGTGAAAAGCGTCATATATGCATTTATCTTGTCCTGTTCCATTCCCTTTGCCCAGTATCTCTTACGGCAGCGCCTTACATACCAGTTACTGAGCTCATCCACAAAGGACTGCAGAGCCTTTGCGGCTTCGGGTATCCTGTAATTGCCGAGATTATTATCGGTTTCCCTTATCGTTGACTGCAGGCGTGACAGTATCCACCTGTCCATGACACTGAGGCTGTCCCTGTCAAGATTATGATCCTTTGCGTCAAATCCGTCTATATTTGCGTAAAGCACGTAGAAAGCATAGGTATTCCACAGTGTCCCCATAAACTTTCTCTGACACTCCGTAACCGCCCTGTCGTGGAAGCGGTTTGGAAGCCAGGGAGCACTGTTTATATAGAAGTACCATCTGATGGCATCCGCTCCGAAGGTATCCAGTGCCTCAAAGGGATCAACGGCATTACCCTTGGATTTGCTCATCTTGTTTCCGTCCTCGTCCAGAACAAGACCCAGTACTATAACATTTTCAAAGCATGGCTTGTTGAAAAGAAGAGTGGATATAGCGTGAAGCGAATAGAACCATCCTCTGGTCTGATCCACCGCCTCGGATATAAAAGAAGCGGGGAACTGTGCCTTGAAGATCTCCTCATTCTCAAAGGGATAATGATGCTGGGCAAAGGGCATCGCCCCGCTGTCAAACCAGCAGTCGATAACCTCCGGCACCCTCCTCATCTCTTTGCCGCACTCCGGACAGCTGCAGACTATCTCATCAATAAAGGGTCTGTGGAGCTCCACGGTACGGGCCTTTTCATTTCCGGAAAGCTTGTAGAGTTCCTCTCTGGAGCCAATGGACTCCCTGTGACCACACTCCTTACACTCCCAGATATTGAGAGGAGTACCCCAGTACCTGTTTCTGGAAACTGCCCAGTCCTGTATATTCTTTATCCATTCTCCGAATCTTCCGGAGCCGATGGTTGCGGGGATCCAGTTTATTTTCTCATTATTGGCTACCAGATCATCCCTCACCTTCGTCATTTCTATAAACCAGGATTCTCTGGCATAGTAGATAAGCGGCGTATCGCAGCGCCAGCAGAAGGGGTAATCATGCTCAAATTTCGGAGCCGAGAAAAGAAGGCCTCTGGAATCCAGATCCTTCAGGATCTCCGGATCCGCATCCTTTACAAAGAGACCTGCGAAAGGGGTTTCCTCTGTCATATTCCCCTTATCATCAACGAACTGTACAAGGGGCATATCGTATTTCCGGCCTACCCTGGCGTCATCTTCACCGAAGGCCGGAGCCTGATGTACCACTCCTGTTCCGTCTTCCATAGTTACATAGTCATCTACCACAACGTAATGTGCCTTCTTTTTCTGCTTATCCGCAGCTTCACCGGCACACTTGAACAGCGGTTCATATTCCATGTATTCCATTTCCTTACCGCTGAATTCATCCAGCACCTCATAGGGTGCTGTTGGGGCGTCCTCTCCTCCCAGAACCTTCTCCATGAGAGCCTTGGCAAGAATATAGGTGTATCCGTCCGCAGTATGAACCTTAACATAGGTTTCCCCGGGGTTCACACAGAGACCTACGTTGCTGGGAAGGGTCCAGGGTGTGGTGGTCCAGGCAAGGATATACTCATCCTTACCTTTTACCTTGAACCTTGCAATAGCCGATCTTTCCTTTACCGCCTTGTAACCCTGGGCAACCTCATGACTTGAAAGCGGGGTTCCGCAGCGCGGGCAGTAGGGCACTATTTTGAAGCCCTTATAGAGAAGACCCTTTTTCCAGATCTCGCTCAATGCCCACCATTCAGACTCGATATAATCATCCTCATAAGTAACATAGGGATGCTCCATATCCGCCCAGAATCCTACCTGGTCGGAGAATTTCTCCCACATCCCCTTATACTTCCATACGGATTCCTTGCATTCCTTTATAAAGGGCTCCAGACCGTACTTTTCTATCTGCTCCTTGCCGTCCAGCCCGAGCTTCTTTTCCACCTCCAGCTCAACCGGAAGACCATGGGTATCCCAGCCCGCCTTTCTGGGAACATAGGCTCCCTTCATGGTATGGTATCTGGGGATCATATCTTTTATCACACGGGTCAGGACATGGCCGATATGGGGCTTCCCGTTTGCGGTAGGCGGTCCGTCGTAAAATGTATAGGTTTCTCCTTCCTTTCTGGAATCCATGGACTTCCTGAAAATATCCTTTTCTTTCCAGAAGCTTACGACTTCCTTTTCCCTGTCCACAAAGTTCAGGTCGGTATTTACTCTACTGTACACAGCCATTAATGATAAACTCTCCTTTCATATCCTGATCATTGCCAGTTGTATCTGTTATGAATTATTACTTCCAGTTCTCATCTCCCGCAGCCTCGGCGAGAATGGATCTCCTGTCGTCAATGCCCTTCAGCACATCCAGCGCGGTCATATCTCCGGTAAACATGGCAGAGAGATCTGCGTTTATATCCATCCACTGCTCATTAAAATATAACACAGAATCCTGCAGCACCATTCCTGAATCTTCTTCATCATATCCATCCAGAAACTCCTTTGTGATCCGGGAATATGAGGGCTTCTGTCCTACGTCAAGAGGCAGATTCTCCACATCCGTGGAATGATCGATCATATACTGTACGCTTTCCCTTCTGCAGAGAAAAGAAAGGTATTTTTTCGCAGCTTCTATGTTGTCTGACCCGGAATAAATGAAACGGGACGGCCCCGTGGGATGGACATTCAGATATTTATTATCAAGAATAGGAAGCAGGAAGAGCCCGAAATCCTCTTCCGTATAGCCCGCGGTATTCATTTCATTTTCAACGATTGCCCTTATCGCGCCGGCCTTCAGCATACACATTGCGTATTTCCCGGAGGCAAGCTGCTCGTCCGCTTCATCGACCATATCACTCAGGTAATTCTCCCCGAAATAGCCCTTTGCGGCCAGCTCATGCAGCTGCTCAACAGCCTTCAACATATTTACACTTTCCACAAAGGTGATCTCATTCTTATTCAGCTTATCTGTAAGTCCGGGATCTATCCTGTCCAGAACCTGCATATTTTCGGTCAGAAGCATCAATACATGCCAGCCGTCCCCCACAGGCTCATAAATGGGTATTATTCCCTTCGATGAAAGTTTTTCACATACCTCAAGAAGCTCTCTCCAGGTAGCGGGTACCGAAACACCCGCCTCGGAAAAAAGCTTCTTGTTGTAGACCATATAGTAATCTGTTGTGGTATCAAAGTATGTCAGGCCATAGTTTACACCCTTCACACCTGTTTGAACAGCAGAAAAGGGACTGTACGCATCTGCCCAGTCCTCTCCACTCAGATCAACCGCATTTCTGGTCACATTATATACGGTTTCCAGTGCAAACCCTGATTGTGCGCCCCAGATATCGGGCGCATCAGTGCCATTAAGCCTGGAAAGAAGCTGATCCTGATACTGGTCTGCGGGAATGATCTGATAGTCAACGTGTATCCCCGTCTCCTCTTCAAATTTTTTCCCCAGCTCCTTTTCCGCATCCTTGATCCAGCCCTGACTGCATAACACAGTAATGGAAGAGCCGTCTGATGTCTCAGGCTCTTCCCCTGCCGTAGATCCGGTTTCATTTTTTGTCCCGGCTTCGGGACTGCTTTTCGTTTCCGTTCCGGCTGCACCTCCATGACGGGTGTGCACCCCGCCATCAGCCGCCGGATCCCCGCTTCCCGGGGATGCCGCGCAGGCTGCGGTTATAAGTACCAGTGATGCAGTAAACAGAACGGCTGCAAATTTTCGTCTGATCCTTTTACTCCAGTTCTCCGTCATAGCTAAGGCTTATGTCCGTAACCGTTCCCTCATCAAAAGAGAACTCCAGTGAGAAGGGCTCGTTTGCGGATGAATACACATCATATGTGGCCGAAGAATCATCGGCATCGGTAGATGCCGTAAAGTCGTAGGTTACTATATCAAACTGGGCAAACACCTTCCCGAGCTCGGGATAAAATGCTCTGATGGCATCCATTTCCTTACTTCCGGGTTCCATTTTATCATAGTCGGCAAGATCCTCCTTTGCAGAAGTCTCGTCTCCCTCATAATAAGCAGTAAGATATGCGAGACGCGCCTTCTCCAGATCCCCTGCCTTGTCCTTCACATCAGCCGGCTTTGCTGCACTCTTGTCCTTCAGTACAACCTCCGGTGCATCTACGTAAAAATTAGTATCATTGTTCACTACCGCCGTCATGCTGTACTCACCGTCCTCTGCAGCTCCCGCTGTGACGTCGGTATTATCCGCTTCATCCTCTGATTCTTCTTCGTCACTTTCGGTTCCCTCAGCTGCTCCATCCGGTCCGATGCCGTGTACATCCGGAAGGTTCATTTTACATCCCGTAAACGAAACGGAAATAAGCATTAGTGCAAATATTATTGTCAGTAATTTAGAATAATTTGTCTTTTTCATTTTAGGTCGTCAATACTCCTTTCATAAGCTTTGGCGCTTTTTCTTTTTCTTACATCTAATGCCGAATTGTATCACAGTTTATCTGTGAAATCCACGATATTCAAAGAATCTTAATTGTTTTCCGCTGCAAATTACGTATTTCTTAATTGTTTATACCGGGTTTTCTGACTCGCAGCTGTGTTTCTTTCCCAGAAAACCCCATCGGCATAACCCTGGATGGACCTGTCCTTGCCGGCCATTTCCAGGCGTTTTTCGGCCCAGACGCAGTACTGTGCGTTAAGCTCGATACCCACGTAATGGCGCCCAAGCTTTTTTGCTGCCACGGATGTTGAGCCTGATCCAAGGAAGGGGTCAAAAACAATGTCTCCGGGATTGGAGCTTGCAAGTATGAGCTTGGCCAGCAGTTTTTCGGGTTTTTGTGTCGGATGTGCCGTGTTTTCCGGCATAGACCAGTAGGGGATTGAAATATCATCCCAGAAATTTGACGGATATGTATTCCGGAAATTGCCGGAGCCTGTTTCTTCCCAGTCCTTCGGCCTTCCGTTGACCCTGTACGGGGCAATGACCTTTCTTCTTATCTTTACATCCTCCACATTGAAGGTATAGGATCCGGACTTTGTGGCAAACCAGATGTCCTCCATTCCGTTTTTCCAGTTGTTTAAGGCTCCCCGGCCCTTTTCTCTCTGCCAGGTTATCCTGTTCCGGATAATAAAATACTTCTTTAATATACTCTCGATAACAGAGCCTGACTTCCAGTCACAGCACACGTATAAGGATGCTTCGGGTTTCAGGAGCGGAATGACTTTCTTTACCCAGGACTCCGTGAATTTTGCGTATACCTCATCAGAGGTCTTCCTGAACCTTCTGCCGTTATAATCCTTATCGAGATTATATGGGGGATCCGCAATTACCAGATCTGCAAAGCCTTCGGGAAGCAGAGACATGACATCAAGACAATCCCCAAGGATTGTCTTGTCTGTTATTTCTTCCAAAGAAGCGGCTGATTCGATTTTTACTGCTCCGGCCAGATATCTCTGTCCTTCTTCAAGAGAGATATCAATGGTTTTGTTCCTGCCGGACTTTACCTTTGGCATTACTGCTTACTCACATTTTCCCGTGGCACATACTGCTGCCCGGACAGGAGCTGCAGCCGCAGCCACAGCCGCCCATGCCTTTTTTCCCGGACTTCTTAATGGTACTGTACAGTATACCGGCAAGAATTGCAAGAAGTATGGCTCCTACTATGATAGTTCCAAGGTTGTTTATTATCCAGTTCACAGCTTAACCCCTCTAAAGATCCTTCCTGTTGCTTCGCAACCCCTCGCCGGGGCGGCATCCCACATCTTCGATGTGGGATATGCGTCGCTTCGCTCAGGATAACATTTTATTCCGCCTCACGCTCCCACCGAGGCTTCCTTCAGGGTATTGGATTCCTTGTAGGGTCTGAAGAGCAGCCAGATGAATACGAGGATAACAATAACTGCGAGTACGCTTCCTATGATATTACCTGAACCTGCGATGGCGCTTCCGATCTGGTATACCACAAAGGATACGAGGTAGGCGAAACCGCACTCATAGCCGATGGCAAACCAGGTCCACTTCGCATTGTTCATTTCTCTCCTGATCGCACCTATTGCCGCGAAACAGGGAGCGCAGAGGAGATTGAAGATAAGGAAGCTTAAGCCCGAAGCCGAGGTAAAGGCTGCTGCAAGTGCCGCCCAGGCAGAGCCCTCTCCGCCATACAGAACACCCATTGTTCCCACTATGTTCTCTTTGGCAACAAGACCTGTTACCGAAGCCACAGCTGCCTGCCAGTTGCCCCATCCCAGAGGAGTAAAGATAAATGCTATGACTCCTCCGATGGCTGCCAGAATGCTGCTGCTGATCTCTTCCTCCTCAAGCATCGTGAATATTCCGTCTCTCCAGCCGAAGCGGGACAGGAACCAGATCACTACGGTTGACAAAAGGATTATGGTTCCGGCCTTCTTGATAAAGCTCCAACCCCTCTCCCACATACTCCGCAGAACATTGATAAGAGTGGGCCAGTGGTATGCAGGAAGCTCCATTACGAAGGGGGCGGGTTCACCGGCAAACATCTTTGTCTTTTTAAGTATGATACCCGAACTGATGATAGCTGCAATACCTATAAAATATGCACCTGTGGAAATAACGGCACTTCCTCCGAATATAGCACCCGCTATCATTGCTATAAAGGGAACCTTGGCTCCGCAGGGAATGAAAGTGGTGGTCATTATGGTCATACGGCGGTCACGCTCATTTTCAATTGTACGGGACGCCATAATGCCCGGAATACCGCAGCCAGTTCCTATAAGGATCGGTATGAAGCTCTTTCCGGAAAGCCCGAAACGGCGGAAGACCCTGTCAAGGACGAAGGCAACCCTGGCCATATAACCGCTGGCCTCCACAAAGGCAAGAAGGAAGAAGAGCACCAGCATCTGGGGAACAAAACCGAGAACCGCGCCAACACCTGCAATAATACCGTCAAGGATGAGACCCTTCAGCCAGTCCGCACAGTTTATGCTGTCAAGAACACCTTCTACAACTGCCGGAACACCGGGTACCCATATTCCGTAATCCGCAGGATCGGGTTCCTCAAGGCCGTTCTCTTCAAAATATGCGACAGCGTCTTTGAAGCTCATGGCATTTACATCTTCACCCGCATCCCCGGGAACACTGTCAAAGTATACCGATATCTCGCTCTGTTCAAGAGTCTCCTCATCTTCGACCGTATAGCTCACAACCTCCTCATCTGATGAAAAGCTCTTCATAGCCTCGATATCAGCAGAATCATCAAAGCCCATATAGGCATCCACAGCCTGCATGGCAGCGGTATAATTTTCGGCAGCTTCCTCGGCGGCGGGAGTGCCTATCCCGAAAAGGTGATAGCCGTCCCCGAAAAGCCCGTCATTTGCCCAGTCGGTAGCGGGAGCTCCCACACCCACCATTGCGATCCAGTAGATAAGGAACATAACAACCGCAAAAATAGGAAGTCCCAGGATCCTGTTGGTCACGATCCTGTCTATCTTATCCGAATTGCTGAGTTCTCCGGCATTCTTTTTCTTATAGATCCCCTTAAGGATATCGGCAATGTAAATATACCGCTCATTAGTAATGATGCTCTCGGCATCATCATCCATCTCCTCCTCTGCCGCCGCAATATCCTTTTCGATATGCGCAAGCTTATCCGAAGGAACACTGAGCTTCTCCAGAACCTTTTCGTCGCGTTCGAAGATCTTTATCGAATACCACCTCTGCTGCTCTTCGGGAAGATCATGGACTATCGCTTCTTCAATATGTGCAAGGGCATGCTCCACGGGTCCGCTGAAGGTATGCATAGGAACCTTTTTTCCTGATTTCGCGGCTTCTATCGCCACCTCTGCGGCCTCAAGCGTCTTTTCATCCTTCAGCGCAGATATTTCGACTATGCTGCAGCCAAGCTCCTTCGCAAGTGCCTTTGTATCCAGGCTGTCACCGTTTTTCCTTACCACATCCATCATATTAATGGCGATGACCACCGGAATACCCAGCTCGATAAGCTGTGTGGAAAGGTAGAGATTTCTCTCCAGGTTGGTTCCGTCTATTATATTGAGAATGGCATCGGGGCGTTCCCCTATAAGGTAGTTTCTCGCAACGACCTCTTCCAGTGTGTATGGAGAAAGGGAATAGATTCCCGGAAGATCGATTATCTCCACATCCTCATGCTTTTTCAGCTTTCCTTCCTTCTTTTCAACCGTTACACCCGGCCAGTTTCCCACAAACTGGTTTGAGCCCGTTAAGGAATTAAATAATGTGGTTTTTCCGCTGTTCGGGTTGCCTGCAAGCGCAATTCTGATACTCACTTCTCCACCTCCGTCACTTCTACCATCTCCGCATCCGCTTTTCTCAATGAAAGCTCGTATCCGCGGACCGTTATCTCAACAGGGTCTCCCAGCGGCGCAACCTTCCGCACATATACGCTGGTCCCCTTGGTTAATCCCATATCCATTATCCGCCTTTTTATGGCGCCCTCACCGTGTAGCTTTACCACGGTAACGGTATCTCCGATCTTCACATCCCTCAAAGTGTTCATTTTTCTCTCCTCTGTTAAAGCTGTTTTTCACTACTTTTGCGGGGCACTGCCGCGCTTAGTCATACCATCACTTTCTTCGCCAGGGCTTCATCAAGTGCGACCCTTGATTCCTTCACCTTTACTATCACATTTCCCCCGACTGCACTTATCAGAGTAACATCCCCGCCGACTGTAAAGCCCAGATCCTCGAGATGCCTTTTCACCTCCGGGCTTCCTCCTATCTTCGTGATAACGTACTCTTTACCTGCATCGGCCAGGATAAGTGGCAACATACGCGCATTAACTCCCTTCACTTTTTGTTAGCTCTCTCTAACCCTGTTATAACTCCCAATATTTTATTTGTCAAGAATAATTGGAACTAAAGTTAAATATTTTTAATTTGAGTTTAAATAAAATAGTTTTTATGGTATTATGCTGAAAGATCCTTCGCTGACGCGCTGAGCGCGGCGGTGCCCCGCAAAGGATGTTCGGATGACAAGGAGATTTTTATGAACGTAGAAAAGACCATAGAGGATTATTTGGAAGCAATACTTATGATAAAGGAAAAGCAGGGCTATGTGCGTTCTATCGACGTGGCGGATCATCTCGGAGTCACGAAGCCCAGTGTAACCTATTCCACGAAAAGACTTAAGGAAAAGGGCTATCTCACCAGCGACCATGCAGGTATGCTGGTCCTCACGGACGCCGGTATGGAGATCGCGGACAGAACCTATACGCGGCACAAGACCCTCACAAAATTCTTTACACAGCTGGGAGTGGATCCGGATGTCGCAAGGGAGGATGCCTGCAAGATAGAGCATGACCTGAGCGAAGAGACCTTCCAGGCTCTCTGTAAGCATGCAAAACTGGAATTGTCAGAGTAAATGTATTAGAATAGAAGGTCCTATAATCATTGAAAGGAGAATTCCCGTCGATTAATGGCAGTCCGTAAAGAAAATAAGATGGGCGTCCTGCCCGTAAAGAAGCTCATCATAATCATGTCCCTTCCTATGATGATCTCCATGCTGGTGCAGGCACTGTATAATGTTGTTGACAGTATTTTCGTATCCCAGATCAATGAAAATGCCCTGACCGCGGTTACGCTCGCTTTCCCCATGCAGAACCTTATGATAGCCGTGGGAAGCGGAACCGGCGTCGGCATCAACGCGCTTCTTTCCCGCTCACTTGGTGAGAAGCGCTATGACCGTTCCGATGCTGCGGCAAATATGGGTATATTCCTGACCTTTTTATGCTTTATTCTTTTCCTTATAATAGGTCTCCTTTTTTCCCGAAGCTTCATAATGACCCAGACAGATAACAGTGAGATCCTGGAATACGGGACCACCTACCTCAGGATAGTAAGCTGCCTGTCTCTCGGGATCTTTTTCCAGATGACCTTTGAGCGTCTTTTACAGTCCACGGGCAGAACCTTTTACAGTATGATCTCCCAGGCCACCGGTGCCATCATCAATATCATCTTTGACCCCATATTGATCTTCGGTCTCTTCGGTATTCCGAAGATGGGAGTTGCAGGCGCGGCGATCGCCACGGTTCTGGGGCAGTCCGTTGCGGGGACGCTGGGTCTCTTCCTCAATCTTAAATACAACAGTGATATCAATCTTTCATTAAAAAGAGTATTAAATATTGACGGTTCCGTGATAAAAGAGATCTACATGGTGGGAGTTCCTTCCATATTGATGATATCCATCGGTTCTGTTATGACCTACCTTATGAACAGGATCCTCATAGTATTCTCCACTACCGCTACGGCAGTATTCGGCGCATACTTCAAGCTGCAGAGCTTCTTCTTTATGCCCGTATTCGGCCTTAATAACGGAGTGATACCGGTCCTCGCCTACAATTATGGTGCAAAGAAAAAGGAGCGCATAAAGGAAACCCTTAATTTTTCCATTACCCTTGCAGTCTGTGTTATGTTAACCGGAACCGTTATTTTTGAAGCAATGCCGGAAAGACTTCTCGGCTTCTTTAATGCTTCGGAGGAAATGCTTGCGATCGGTGTTCCGGCCCTCAGGATAATGGGGCTCATATTCCCCTTTGCGGGAGCCTGCATCGCGATGGGTTCCATATTCCAGGCCTTTTCCGAGAGCATTTATTCTCTGATAGTTTCGGTCGGAAGGCAGCTTGTCCTTCTGATACCCGCTGCCTGGCTTTTGTCCCTTACGGGAGTCGTGGATAATGTGTGGTGGGCATTCCCCATTGCAGAGATCGGCTCCTTCATACTTTCAACTGTGTTTTTCCGGCGTCTTATGAAAAAAGTATCCGCGGAGCTGTCATGAACGATCATTTTAAGCAGAAAATCAGCCTTGTCCTTCGAAGCAGTGTGTTTTCGAGACTTAAGGGACAGGAGCATCACATCAATACCACTCTTGACCGGCACATTATATCGGTAACTCTGGTCTGTGGCAGGATCACTTCATTTTTAAAGAGATTCGGAATCCGGGTAAGTGAAGAGGAGCTTATAATCGCAGCTTTGTGCCATGATCTGGGTCTGTCGGACAGACATGATAAAAATGTTTTCCCGACCCACCGTGATCTGGCGCTTAATCATGGTAAGCGAAGCGTGTATTACGCAAAGGAGATCCTTGGAAAGGATTTTACCGAAATGGAAGAAGAAATCGTAAGGCAGCATATGTTTCCGATGCTGCCTCCGCCCAGATACTTTGAAGGCTGGATACTGATAACTGCTGACAAATTCTGCACTGTCAAGGATTTTCTCGGATGTGCGTTTTACAATTTACCTTTTCATAAGAATTCTTAAGAAATTCTTTTGTTCAAAGACACAAACCGTTTTCAAAGAAATCGAATTTTAGACATAGTTTCCCTGTATCATATGTTTCATAAAAGAAATGCGAAATGACTTTTTCATAACTCTCCTAAAAACGGTTAATTACTCCCTCTAAGCCCGCAATTGTGCCGCGGGCTTTTTGGTTGCATAAAAACACCGCGGCAAGGCAGAAGAGTATTCCCTAAACCTCTTCAAAAAAAGTGTCAGGATTTTCACTGTCAAACTGCTCGTTCGCAAACATCACCGTTACCAGATCCCTGTCCTTCTCAAGGTTGGTAATGCTGTGAGTATATCCCGGCAGCATTATGACAGCTCTCATATCCTCACCTCTTACTTCAAAGTTCAATACCCTGTCGCTTCCTATCTTCCTCAATCTGATGAGACCGTGACCCGATACAACGATGAATATCTCCCATTTAGTATTATGCCAATGCTGTCCCCGTGTTACGCCGGGCTTTGCAATATTGACGGATACCTGCCCGCAGCTTTCGGTTTTTATAAGCTCACTGAAGACCCCTCTGTTATCCGTATTCATTTTGACCGGATATGACATCTTTTTTTCGGGAAGGTATGAGAGATAGAGTGAATAAAGCTTATAGGAAAAGCTGTCCCGTGGCATTTCCCGGATAAAAAGCGTACTGTTCAGCCTGCTGAATGCTTCCAGAGCCTCAATAACAGAATCCACGGTAACCTTATAGGTTTTTGGGAGGAGCTCTTCGCCTGTCTTTCCCTCCAGTGTGTCCAGAACCGTCTTTATCAGATCCTCAATGAAAAGGAGCTCCAGCACCTCGCCGGAAGAATACGCGGGATAATCCTTTTTTTCCGCTGCTGCCTCGCAGAGCCTCTGCATAAATGATCCGGAATCGTCCCATTTACCCACTATCATGGGCGTAGGGTAACTAAGGAGCTCCCTGTCCCCGCTTTCCACCCTCAAAAAACCTTCATTTTCCGAAGGCAGGATTATCAGCGTATCCCCTCCTTCAATGTCTGAAACCGAGCTTATTTGGAGCTCTGCCCTGCTGCGGTTCCTTCCGTCTGAGATAGCCTGAAGGTTTTCCAGAAAATTCCTTTTTATAAAACCGTCTTTTCCCAAAACCGAAATCTTCATCACACATTCCCTTCATATACGTATTCAAGGCTTTCCCTGGCAGCGTCCGCAAGGCTAAAGATAAGCCCCCTGTCCGTCGCTTCTCTGTCTGTCATATTGTACTGCGGGAAAAATCTGGATATATGGTACGGGATCCCTTTCCCCTTTCCGCCCCTAAGACCTGCGATCCAAGAGGCGATCTCACGGATCTCCCCTGCTGTATCATTGATGCCCGGAACGACCAGCGTCGTGATCTCCATATGACAGCTCTCTGCCGCTTCCTCAATAAAGCTCAGGGTCTGATGGAGGTCTCCCTTAAGGACATCCCTGTAAATCTCCTCCGAAAAGGATTTGAGATCTATATTCATGGCATCGATATAGGGAAGGATCTCCCGGAGTATCGGAAGCTCCGCGGTACCGTTTGAAACAAGCACATTCTTCATACCGGCTCTTTGTACCAGACGGGCGGTATCCCGCACGAATTCATAGCCTACCAGAGCCTCGTTATAGGTGAAGGCAACACCGATATTTCCGTTCTTTCTTTCCCTTTCCGCAATACTTAAGATCCACTCCGGATCAACCCTGTCAAAACCTCTGTCATCCGTCTGGGAGATCTCGTGGTTCTGGCAGAAGGGACAGCGGAGATTGCAGCCGTAGGAGCCTAAGGACAATATCCGGCTCCCCGGAAAAAACCTGTATAAGGGCTTCTTTTCTATAGGATCAAGGGCAAGGGAGGTAATGACACCGTAGTTTTTGGCTTCAATCCGCCCGTTTACGTTATGTCTCGCCCTGCAGTAGCCTGTCTGGCCCTCTTTAAGGTCGCAGTGACGGAAGCATACCTCACACCTCATGCCTTGTGACCTCAAAACGCTCCAGCTGCACATCCTTGTCATTAACGGATATACCTGCCTTCTGCTTCGCAATGGCAACCTGCTCTTCTATGGTATCCACACCATCAAGATTCGGAAGTAAAAGCCCCCTCTTCATTCCCTTAGTGACAATGACGCCGTAACGCTTCACATCCAGCTGATCCTCAGAAGCTATCTCCTCCGGCTCATTTAGAATATCCACGCTGTACTCCAGGAACGGCAGCTCATCCTCCCTGACCGGGGAAAACCTGGGATCCCGGGTGGCTGCACTTATGGCATTACTCACGATCTCTTCCGCAATGGAAGCCCTTACCGGAAGAATGGTCCCGATACAGCCTCTCAGTGCTCCATTGATATGTAGGGACACAAAGGCTCCGGCTTTTTTCTCAAGCATTTCTGAAGGAAGTCCTTCGGGGAGCTTTATAATTTTCCCGTCCCTGATATAGCTTTCTATGGTTTGACGGGCCAGGCTGATATACTCATCCTCTGCATTCTTCCTCATTTCAAGATTCTCCTTTGCGGCAAAATACCATCTGTCAAAGAAATTCCTTTTCGGATCCTCTCCCCTTACACGGAAGGTGCATATCCCATAGCCTACACCGGTCACATCCTGATGGGAAAGCCTCTCTATCTCAAGTGCTGTCCTGTCAAATGCTCCGGCCATTATCACAAAGGAACGGTGGCCGCACTCCGCAGATTTCTCGAGGAGCTCAGGCTCAAAATCCAATAGTCTCTCAAACTCCCCGCTTCCCATTACATCCATGATCCTTTTATCATATTCCGGACCTGCGGGGTCGAAGCCGTAGGGGCCGTGAACCTGAAGCTTGTGGGAAAGATCCCCGCTCGCTACATAGAGGACACGCCTGTCAAGCTCCTCCGCTGCCTTTTTTATCATCATTCCGAGGCTGTAATGCTCCAAAAGGGAAATCCCCGATATCCCAAGCCTTACAAGCCTGAAATCCTTATATTTTTTCAGGATAAAATAAAGCGGTACCATGGTGCCGTGATCAAGCTCGGGGCTTCTCTCTCCCTCTGTACCTGCGGGAAAATTCACCTCGGCACAGAGCTCCACGATACGATCCCTGAGCTCCGTATCATAGTCCACATTCATTCCTGCCCCGGGAGCATTGAACTGCCGCAGATTCCCTCCGGCTCCGTCCCCCGGACAGATATGCAGATAGTCTCCGTACATCACCACATGGGGTGATGACAGGACAATGGTATCGGGCTTCAGGGCGGCGACAAAATCCGCCGCCTTTTCATATGCCCTTGTGGTTTCTTCTATGACTCTCTCTTCACCCTTTCCCACCTCCGGAACAATGAGGGGAGGGTGAGGCACCATAATACCGCCGATTATTGCCATCTTTCCTCCTTTGTACGGAAGCTTCAGGCAGTCTTTACAACGCCCTCCTGCTGCAGCGCAAGTGCTTTCACACTGTTCAATGCCTTAGAAACCGCAGGCACGAGAAGTATCACAATGGTGAAACCCGCTTCCGCAAAAATATATGCACCGTTATAAGTAAAAGAATATACTGCAGGATTCATTCCCTCGGGGGCATAGTCCGCGAAGAAGATGAAGCCTGAAAGGAAGCTGAATACAAATCTCCCGATGACACCTATTATATACCCTTTTATCAATCCATGCTTTGCATTATGGAAAATACCTGAGAGTCCCAATGCTCCGAAAGCAAAGATATAATCACAGAACACCTGGGGTACACTTAAAATATAGGGATCAGCAATAAGCTGCAGAAGACCGTACGCAAGAGCTGCACTGAGTCCGGTCCTGAGTCCGTACCAGTATCCGATCAAAGTGATAAAGAACATGGAAAACAGCGTGATAGATCCGCCCATTGGCATATGAAATAACTTTATAAATGATGTTACATATGCGAGTGCCATTGCCATGGCAGCAAAAACAAGTCTTTTGGTTCCCGTTCTCACCTTTGTTTCTGTAGAAGAAACGTAGCAGGCAAGAAGCAGCAGCAGGATCATCAGCACTATGATCGCCATATAGCCTGCTCCGGTTAGAGCATAACTTCCGTCCTCTGTGAGTGTTGCAAAAATAGACATAAAAAAAACCTCCTTAAAAAAATGCGCACGGAGGGGTTAAATGACATCAAAAAAAATGTCTCTGCTTTCCTACGCCGGTATTATCCGGTTCAGGTTAAAGGGTCCCCGCGTTCTGCCGGCTATCCGGCCATTCACAGGTTCTCAGCGAAAGCTCCCCCAGCGTTCCTATTTAGTTTCTGCACTACTATAGCTGTTTTACGCTCTTTGGTCAAGTTTTTCAAGACCTGACCCGGGATAAACCTGACCGTTATTTTGGATCCGCTTCTCAGATTTTGATTGAAAACACAGCGTAAGTATGGTATTTTCTTTCGTGGAAAATCTGAGAAAGCTGGTAATAATACTATGGAAATGCCGATGGAATTCATACGGAAGCTGCCTACTCCCATGGAGCTGAAGGAGCAGTTTCCCGTAAGCAAGGAATTAAGCAGAATAATTGACAGACGGCTTGACGAGATAAAGGCTGTTTTTGAAGGAAGGGACGACCGCTTTCTTCTGATAATCGGGCCTTGTTCCGCGGACAATGAGGATGCGGTGATGGACTATCTCACAAGGCTTGCCGGCGTTTATGATAAGGTTAAGGAACGGATCCTGATAATACCCAGGGTCTATACGAATAAGCCCCGTACCAAGGGCACGGGCTACAAGGGTATGCTGCACCAGCCTGACCCCGAGGGAAACGAGGATCTTCTTGCCGGAATAATCGCCATAAGGGAAATGCATACGAGGGTTGTCCGTGAAACCGGCTTCACCTGCGCGGAGGAAATGCTCTATCCCGAAAACCACCGCTACCTGTCGGATCTTTTGTCCTATGTGGCTGTAGGGGCGAGATCCGTAGAAGACCAACTGCACCGTATCGTTGCCAGCGGTATCGGCATCCCTGTGGGAATGAAGAATCCCACCGGCGGCGATATCACGGTAATGATGAATTCCATTTCAGCCGCCCGCAGCAGACAGAAATTCCTCTACAGGGGCTGGGAGGTTAAGACCGAAGGAAATCCTCTCGCTCACGCGATCTTAAGAGGATACGTGGACGCTTACGGCATAAATCACGCAAATTATCACTATGAGGATCTCCGGACCCTCATAAAGAGCTATAAGGATAACGGACTGGACAACCCCTCAGTTATCATAGACTGTAACCACGCAAATTCCGGAAAGAAATACTTAGAGCAGATCCGGATCGCAAAGGACGTGATCCACAGCCGCCATGTTTCAAAGACCATCAGGGGAATAGTAAGGGGTCTTATGATAGAGAGCTACATTGAGGACGGCGCCCAGAAGATCGGCGAGGGTGTGTACGGGAAATCCATAACCGACCCCTGCCTCGGCTGGGAAAAAAGCGAGAGGCTCATACTGGAGATCGCTGAAATCCTGTGATAGACCAAAGAGACGGCTCCATCGTGAAACCGTCCCCAAACCCTTGCATGGCAGCGTGTCATTCTGAGGGCAAAGCCCGAAGAATCTTTCCTCCGGCGGTAAGATCCTTCGCTTCGCTCAGGATGACAACCGAATTTTACATTTCCACGATATTTTCCTGATCCACCAGATGGAAGCCCCCAAGCTCCAGAGTCGATTCGGCTCTGTCTATGTGTGCAACCTTCATTATGAGAAAGGCCTTATTGACTTCCTTCCCGCCGAGAAATGCATACATATATTCAAGATTTACCTGGGCTGCGGACAATGTCTTCAGAACCTTATTCAGTCCCCCGGGTACATCCGGTATCTCGACCGCCAGAACATCACTAAGGCGGTTTACAAATCCCGCATCCTTTAATACCGTTGTGGTCTCGTAGACATCATCCACTATGAGCCTTGCTATTCCGAAGTCCTCGGTCTCCGCCACGGAAATAGCCCTCATATCGATATTGTTCTTTGCCAGCACATCCGTCATTTCTTCAAGGGTGCCGGGTTTATTCTCCATAAAAACCGAAATCTGCTTTATACTCATTAGATTGCCCTCCTCAGATCTTTCTGTTATCAATGACGCGAACGGCCTTGCCTTCCGATCTCTGAATGGACTTCGGAGCTACCAGTGTAACCTTTGCCTTTATGCCGAGCATTGACTGCATTCCGGCAACCAGCTTTGCCTGGCGTGCCTCGATCTCGCCCAGATTATCGGTGAACATTTCGGGGGTCATCTCCACATGAACGTCAAGAGTATCCGTGTTGTTTACCCTGCCCACTATGATCTGATAGTTTGCGGCATAGCCGTTATTTAAGAGAACTGTCTCTATCTGTGACGGGAATACGTTTACTCCGCGGATTATCAGCATATCGTCCGTACGTCCCTTAGGCTTCGCCATCCTGATAAGGGTCCGGCCGCAGGAGCATTTCTTCCGTGAAAGCTTGCAGATATCACGCGTACGGTAGCGGAGAAGCGGGAATGCCTCCTTATCAAGAGCTGTAAACACCAGCTCTCCCTCCGTATCATCCGGCAGAACCTCCCCGGTATCCGGATCTATGATCTCGGGAATAAAGTGGTCTTCGTTTACATGCATGCCCTTCTGCTCTGAACACTCAAAAGCCACTCCGGGGCCTGAAAGCTCCGTAAGACCATAGATATCATAGGCCTTTATCCCCATTGTTTTTTCTATGTCACGGCGCATCTCCTCACTCCATGCTTCGGCGCCGAATATTCCTGCCTTAAGAGGTATTTCCTCAGGTGAAAGACCCATCTCCTTCATCCTCTCTCCCAAAAACGCAGCGTAGCTCGGCGTGCAGCAGATAATGGAAGCCTCCAGATCCCTTATAAACATGATCTGCCTGTCGGTATTTCCAGATGAGATGGGAACTGTAAGACATCCCACCTTATGGCTTCCGTCATTTAGGCCCGCTCCACCTGTAAATAAACCGAAGCCGTAAGCCACCTGTACCACGCTTTTTTTTGTGCCGCCCGCCGCGGTAATGGCTCTGGAGGTACAATCAGACCAGAGATCCAGATCTTCCTTTGTATAAAAGGCCACAACTCTTTTCCCGGTGGTTCCCGATGTGGAATGGATACGCACACACTTTTCAAGGGGAACTCCCAGGAGACCGTATGGATAGCACTCTCTTAAGTCTGCTTTTGAAAGAAAAGGCAGCTTATGAAGATCGTCCCTTGATCTAATGTCATCGGGTGTCAGTCCTCTTTCTTCCATCTTCTTCCTGTAGTAAGGCACATTGTCCCAAACATGCTTTACCTGTTTAACAAGCTTTTCATCCTGAAGCTTTTTCATTTCTTTCAGGGGCATACACTCAAACTTCTTCTGAAAATACCTCTCCATCCTTTTTAATTCCTCCTTATTGATCACCTGCCTTGTATCCGAGGTCAAATGCCTGCTTATTAATTTCCAGAAGCTTTGCCGGTACATTGGCTTCAAGTGCCTTCATCCACGCATCCTTTGAAAAATCAAAGTAGTGTGAAAGCCTCCCCAGAAGCACTATATTTACTGCTTTGATATTTCCTGCTTCTTCAGCCAGCTTCAGACAATCAAGCGCATCAACCTTTGCCCCTTTATCCCTCATTTTTTCCACAAGGTTCTCCGGATATTCTTCAACACCCATTACAACCGGCATAGGATCGATCTGCTGGGTATTGGTAACTATCTGGCCTCCGCTTTTCAGATATTTCATCCAGCGTGCGGCCTCCAGCAGTTCAAAAGACACGATCACATCCGCCTCTCCCTCATCTACCAGGGGTGAATATACCCGGTCACCGTATCGAACATATGTCACAACACTTCCGCCCCTCTGGGACATACCGTGTACTTCCGATACCTTTACGTCAAAACCTTCGTTTAATAAAAGATATCCCAGTATCTTACTGGCAAGGAGAGAGCCTTGTCCGCCCACTCCGACTATCATTATATTTCTGGTTTCCATTTCAGTGATCTCCTTATTTTTCTGTCATTCCGGGCAAGACGAAAAACCTTTCCTCCGCCCGCTCCAAGTCCCTGAATCCATATCAGGTAGCAGAAAATGCGTCAACTGCACACATCTGCTCACACACACCGCATCCGACACAGAGTGTGGCATCTATGTGCGCTTTCCCATCCTTAAGGGATATGGAAGGGCAGCCGATCTTCATACAGGACTTGCAGCCCACACACTTATCCCTGTCAACCTTAAGCGGCGGATTCTTCTTTACATATTTAAGAAGCACGCAGGGTCTTCTTGAAATGATGACTGAGGGCTCCTCCGCAGCCAGCTCCTCCTTAACAACCCTGTCACATTCCTTCAGATCGTAAGGATCCACGACCCATACCCGGTTAAAGCCCATGGCTCTGCACAGAGCCTCCAGATCTATCTTTCCCGCAGAATCGCCCTTGATATTGTACCCGGTTAGAGGATTCTGCTGATGACCTGTCATTCCGGTGATGGAATTGTCAAGGATTATTGAAACCGAATTACTCTGGTTATAGGCGATATTTGCAAGTCCGGTCATTCCGGAATGCATGAATGTAGAATCTCCGATAACGGCAACGGTGCTGTTCTCTGTCTCCTTACCACCCATCTTATTAAAGCCATGAACTGCCGAAAGGGAGGCACCCATACAGAGAGTCGTATCGACCGCACTTAAAGGAGCTGCGGAGCCAAGTGTATAGCAGCCTATGTCTCCCAGTACCGTACAATTATTCTTTTTCAAGGTATAGAACAGGCCTCTGTGAGGACAGCCGGAGCACATAGCGGGAGGACGCACCGGAAGCTTCTCATCCAGGGCTGTTCCCTTATGCTCTTCAATCCCCAAAGCCTTAGCTACTATGTTCCTTGAAAACTCTCCGGTTATCGGAAGGATATCCTTCCCCGATACCTTAAGTCCCAGAGCCTTGCAATGATCCTCTATCACAGGATCCAGCTCCTCGACAACGATCAGTTTTTCAACCTTTGATGCAAATTCCTTTATCAGCCTGTCGGGAAGAGGATTCACCAGCCCTATCTTTAATACGGATACGCTGTCGCCGCAGACCTCCTTTACATACTGATAACTTGTGGAGTCGCATATTATCCCGGTCTCGGTTCCGGCCATTTCCACACGGTTCACATTATTTGTGCAGCCGTATTCCATAAGCTTCTTTGTACGCTCCTCCACAATTGGATGCTTCCTTATGGCATTCGCCGGAGTCATAACATACTTCTGTATATTTTTCTCATAGGGCTTCTTTTCCGGAAGCACGCGCTCTCCGGGCTCCACCACTGACTGGGAGTGGGCAACCCTGGTACACATCTTCAATAATACCGGCGTGTCATACTCCTCCGAGAGCTCGAAGGCAAGCTTCGCAAATTCGTAAGCTTCCTGCGAATCGGAAGGCTCCAGCATAGGAACCTTTGAAGCAATGGCGTGGTGCCTCGAATCCTGCTCGTTCTGGGAAGAATGCATTCCCGCATCGTCCGCAACCACAATAACCATTCCGGCATTTACCCCGGTGTATGACATAGTATATAAAGGATCCGCAGCCACATTCAGCCCCACATGCTTCATACCGCAGAAAGAACGTCTTCCCGCCAGAGAGGCACCAAAAGCCGCTTCCATTGCAACCTTCTCATTCGGAGCCCATTCCGAATAAACATCATCATATTTTGCCAGCTCCTCCGTAACCTCCGTACTGGGGGTTCCCGGATAGCTTGACGCGAAGCAGACCCCTGCCTCATACAGCCCACGGGCAACTGCCTTATTTCCGAGCATTAACTGTTTCATTTATCAACCCTGCTCCTTCCTGCCTGATATCATTGCGTATGACGAATACTATATCACAATAAAGCCTTGACGTAAACGAATTCAGGCTTTCAGCGGTCATCATTAAATGAAAGGTCAATTGTAAAAATGGGTCTTCAAAATAGTAATTACGCATCCCCCTCAATAATCTTATAGAATCAGCATCCGACAAT
>CAMVGV010000006.1 GCA_947167135.1 uncultured Lachnospiraceae bacterium
CATTTGCTATAACTGTAGGCTTTCCGCCTTCCATAACTGCTACGCAGCTGTTTGTGGTTCCAAGATCGATTCCTATTATCTTACCCATTTTTATTTCCTCTCTTTCTGTTCTGTACTGTTTAGTATACTTATTAAGATTCTTCGCTTCGCTCAGAATGACAATTTATGCTCAGAGTGACATCAGCTTCTCACTCTACTTCGCGACTCCCACCATTGAATGGCGGACAACACTGTCGTTATACATATAGCCCTTCTGAAGTTCCTGAGCTATGATGCCGCTGTCATACTCCTCACTGTCAACCTGCATCACAGCATTGTGGTATTCGGGGTTGAATTCCTGCCCCACTGCCTCTATAGGCTTCACTCCTATCTTCTCCAGCTCGTCCATAAGCTGCTTATAGACCTTCTTCATCCCGTCCATAAACGGATCTGCGTTTTCATCACCTTCTCCGCTGCCCGGTGCCATATCAAGAGCCCTCTCAAAGTTGTCGATCACCGGCAGCACCTTTTCAATAACGGACTTCGCCCCGGTCTCGAACATCTGGTCCTTCTCCTTATCGGAGCGCTTACGGAAATTTTCAAATTCAGCCATAAGCCTCAGGTTCTTATCATTTAATTCCTCTATTTTTTCGTCCCGCGGATCCTTAGTTTCCTCCGGTGTGCTGTCTTTCGCTTCGTCCTCAGGTGGAGCCTCTTCTGCAGGATTTTCCTGCCCCGATCCTTTTCCTTCTTCATCCGCCCCCGGATCATCCGTACCTTCCGGAGCCGTGCCGATATTTTCCTTAAGCTCTTCCTCTTTACCGCCTGCGGAAGGCTTTTCTGTTTTTACTTCCTGATTCTTTTTCTTACTCAATGTGTTTACCTCTTTTTAATAAAGATTCTTCGCTTCGCTCAGAATGACATTGTGTTTTTTAGATTCTTCGCTTCGCTCAGAATGACATTGTGTTTTTTTAAGATTCTCGCTTCGCTCAGAATACGCCGCTACTTCTTATATAAAGTATCCAGCTGCTCCTGGAGGGTCTTCAGGGCATGGGCAACCTTCTCATAATCCATCCTCTTCGGCCCTATGATGCTCATCATACCCTTCATATTGTCCCCGAGCTCATATGTGGCTGTTACCACCGAGCAGTCCTTCATGGACTCGATGGGAGACTCGTTTCCTATATATACCTGTATTCCCTTTTTCTCACTGTCGCCGCCTTCTCTTTCCTTTTCCAGAGACTCACTGATAAGGTGTCCGAACTGGTTCTTCTCCTCAAAGGTACTGATGATCTCACTGGCCTTCTGATTGTCCGCGAGCTCCGGATACTTGAAGATATTATTTGCGCCGCTGGTGTAGATCTCCAGATCCTCGTCAGCCCTTACCGCATCGGCAACAGCATCGATGACCTCTGCGATAACATCGGAATGTATCCCTGCCCTCTCTTTGATAAGAGTAATGAGTCCGAGATTTATCTCCTCAAGGGAAAGCCCGTTCAGGTGGGTATTCAGGAGAAGATTAAGCTTCAGGAGCGTATCGTCATCCATTTCCCCGTTAACGCTTATCATCTTGTTTTTGATGATATTTCCCTCTACAACAATTACTGCCAGGATGTTTCCTTCGTCCACTCTGGAGAGCTGCAGGAATTTCAGCTTATTCCTGTGTATCTGCGGCGAAGAGATCAGAGCGGCGTAATTCGTGTTGTCGGCAAGGAGCTTCGCAACCTGCTTCAGGAGCTCCGAGAGCTCTCCCGCCTTCTCCACCACCATCTCGTGCATGTCGGAAACTTCCTTTTCCCTGTCGGCCATCATACTGTCCACATAAAATCTGTAGCCCTTATCCGAGGGAATACGTCCCGATGAGGTATGGGGCTGGATAATATACCCCATTTCCTCAAGATCCGACATCTCATTCCTGATGGTAGCGGGAGAAAGCTTGATATCAAGATACTTGGAGAGGGTTCTGCTTCCCACCGGATCTCCCGACTCCAGATAATTCCTGATTATCGCCTCTAATATTTTGGTTTTTCTCTCGTTTAATTCCATATACTCTTTGCTTTGTGTTAGCACTCATTTAATTTGAGTGCTAATACCTTTAGACCATACGATATCACCCCTGCCGTCGTTTGTCAACAGGATTTTCACTTACATTTATTCTTTGTTACTTCGTAACTATTCAGAACAGTCACTTGCGGAACCGCAAGTGACGTATGAAAACCAAGGCATTATGGCACTTCTTTTTTATTTAAGCGTCCAGAGCTCGGTGTTCCAGACCTGTCTGCCGGTGCGCAGTCTGTACTCTCCGGTTTTTTCATATTTTAACGAGAGATCGCTTCTGTCAAAGACCTCATCGGTTCCCTCAATGTAGGAAACAAGAGAATACTCGCCGTTTCTCACCCTGTCAAGGATCTTCTCCCTGAAGGCAAAATGAGAGGTAAAGATGTTTTCGGCATAGGGATATTTTTCCATCTTGTCGGGATGCCGGTGGTAACTCTCATAAAACCTGTCCGAAACCACAAAGGGCTGTCCCGTATTGTAGATGTATATTCCCTTCTCTATGCCATAGTATCCGAGAAGCGGATAAAGATACATATCGCCGTCATTTGCATTCATAACCTTCTCTGCTTTTTCCCACTCGGTATGATCCTTTTCAGACAAAGGAGATACCGGCAGTCTTTCATCCGCCCGGGAAATTGGAAAGCCGATAAACATTAAAAACAACGCCGACAGAATAAGAAGTGATGTCCTTTGGTTTACTCCAAATAAGCCTTTTACGCTGAGCTCCTTGCTGAATTTTTTGAAGAGCACAAGTGCCCCCATAATGAGGGCGGGCATAAAGAGCTCTAGATAATAGGAAAGCCAGGCTCCGTCATTCTGTCCGAGATACAGAAGACAGATACCGGATACCGCCATATGTATCAGCATCAGAAGATCAAAGGGCTCTATCCCCGCATTTCTTCCGGCTTCAACAAATACCTGTATGCCTTGGCTTCCTCCTGCTTCCTCCGCCTTGATCTTTTTCCATTCCCTGATAAAGGCTGCAAAAAAATAAACGCATCCCACCGTTTCTGCAATAAAGAATGTCAGGAAGATGCCGCCGAGGGACATTATCTGCTGGAAATTAAATTCCATTCCGCTCATTTTGACACTGCCCCTTCTCACCGTTGAGGCAATGCCTGTTCCCGGCCCCTTGGCAAAATACAGCATATAGGTTCCGAAAAGAGGACAGCTGAGCTTTAGCAGCGCGACGGTTGCTGCGGCTATAAGTCCAAAAGAGATCAGGTATTTCAAAACATTTTTTATCCCTTTAAATAAGAAGAAAAATGCCGTGGCAGTTCCGGCGATAAGCAGGAAATATTGTTTCGTAAAAAACACCGCCACAGTCAAAAGGGCACAGAGTATTTCCTTCCCCTTAAAATCCCGTACTGTTAAGAGAAAGAGGATAAGCATCATAATGCACAGACCCATGCTGTCCGGATTGGCATTGACGTAATTATAGCGCCAGTTGCAATTGATAAGGAAAATAAAGGCTGCCAGGGCGAGTGTCATAGACCCGGTTTTTTTCCATACGATATAAAATGCCAGTGAAGCGGAAATGAGCATGAATACAAAGGTCATAAGATAGTGGAGCAATATGATATCCGGAGAAAGCCCAATGACACGGAGCACCGTACCCACACCCGCCACCACAAGGGAATACAACGGTCCGTACAGGTAGATAAAAGGCGGATACTCTCCGTTAAGTGCACTTAAAGCATAGGGATTATTCCCCTTCATCAGCTCCTCTGTCATCAGCACATTGGCGCACTCCCTGTATTCATTTGGAATACTGAGATCCGAAAGGGTATGCGAAAGGATTCCGCCGAGAATATAAAGCGCTATAAATATCAAAGGCGGAAACATCAGGGCAATTATTTTTTCATAAGTGCCTTTTTCTGAAAAAGAAAGCCGGATCCTTTCGAGTCCGGCCTGAATTGGATTATTCATAAGTTAGATCGCAAAGCTTCCTGTATCTTCACCGTTATTGACCGCAAAGTACACAGCTGAATCCTCCGGTTTGATATAGAAGGTAACTTCCTTGACATCAGAAGCCTTCCTGCCGTAGTCCTTTGTCCAGACATCACTGAATCTCTCCCTGATCTGGGCAGTGCTAACCTCGCGTCCTCTGAACTGTACAACCATATTCTCGCTTGCGGCTGCCGCCTTCTTCGCAGGTGCCTTCTTTGCTGCTGGCTTCTTAGCAGCGGTTGTCTTCTTTGCTGCGGGCTTCTTCGCCGCTGTCTTCTTTGCTGCACTCTCTGTCTTCTTTGCTGCAGCCTTCGCAGTGCCCTCGGCCTTCTTCGTTTCGGTCTTCTTTGCAGCCGTTGTTTTCTTTGCTGCGGGCTTCTTTGCTGCAGGCTTCTTCTCTGCTGCCTTTACAGGTGCCGCCGCCTTGGGTGCTTCAGGCTTCTCTTCCGTCTTCTTCACTTCAGCTGCGGGTGCAGCCTTCACCTCTTCCTTTACATCAGCGGCTGCGATAGCTCTTTTTTGTATTGCCATTTTTTTCCCTCCAGATAAAAATTCAGCGATCCGGAATCCCCCGGATCCCGAATATTTCTATAACAAAAATCCTCTAATAACCGATAATAGCCCTATTTTTCGGCTATGTCAACGGTTTATGCCCATATTTTGCCATCCAACGGTTTATGCCCGTATTCTGTCATCAACGGTTTATGCCCGTATTCTGTCATCAACGGTTTATGCCCATATTTTGTCATCCCGCCTTTTTGTCATCCTGAGCGTAAGCGAAGGATCTTAGCGAAGGATCTTAGCGAAGGACCTTAGCGAAAGATCCTGGCGAAGGATCCAAACGAGACCTCTTTGTTCACAACGTGTTAACAAACTATTTGAAAAAACTTCATTCACAAATTGAATTTTGTACACAAGATTTGGGTATACTCAGATTATCAAAAACGACAGCTTCCATAGTAGTTAATACTATATTAAAACTTTTTCATAATAATGCCAGGTGCCCGGCACCTGGCATCCTCCCTTTTAAAGGCATTTTTCAAAGAATCTTAAGATGAAGGATCTGAAATACTGTTTTTTCTCCATATCCGGCTCCCACACCCCCTGGCTTGACGAACTTATGGCCGATCTCAGTAAGGAGGGCGTGAGCCTTTATTCACTTGAGCCGGGAAGTAAAATACCGGAGGGCAGGATACCTGACGGTTCCTATACCGTCACGGATAATGAAACCGGTGTTGCCTTTGCCCGTTTCCACGACACCGGTTATGTTCTGTATAAAAAACCGGACACCATTCCCTGCCGGACCTTTCCATCTTACGCTTCCGAAATATACTCCGGTGCCCAATGCATTATCGAGGGCTTTGATGAGATAACCCCTGACTTTCTGGAAAAAATGTATCAGAGAAAACGGGGCATTCCCTGGACCATTCTGGAAACAGAACGTACCGTCATAAGAGAGCTTTCCCTAAACGACATCGACGCTCTTTTCCTGCTTTACGGGGATCCTGAGATACAGCGCTTCATACCTCCCCTAATGCCCACAAAAGAGGAGGAGACAGAATTCCAGAAAGCCTATATCGAAAAGATGTACGGCTTCTTCGGCTACGGCTTCTGGAATATCATTGACAGGGAGAGCGGCAGGCTGATAGGAAGAGCCGGTATAAGCAACCGCCGGGGCTTCGATATCCCGGAGCTTGGATACCTTCTTGATAAGGAGCACCGGGGAAGGGGCATAGCCTATGAGGTCTGTACCTCCGTTATTGCTTATGCGGAAAGAATACTGGGGATAGAAGAGCTCAATGCTTTTATACAGAATGAAAATCTCCCCTCCATCCGGCTCGCCGAGAAGATCGGTTTCAGGGATGCAGGGGAGAGAATTTCAGGTGTCAACGGTCAGACGCTGAGCAGATATTATTTGAAAGATCCTTCGCTTCGCTCAGGATGACATATGTCTGTGACACTCAGGATGACATATGTCGCTGGCGCTCAGGATGACATCACTTGCTCAGGCCTTGTTGTCTGAGCCGAGAACGTTGATTATCTTGTTGTGAACGATATCCTTTACATACTGGCGTCCGTCTGCTATATACTGTCTGGGATCAAAATGATCGGGATGTGCTGCCATATGCTCACGGATACCCGCAGTCATACCGAGACGAAGATCGGAATCGATATTGATCTTGCAGACAGATCTCTTTGCTGCTTCACGAAGCTGATCCTCGGGGATACCAATGGCATCCTTCAGAGCTCCGCCGTTACTGTTTATGATCTTCACGTATTCCTGGGGAACGGATGAAGAACCGTGGAGCACGATAGGGAATCCGGGAAGTCTCTTTGAGATCTCCTCAAGGATATCCAGACGGATGTGAGGATTCGTTCCTGGCTTGAACTTATATGCGCCGTGGCTGGTTCCGATAGCGATCGCCAGAGAATCAACGCCTGTGCGCTCTACAAACTCAACTACCTGATCGGGATCCGTGTACTGTGCGGTCTCCGCAGCCACATTCACATCATCCTCAACACCTGCAAGGGTTCCAAGCTCTGCTTCCACAACAACACCCTTGTCATGAGCATACTCCGCAACCTTCTTTGATATTTCCACGTTCTCATCAAAAGGCTTTGAAGAAGCATCGATCATAACAGATGTGAATCCGTTATCAACACAATCCTTGCAGACATCAAAATCTGCGCCGTGGTCAAGGTGAAGAGCGATGGGGATCTCATCCTTTGTAGCCTCCACTGCAGCTTCAACAAGATGCTTCAGATAAGCAGACTGTGCATACTTCCTGGCACCTGCGGATGCCTGCAGGATAACGGGCGAATGAAGCTCCCATGCAGCCTCTGTAATGCCCTGAACTATCTCCATATTATTAACATTGAAAGCTCCGATGGCATATCCTCCGCTGTAGGCCTTTTTGAACATCTCGGTAGTTGTAACTAATGGCATATCATTTCCATCCTTTCTTATTGATTTTTATTATATATGAACACCGCTGCGTTTTACGGTGAACCTATACGGTAATATATAAGATTCTTCGCTTCGCTCAGAATGACATGGTACACGCTCAGAATGACATGGTACACGCTCAGAATGACATTTTATCCGGTAATCCTGCATCCGCGGGAACCATTATCCCGAAAGCTCTGCGGCAATTCCGGATATTGACCTCCTTTAAGCTTCCCCCGAACTCACCGTCAAGAGTCCAGGCCACTTCTCCGCTGCTCTCAAAGCTTATCTCATCGGTCTTGAAATAGCTCACGAGATCATTGGAACTGCCGTTCATAACTGCACCGGCCACCTCTCCGAGCTCCATCGGATCCTCGGGCTTTTTGATGAGAGCCACCTCGAAGAGTCCGTCATCCAGTATCACATTCTGTCTTCCGGGGCTCTTAAAGCCCGCAACAGAAACGGAATTGCTGATCATCCCGTATACATAGTCATTTTCCTCGGTAATCCCGTCGTGAACCACCTTCATATGGAAGGACTCCAGAGGATCGCCTATTCTGGACATTGCTTCCATAATATAGGCCAGGTGTCCGAAGGTGTTCTTCAGATCCTGCTCGGTTCCGTAGGAGATATCTGTAAACACACCAAAGGCTGCGACATACACGAAGTATTTATCGTTAAAGGATCCCGTGTCACATTTAAACTCCACACCCCGGGTCACGACCTCCGCAGCCTTCCGCATATCCCTCGGGATTTTTAAGGTTCTGGCAAAATCATTGGTACTGCCTGCAGGAACATATCCTACGGGAATCTTTTTCTCCCGCTGCATCATCCCCGACACAACCTCATCCAGAGTCCCGTCTCCGCCGGAGCATACCAGAAGGTCATAGCCATCCTTCATTTCCCGGACTGCCCGGGAAGCATCTCCCCTGTCCTGGGTGGGATAAACCGTAACCTCGAAGTCCGCCTTAACAAAGATATCTATGATATCCAAAAGATTACTGCGGATCCTCTCCATTCCGGCATGGGGATTGTATATGAAATACATTTTCTTTTGCATATTCATTAATACAGCCATCGGCGGAGGGAAGATTCTTCGCTTCGCTCAGAATGACAAAAAAGCTCAGAATGACAAAAATGCTCAGAATGACATAAATGCACAGAATGACATAAATGCTCAGAATGACATAAATGCTCAGAATATTGCATCAACCTGCGGCAAGCTCTCCCTTAAGGTATCTGCATATCTCACCGGCAGCATTTTCCTCGTCGCTGCCCTCCGTCACCACGTCAACCTTATCTCCGTTTTTCAGGGCAAGCGTCATCATTCCCATAATACTTTTGGCGTTCACATGCTTTTCATCATACTCGATATAAACAGTAGCCTCATACTGGCTTGCAGTCTGAACAAGCATTGCAATGGGTCTGGTATCCGTTCCTCCCTGCATGGATACTTCAACTGTTTTCCTGGTCATAGAGATTCCTCCTTAGATCATCCGCTATACGGCTGAGCTTCCTCAGCCTGTGGTTTACCCCCGACTTACCCACCGGCGGATTTAGAAAATTGCCAAGTTCCTTTAATGCCGCATCGGGATACTGAAGCCTTACCTCGGCCATCTCCCTAAGGGCATCGTCCAGAAAACCAAACCCCTTTTTCTCCAAAATAAACTCAATATCATTAACCTGTCTCACAGCTGCGCTGACCGTCTTTTTTATATTTGCGGTCTCACAGTTCACGCGCCGGTTCACGTTATTCCGCATATCCTTGTATATGCGGGCGTTCTCCATCTCCATAAGAGCTGCCGGCGCTTCCATGATGTTCAGCATGGTAACTATGTCATCACCTTCCTTAAGGTAGACAACATAGCTGCGCTTCCTCCCGGCGATACGGCTTTCGATATTAAAGCTGCCTATTATGCTGCGGAGATCTTCCGCCTTCTCCCCGGAATCACACACAAACTCCATGTGGTATGAGCCCTTGGGATCACTGACCGAACCGCCCGAAAGAAAAGCCCCCCTGATAAGATTTCTCCTGCAGCACGATCTCTCGTATAATAAACTGTCAAGCTTCCTGTCTCCCGGCCGTATCTTCAGCATCGACAGAACCTCGGAAGCCGCCCTTCCCTTCAGCAAAAGCCTGTAAACAGGGATTTTCCCCCATCTCACCTGAACATCAGCACTTATTCTAATGGTTTTTCTTAATAATGTAAAGCATATTCTGATGACGGCCTCATTCTCGGAGTGAAAAGCTATCCTGTCCTCTCCCCCGCAGCTGAAGGAAATATCGGCAGTCATCAGGGTTATCCCTGCAAGAAGAGCTGTCCTGCAGTGCCTGGCCTCCGGTATATCCAGGCTTATCTCCTTTTTAACATCCTGTGAAAATGACATGTGTCACCGCCGAAGGCTGTCCTTCAAAATATCCCTGTGCTCTATCCTTATGCCGTAACCGCCCTTGCTTTCAAGGCGCTCATAGAGCCTGTTTGCCAGAGTAACACTCCTGTGCTTGCCGCCGGTACAGCCGATTCCGATGACGAGCTGGTTCTTCCCCTCTATGACATAATTCGGGATAAGAAATTCTATGAGATCCTGCAGCTTATCGAGGAAGATGCCTGCCTCCTTAAAGCCCATTACATAGTCCTGAACTTCTTTATCCTCACCGCTTTTATTCTTAAGCTCGTCAATATAATAAGGATTGGGTAGAAATCTCACGTCAAATACCAGATCGCAGTCATTGGGTATCCCATACTTATAACCGAAGGAAAGCACAGTGATAAAGAGATTCCCGTAGTCCTTGTTCTTGGAAAAGATATTATCTATCTCATTTTTCAGCTCCCTGACAAGAAGGTGGCTTGAATCAATGATATAGGAAGCCTCCTTTTTCAGGAACTTAAGGATCTCCCTTTCCTTCCTAATACCGTCCTCAACCCTGCCGTTCATAACCAGCGGATGGGCTCTCCTTGTCTCCTTGAAACGCTTTACCAGGACATCATCCTCGCAGTCAAGGAAAAGGATCTCAAAGGAATACCCTGCATCCTTCATATCCTTCAGTGCCTGATCGACCTTTGAAAGCCCGGTCCTGACATCGATCCCAACCGCGACCTTCTGAAGCTCCGAATTCGGCTCATAAGCGAGTTCGGCAAACTTCCCGATAAGGGGTACAGGCAGATTATCCACGCAGAAGTATCCGAGATCCTCCAGCATCTTTAAGGATGTGCTCTTTCCGGCCCCGCTCATTCCGGTTACAATGACAAATTTCATTCAAATTCTCCGATCAGCATGATCTCGGGCTCAAGCTCCACCCCGGATCTTTCCTTAACAACCGACTGAATCTTTTTTATCAGTCTGTATACATCATTTGAGGTGGCATTCCCCTTGTTTATGATAAAACCACAGTGTTTTTCCGATACAAAAGCTCCACCCACGGAAAAACCGGAAAGTCCCGCATCCATAATAAGCTTTCCGGCGAAATGTCCCTCAGGCCTCTTAAATGTACTGCCTGCACTGGGGAATTCCAGAGGCTGCTTCTCACGCCTCTTTGCCGAAAGTTCCTCCATTTTCGCCCCTATCTCTTCTGAATTTCCGGGGCTTAAGGAAAAGACGATCTTGAGTACAGTCAGGCCTTCCTTCCTGATGATACTCTTACGGTAGCCAAAGCCCATTTCACCGTTACTTAAGGTCACCCTCTCACCATCCGGGGTCAGAACCTCCACAAGCTTCACCACATCCTTCATCTCTCCGCCGTAGGCTCCGGCATTCATAACCATTGCGCCTCCCGCGGTTCCGGGAATGCCTGAAGCGAATTCAAAGCCCGTGAGGGAATGCTTGCGGGCTGCATCTGCTATTCTTGAAAGCAGCGCTCCTGCCCCTGCGTGTATCTCGGTTCCGGAGACCTCAATATCCGAAAAGGCTTCAGTGACAGCAATTATCGCCCCTCTGTATCCTCTGTCCGAAACCAGGAGATTGCTGCCGTTACCGATAATAAAGTACTCCTCCTCTTCCTCTCTGAAAAAACGGATGAGCTCCGAAAGCTGATCCACATTTTCCGGCATAAGAAAAAGATCCGCCGTTCCGCCTGTCCGGAAGGTGGTGTGTGCTTTCATGGATTCGTTAATTAAAATCCTGTCTTCAGGCAGGATCCTTTTGATGGTGTCGATAATACTATCCATTAGAAATCACTGTTGCGTTACTGTTTGTAATCCTGAGCGAAGCAGAAACCCACCGGACATTTTTCCTTCCGGTGGGAAGATTCTTCGGGCTCCGCCCTCAGAATGACATAATTGTTCCGCACTCAGAATGACATAATTGTTCCGCACTCAGAATGACATAATAGCTCCGCCCTCAGAATGACATAATAGCTCTGCCCTCAGAATGACATAATAGCTCCGCCCTCAGAATGACATAATAGCTCCGCCCTCAGAATGACATAATAGCTCCGCCCTCAGAATGACAGGCTTATTGTCATCCTGAGCGAAGCGAAGGATCTTTACGGGGCACTGCCCTCAGAATGGAAAAATGTCCAGTGCCCCGCAAATGCAGTTCCGCGCCAAGTCATATCATCAGTGCGGCGGCGCCGTAGATCCCGCCGTCATTTCCGAGGGTCGCCCTGGTGAATACGGTATCACCGCTTGCATGAAAAACATGCTCCTTAAAGTTTTTCGTGATATAGGGCATGATAACGTCCCCCGACATGGAAACGCCTCCGCCGATAATAATTATCTCCGGATTCAGAACCCCTGCAACAACCGAAAGGCCGGTTCCCAGGTACTTCCCGAATTTCTCAGCAACCCTTATGGAAAGCTTATCTCGGTTCTTTACCGCTTCCCACATATTTTTGGAATCAAGAGGCTTATCCCTCATCTCGGAGGCTTCATCCGGATTATTCTCCAGCTCTTCCTTTAAGAGCCTTACTATGCCCGTGGCAGAGGCAAACTGCTCCAGACAGCCCCTGTTTCCGCAGTTGCAGGGTTCCTCAGTATCGGTTCCCGTGTAAATATGCCCTATTTCTCCCGCTGCACCCCAGGTTCCGGTTACGATCTGTCCGTTAATAATGACTCCGCCTCCGATACCTGTTCCGAGAGTGACCATGACTATATTCTTATAGCCCTTTCCGGCTCCCATCCAGGCTTCGCCGAGCGCCGCCACATTGGCGTCATTCCCGGCCTTAACCTTTAGTCTCCCGTCAAAGCAGGCCGCCAGCTTCTCCTCCACGTTAAAGGTATCGTTCCAGTGAAGGTTCACGGCCTTCCTTATGATTCCCTTGTCATCCACGGGACCCGGAAGCCCCAGACCGACACCCAGGATCTCGCCGTCGCCGATCCCCTTTTCCTTTGACTTTGCATCTATTGAAGCCGCTATATCGGGAAGTATAGCCCCACCGTTATTCTCCGTGTTCGTGGGAATCGACCACTTTTCGATAAGCTCCCCTTCCCCTGAGAAAAGGCCTATCTTTACCGATGTGCCTCCTACATCAACCCCGTAAACATAGCTCATTTACTGCTCCTCCCGATTTTTCTTCAGATTGTCCTGTACCCTCTTATAGAGCTCCTGTGCTGCATTGTAGCCCATCTTCTTCTGCCTGTAATTTATGGCCGCGGTCTCGCAGATAATGGCCAGATTTCTTCCGGGACGGATGGGGATATTATGGCAGACCACCCTTTTCCCAAGGTACTCGGTGTACTCCTCTTCCATGCCGAGGCGGTCGTAGTCCTTGTCCCTGTCCCAGTCCTCAAGCTTTATAACGAGATCTATACTCTGGGTCTCCTTTACGGAGGTGGCACCGAAAAGCGCCTTTACATCGATTATCCCTATACCCCGAAGCTCGATAAAGTGCTTTGTTATATCCGGTGCGGAACCGATAAGTGTATCGTCACTGACCTTCCTTATCTCCACAACGTCATCGGATATAAGCCTGTGTCCCCTCTTTACCAGCTCCAGCGCAGCCTCGCTCTTTCCTATGCCGCTCTCGCCGGTGATAAGCAGTCCCTCACCGTTAACGTCAACGAGAACTCCGTGAATGGAAATGCAGGGTGCAAGCTTGACATTCAGCCATCTGATGGTCTCTGCCATAAAGTCCGACGTGGATTTTGAGGTTTTTAAAAGAGGTACCTGATTTTCCCCGGCGTACCACATAAATTTCTCGTCCGGCTCCAGATCCCTGCAGAAGATAACACAGGGAATGCCGCTTGACAGAAGCTTTCCGTATATCTCATCCTTCCTGCCCTCGTCCATCTCCAGCATATATGAATACTCCACAAAGCCCACTATCTCGACCCTTGAAGCTTCAAAGTGGTCGAAAAAGCCCGTGAGCTGCAGTGCGGGTCTGTTTATCTCGGGCTGGGTGATATTCACGCTGTCGATGGGAATATCGGGAGTAAGATTATAGAGGTTCATTTTGTCGATAAAGGTTTTTAGGGAAACCGTTGCCATGGCTTTGGATGACGCTCCTTTCCGTTGTTTAAGATCCTTCGCCCGAAGAATCTTCTTCAGTATACCATCATTTCACTCATTATGAAAGAAAGCAAAGACCGCCTCCGCCGACCTTTTATTCATTTCAGGCACGGCGGCGAGCTCCTCCTCCGACGCTTCCTTTATATTCTCCACCGAGCCGAATTCCCGGAGAAGAGCCTTTCTCCTGGTATCGCCGATACCCTGTATATCATCGAGGATGGAGTGGAGCTGGTTCTTCCCGTGAAGCGAACGGAAGTAATCAATGGCGAAGCGGTGGGTCTCATCCTGTATCCTGGTCACGAGACGGAAACACTCCGAATGGCTGTCCACCGGCAGTTCTTCATTATTGAAATAGATCCCGCGGGTTCTGTGGTGATCGTCCTTTACCATACCGGCGACCGGAATATCAAGCTTTAAGCGTGACAGGACATTCAGGGCTATATTTACCTGTCCCTTTCCGCCGTCCATAAGTATAAGGTCCGGAAATCTCACAAAGGAATCCCCCTCCCCTTCGCTGCCGTCAGCATTTACAAGCCTCTCAAACCTGCGGGTCAGAACCTCTTCCATTGAAGCATAGTCATTCGGTCCCTGTACGCTCTTTATCCGGAACTTCCTGTAATCGGAATTCTTTGCTCTTCCGCCTTCGAAAACGACCATACTGCCCACGGACTCGAAGCCGCTGATATTGGATATGTCATAGGACTCTATCCTGTCAGCCCTGTCGATACCTATGAGCCCCGCAAGCTCCGCCGCGGCTCCCTTTGTCTTTTCCTCGCTCCTCCTCAGCTTTTCACGGTCTGTCTCAAGGATAAGCTCCGCATTCTTTTTCGCGAGACGTAGAAGCCTCTCCTTCATCCCTCTCTTCGGGATAATGAGTGAGACCCCGGCTCCCCTTTTGCCGCCGAGCCACTCCTCTATTATCCCATGATCCTCAATATCCGTTTCCAGCATGATCTCCTTCGGTATAAAGGGTGTTCCCGAATAGAACTGCTTCACAAAGCTTCCGAGTATCTCGGACGTAGTGAGATCCTTTACTCCGGTCATATAGTAATGATCCCGGCCGGTCAGCCTACCGGAGCGGATAAAGAAGATCTGCACCACGGCCTCGTCCCCATCCGTCTTGCAGGCAACGATATCCCTGTCCTCATTCTCCCCGGCAAGGGTTATCTTCTGCTTCTGCGCAACACTCTGAACCGACCCCAGAAGATCCCTCCAGGTAATGGCGTCCTCATACCTCAGTTCCTCCGAGGCCTTATCCATCTTCTCCTTAAGCATGGAAAGGATGGGGGTATAATTACCGTTAAGGAAATCAAGGGCGCCGTTCACTGCCTCACGGTACGCTTCCTCCGAGATACAGCCGCTCTTACAGGGTCCGGAGCACTGTTTGATATGATAATTAAGACAGGGTCTGTCCTTATCCATATCCCTCGGAAGCACCCTGCTGCAGGTGCGGAGACCGTAGATTTTATTGATAAGCTCTATGGTATCCCTTACCGCCCAGGCGGAGGTATAGGGTCCGAAAAGCCGCTGACCCGTCTTTTTGTCTGTTCCGGTATCTCCCCGGGGTCTCCTGCTGAAAAGTATCCTCGGATAAGCTTCATTCACTGTGACCCTTATATAAGGATAGCTCTTATCGTCCTTCAGCATGGTATTGTACCTGGGACGATGCTTCTTTATAAGATTGCTCTCTAAAACAAGAGCCTCCATCTCAGAATCGGTGACGATATACTCAAAGTAGGCAATATGCGTCACCATCTTCATGATCTTGGGGCTCTTTTTATTCTTCCTGAAATAACTGTGTACCCGGTTAAAGAGGTTTACCGCCTTTCCGACATAGATGATCTCGTCATCATCGGCATGCATAAGGTAAACCCCGGGCTTTTTCGGAAGTACCTTTAAGCTTTCTTCGATGTCAAATTCCATCTGAAAATCCGGGATTATCCGGGGATCCCGCCGTTATCCGGTCTGCTTCCGCCGGAATCGTCGCTGTTTCGGCTGTCACTATCCGTATTTTTTTCATCTTCGCCGACAGTATGCCCGCCCGGCTGCCCGGATGTATTCCTGTCAGGTATAAGGCTGTCGTCAATGGTAAAATCAATCTGCTGTCCGGGCATGTGGTTCTGAGGCGCATTATTCCTTGTCTGCCAGTCATTCTGCGGAGGATATCCGCTGCTGCCCGTATTATTGCTGCCCGTATTATTGTTTCCCGTATTATTAACGCTGTCCTGCCGTAAGCTGAGCTCCTTCTGCTCCGGTTCCTCCTCAGGGAAAGCTGTATCCTCCTCATCCCTGCTGTCCCGTCTTGCTTCCTTGAATCTCTCTTCATAGGACTTCTTTTCCGGAACCGGAATGCCCTTTTCCTTGCAGTAGATCTTCATAAATTCGGTGCCGGTTATGGTCTCCCTCTTGATAAGGAAGGCTGCCAGCTTGTCAAGGAGCTTCCTGTTCTCCTTTAAGAGCTTCTTTGCCTCTTTATAGGATTCCTTAAGGAGCTTCATCACCTCATTATCTATGTCCGCCGCAGTCTCATCGGAGCAGTTAAGCACCGCCCGTCCGTCAAGATAGCGGTCCTCAATGGACTCCAGGCTCACGAGACCGAATTTCTTACTCATTCCGTACTGGGTCACCATTGCTCTGGCGATCTTCGTTGCCTTCTCAATATCATTGGAAGCTCCCGTGGTAACCGTATCAAATACCAGCTCCTCCGCGGCTCTTCCCGCAAGGGTCGTCACAAGCATAGCCCTTAGTTCCGCTTCGCTGTTTAAGTACTTCTCCTCCTCCGGAACCTGCATCACATAGCCCAGCGCCCCCATGGTACGGGGTACAATGGTTATCTTCTGAACCGGCTCGCTGTTTTTCTGCAGGGCGGAAACAAGGGCATGGCCTATTTCATGGTAGGAGACTATACGTCTCTCTTCCTTACTGAGTACACGGTCCTTCTTTTCCTTACCCACAAGGACAATCTCCACAGCATCCATAAGATCCTTCTGTGAAACATACTCCCTGCCGGACTTTACCGCATTGATAGCGGCTTCATTCACCATGTTCGCAAGATCAGACCCCACGGCACCGCTGGTTGCCAGCGCCACGTCCTCGAAATTAACGGTCTCATCAAGCTTAACGTCCTTTGCATGAACCTTGAGCGTATCTATCCTTCCCTTCAGGTCAGGCTTGTCAACTATTATCCTTCTGTCAAAACGGCCCGGGCGGAGAAGTGCCTTATCGAGGGTCTCCGGTCTGTTGGTGGCACCAAGGATCAGTATTCCCTTGGAGGTGTCAAAGCCGTCCATCTCTGAAAGGAGCTGGTTTAAGGTCTGCTCCCTCTCGTCATTTCCGCCGTACCTCGAATCCCTGCTCTTTCCTATGGCATCAATCTCATCGATAAAGATAATGCAGGGGGCGTTTTTCTCGGCCTCCCTGAAAAGATCCCTGACCCTGGAGGCACCTACACCCACGAACATTTCAACAAAATCAGAGCCTGCCAGGGAGAAGAAGGGCACATGGGCTTCACCCGCAACAGCCTTTGCAAGCAGGGTTTTTCCTGTTCCCGGAGGCCCCACAAGCAGCGCTCCCTTCGGAAGCCTCGCGCCTATCCGTGAATACTTGGCGGGATTATGGAGGAAATCCACCACCTCCTGCAGGGATTCCTTAGCCTCATCCTGGCCTGCCACGTCCTTAAACGTAACCCCTGTCTCCTTCTGGACATAAACCTTGGCATTGCTGCGGCCCACACCCATCACGCCTCCGCCGCCCATACGCTTCATCAGAAAATAGGTAAGTCCGCATACCAGAAGGATAGGGAAAACATAGCCGATAAAGCCCGATACCATGGCACCTGACCTGTCCGGCACCTGACTCTTGAAGTCTATTCCCGCCTCCGTCAGCCTGTCCGTAAGAAACGGATCAACCACGATACCCGTATAATAGGTCATCTGCATGGAGAGAGGGTTATTGCTGTTCCCCTCCTTCGGATAGATGGTTATCTTATCCGGATCTATCTCCACACTTCCGATCTGATTCGCTGATATCATTGAAAGGAATTGGGAATAGCTGATCTCCTGGGTGGAATTTCTGGTAACCAGGCTGCTCATCATACTCATGCAGAAGAAGGTGAGTACCGTCGCCACTATCATTGCGATCAGGGTCTGTCTGTTCCGGGGATTTCTCCCGCCGTTATTATTGTTCTGGTTATTATTGTTTTCGTTCATAATTATTTACTCGGTTGAAAGATCCTTCGCTGACGCTCAGGATGACAATACTACGGTTTGCAATGTACTCTGTCATTCTGAGCGAAGCGAAGAATCTTACTCTACTGCTGGAAAGATCCTTCGCTGACGCTCAGGATGACAATACTGTGGTTTTGCATTTCTTCATAATATAGCCACCGGCACAAAAACGCAAGTCAGTTTCTTAAGCATCCTACAGGTACAACCATAATATCATGCTTCTCGTTGATGGATTTGGCGTACATCTAAAAGGAGGAGAGACAATGACTCTCCTCCTTTCTGATACATATTACTGTGCTTTAAGCTCAGTCGCCGGAATTTCCTATGTGCTTGAAGAGATATTCAAGTACATCCGGTGTAAACTTCTTGGCGCTTATGCCAACGGTATAGGTGCCGTCATCGCGCTTTACCATACGTGCAACGGTAGCATACATGATAACAGTGTCCGCAACGATGATGATGTCCTTGTCAGCTATGTCCGGCCGGTCATCCTTCATCCAGAGTCCCATACCCCGGGGACTCGCATCCTCCACCATCACGTACAGGGTTTCGCCGGTGTCACAGAGCACGATAACACTCGGTGCCTTGAACTCGACTCTCCCTATCTTCCGCTTGTCGCTGGTTACTTCTGCCTCCAATGTCATTTAAGTGTACCTCCTCCTAAATTCTGTTACCCCATACCTTTCTTTATCTTCCCTGCTTTGCGGCCTCCTCTTCCTTCCTCTTTCTGTGATCCATATACATCTTGACCCCAGTTGCTCCGAGGATAAAGATCAGCAGCCACCATCCGAAAGGAATGCTTGCCTTAACGTCATCATTGAGAACCATGTTCCTGTTGAAGGTTCCGTTCTCCACTGCCTCAACTATAGGTGCAAGTCTCTCACCGAGAACCTGTGCCACAGGATTTGCCTTGTCTCCGAGTACCTGGGCTACAGGATTTGTTCCGTCGACGAGAGCTCCGCCTGCTGCCTCCACTGCTCCTGCAGGTGCTGCTGTATCTCCGAGTGCTGCTCCTGCGGGTGCGCCTGCGTCTTCGAGTACTGCTCCCGCGGGTGCGCCGCCGTCTTCGAGTACTGCTCCTCCGTCAACTGCTCCGCCGCCTGCTTCCAGAGTTACCGCTGCTCCTATGGGTGCCGGTGCACCTGCATCAGTAAATGCACCATCTGCAGTTCCGGTGTAAGTGGTAACTCCGGCTGCGCCGGGTGCAGCCGTCTCAGCCGCTGCCACTGTCGTAACTCCGCCGCCTGCTGCGGGTGCACCTGTTTCAGCTGCAGGTGCTCCTGTATCAGCTGCTGCAGACCCGTCAACCTCAGAGGCTGCTGAGTCATCATCTCCACCGCCTGAGCGGGATCTTGTCCTCGTTCTGCTGCTGGTACTGCTGGTGCTTGCACTTTCGATGCTTTCGCTTCCCGAGCCGCTGCCTGAGCCGCTTCCGCCGTCACTTCCTGAACCGCTTCCGCTGTCACTTTCCGATCTGTTTCCATTGCCGGAACCGTTATCGTCGTTATTATTGCCGTTTCCATTGCCGGAACCATTATCGTCGTTATTATTGCCGTTTCCGTCATCGGTGATTGCGGGAGTACCGGGTTCCTGGTTCCCGATTTCGGGGGTGATTGCGGGAGCACTACCGTCGGTGATCACGGGGTTCCCGGTTTCGCCGTTAGGCTCGGTGCCGCTTCCGTCTTTCACCTTAAAGCCACTCTCAATTATTTTATCTATCTCGGCCTTAAGATTCTCCAGATCTCCCTTTACATCTTTATACTTTGTGTTTGCATCATTATACTTTTGCTGAGCCTTTTCAAACTCACCCTCAAGCTGTTTGATCTTCGCAGTACTTACAGACTGATCATAGCTTGCATTCACAAGAGCCTTTGCTGCATCATCTACTCTCTGCTGGGCATATTCCGCAGTCTTCTGGATCTTCATCATCTTCCCGTATTCTACAACGGCTGAGGCATAGTCCCTAACTAATTTTGCATAGGAAAGATCCGTACTCAGATCATCAAACATGCTCTGATAAGCATTTTCGTCGATATAACGTGTTCTCTCATCAAATTTCCATCCCAGACTGAGCTGTCCGTACGCGTCGGTATTGCTGACTACTACGATGGTTTTCACACTGGAGGTATTCTTTAATCCCGGCTGATCCAGAACATGTTCACCTTTTTCATCCAAAGCAAGATAATCAAAGTAGAATTTTTTGGGTTCTTCATCCCCGATCTTATACGTGATCTCACCATAATTATTCTTTGAACCCTGGCCGGTTCTCCACCAAACCGATTCGTCACTATTTTCCCTTACTTTCATCTCAACAGTGGACAGATCAACGCCCTGCTGCTTAAGCTCCTGCATAAGCTTGTACTGGGTAAGAAGTGATGCCAGCTTTCTGAATTCTTTATAGCTCTCCTGAATGTTGTTGCCTTCTTTAACCTTTACCTTACCAACCGTCTCCTGCTGACTCTTTATCTTCTCGATCAGAGAAGAAAGTACATTGTAGCTATTACTGATAGCTTTATATCCGGTATTTGCCTTTTCTGCGCTTTTCTTTGCGGCATCATACGCATCCTGTACTCTATCCTTATAGGCTTCATCAGTTTCATCTTCGCCCTTGCTGCCTGCCAGTATATCCCGAATGACATTAGCATTTTCATTCAGATCTGTTATTGCGCCAATCGTCATACGGGCAGCTTCAACAGCCTTGTTAGCCGTTTCTGCATCCTGATACCGAGCGTTTACCTCAATATACTTGTTAGTTGCTTTCTCCAGCTCTTTACCTGCCGCAGTCACATTTTCTCCTGCCTCAGTCACTTTTCCTTCAGCCTCGGTAATCTTATCGCTGAGGGTCTGCAGATAATCCTTGGAATCATTATAGCCAGAAAGATAGCTAATCAGATCCAGTTTATTATCCTTACTATCACCGACTGTTATGGATTTTCCTGTGACAGTCTTACTATCATCCCTGTCCAGCTTAATCTCACCTAAAACCGTATCTGTATTTTTCCCATCCTTAACCAGTACAACCTTGTATGTGTCATAATCATTGCCTAATTTGTCATTACACGTCCCCTGGTCATCATATTTCAGCCAATTGAAAACAAGACTCTTTTGTTCATTGGACTTTGTTATATAATTGACCTTAAATCCTCCGTCTTTCTTATTTCCGATGCTGGTTACAATACCGGTCTTTTTGTCAATCGAAGGTTGGTTATCTTTATCAACCTCAATGGACTCCGCTTTTGCATCTTCAATGTCAATGAGATACAGCTTTGTAAAATAGAAAGCCAAAGCACGGTTTTTATTAAAATCGTTCCCTACATTTGTCAATTTACTGTCTATAGTCTCATAAATTGATGCATGGGCTTCATCATATGTTTTCTGATGCGTGTCGAGAGCCGTATCATAGATATTCTGCGCTGAGGTCAAGTCCTTCTCTGCTTTTTTCAGATCATCGTCCGCATTTTCCTTAGCTCGTTCAGCTTCAGACTTTTCGCTTTCAGCAGCATCTTTCTCGTCCTTAGCAGTTTCGTACGTATCAATTATCTGCTTGAAATCATTATTTATTGCCGTAAGAGCATCTATTCCTGCCTTAGAAAAGTTTGCATCGGCTTTATCCACTTCATCCTTTGCATATTCAACAGCGTAAGCCGCTTTTCTTGCATTTGACTTTGCGTTATCAACAGCCTTAGCCGCACTGACAATAGCAGCCTTGATATCCCCCTTGATATCCCCATCCAGCTCATCCAGCTTTGAGATGTCACCGACCGCCTTAATTGTATCTCCTTCTTTCTTCCAGGAAAGGCCGTTATCCTCAAGAAGCTTCTTAAACTTCTCCTTTGCATTATCCAGAGCGTTATCTGCGGCAACCTTTGCTTCCTGAGCTTCCTTCAACTGTGATTCTGCATTGTCAAGTGCCTGTTTTGCTGAACCCAGATCTGTTTTGGCAACATCGATGACTCTGTTTGCTTCTCCAACTGCCTTATCCAACTGAGTCTGTGCCTCAGTCTTTGCAGTATCAGCCGCATCCTTATTTTCATATCCGGCAGAAGCAGCCTCGGAAACATCCTGTTTTACAGTCACGCCAATATTGGTATTTACCTCGGTATCTGCTGTCTTAACTGCGTTCTCGGCAGATGGCATTGTCCAATCGTTAAAGACAGCCAGAAACTCATTTTTCTCAACTCCCTCAGCTACTTTCACAGCAGCAGCATCCACTTTTGCAGCATCAGCAAAAGCTTTATCCACTGCAGCAGAGGCATCCACAATATTTTTCAGGCTGCCTGCAGCATCAGACAAGGGTTCACTTACACTCTGATATCCGCCGGTCTCCTCGCCTGTCCCGGCCTGGGCGCCGGCAACTTCTTCAGTGCCTATCGCACCTGCTTCGTTATTGATCTCATTTTCTATTACTCCGGTAGCATCTGTAGGCGAAGCACCAAGCAATTCCGGAACGTTAACTGCCTCATCTCCTGTAGCTCCTGTCATTTCAGGAACGTTAACTGCCTCATCTCCTGAAGCTCCGCCACCGGCAGCAGGTGCTTCTGCTGCTGGTGCTTCTGCTACTGGTGCCTCTGCAGCAGGTGCTTCTGTGGCCGGCGCTTCTGCAGCAGGTGCCTCTGCTGCTGGTGCCTCTGCTGCTGGTGCTTCTGCTGCTGGTGCTTCTGCAGCAGGCGCTTCTGCAGCAGGTGCCTCTGCAGCAGGTGCTTCTGTGGCCGGTGCTTCTGCAGCAGGTGCTTCTGCGGCCGGTGCCTCTGCTGCTGGTGCCTCTGCTGCTGGTGCCTCTGCAGCAGGTGCTTCTGTGGCCGGTGCTTCTGCAGCAGGTGCTTCTGCGGCCGGTGCCTCTGCAGGGGTTTCTCCGCCGCCGGACTCGCCGCTTCCGCCATCATCATGAGATTCTTCTCCACCGCCGGACTCGCCGCTTCCACCATCATCATGGGATTCTTCTCCGCCGCCGGACTCGCCGCTTCCACCATCATCATGGGATTCTTCTCCGCCGCCGGACTCGCCGCTTCCACCATCATCATGGGATTCTTCTCCACCACCGGACTCGTCTCCACCGCTTTCTTCGTCCCTTACCTCATCGGCAGCATCTTCTACATCATCATGAGAGCTTTCCACATCATCCGTGTGCTCGCTGTGATCCTCATGGCTGTCGCTGTCGTGGCTGTCGCTGTCATGGCTGCCGCTGTCACTGCTTTCGCTGTGGCTGCTGCTTCCGCCGTCCCCGCTGCCCTCGCCGTCATCGGCAAAAGCGGTAACTGTAGGCATCATCGCCATAGCTGCCGCGAGCCCTATTGTTATTGCTTTCAATACCTTCCTGCTGACTTCTGTGTTCTTCATAGGCCTTCTCTCTTCCTCATATCTTTCTTTCAACAACACCCTTTAGTTACCGTCCGTCCGGGCGGACATTTCCCTTTATGTATAGCCTAAAAAATAATACAATAAATACCCTCAATTGCCTTCTATTTCAAAAATGGACAGGTAAACTGAAGATAAATATTCTTATATTTCTTATATCGACCATTCTAACAGATAAATTAGAGAAAATTAATAGGAAAATGACAAATAAAAAAAGATTGTATAAAATTACTTAAACAATTAAGTTTCGACTGTTATTTTTTATTTAAACTTAGTAATCATGAAACGGCTCTGTGAACACATGCGACCAAAATACAGAGCGTTTATCCATTTGAATAGTTAAAAAGCACGAATTCTTCAAACAGTGGCAGCGTACATTTTAAGACCCCGTACTCGTCCCCATTGACTATGCCTTTTCTGATAAGGCGCTTTCTGTATGGATTGATCTCATCCTTTTTCAGATTCAGGAAGCTATTGATATGACTGATCCTTCCGTCCGGACACCTGGCGATGCCATACATTATACTCTTATCTTTTGGCGATAATTCCGACCATATCTTTTCATAGACAAAATCTTCCAAAAGCTGTCTGTACTCTGCCATCGCCATTTTTTCATCATCTTTATTGTTCCAAAAAGAAAACCCAAGAGCCTGGAAAGCGAACGGAAAACCCTTTGTAAGATTAGCCATTCGTAGTGCTTCTGTATCACCGATTCCAAATATCTCCTTAAATTTCAAGCTGATCATTCCTATATTTAAGGGGGTCATTTCCACTCTCGGTGCCCTGTACAGAAAAGTCAGGTTTTTTACATTTTTCAGATCTTCAATATTTTCGTATAATCCGGTCATTAAAAGAAATATTGGAAGTTCCTGTCCCAGATAGATCTGAAAAGAACTTGCGAACATCCTTATTTGCGCGCTGTTTGTTACCTCATCTATTGTCACAAGAACACGCCTGCCACTCTTTTTTATGGCCTTAAGCATTTTTTCAATTGTAAGTTCCATATCCGGGCTATCTGCAACCTCAGGTATTTCCAGGCTTATTCCGAATATGGAAACACCAATTTTGGCTTTTCTGAATATTCCGGAACAAAATGAATTATCAGCAAGCTTTGCCCCCAGGCTGCAGAGCAGATTCATTTCCGGATTAAGCCGAACTACTACCCATCTTTTTTCATTTTCAAGATAATTGGCGATCCGGTTCATTAATACCGTCTTTCCGGAACCTCTTACACCCGAAAGCATGTAAATCTGATTCGATGTAATATCTGCGTCAAATGCATCAATAACAGTCTTAAACTGAACAGGCCTGATAATGTTTTCTTTAGGATTTTTCCCAAAGGAGATATCAAATGGATTCATTTTTTACTCCTATTTACGTTTTATAAAATGAATTACGCCTCTTTACTTCTTTTTACGCTTCATATATCAGTTTACGCCTTTTTACGCTTTTGTCAATTCAGCTGTTTGTCTTCATTTTGCTGATATGATATTATGATTCGGACGCCAAAAAACGGAAGGAGCGTTTGGACTGTATATGATAGCAAATCCCATTATCAAGTCCTGTCTGGACGAATTAAAGGCAATATCAAAGGTGGAGCTTGCCTGCTATGATATAGACGGTACGCTTGCAGCCGCAACAGATGAAGGTCCGGAGGTAAACGCCCTCAGCATACGTTCCTTCCTTGACAGCGGCGCGGATTCGCAGGTGCACGGCGGCTTCCATTTCTTCCGGGTCACGGACGGGGATATCGCGATCTACGTTGTTGTTACCGAAGGCAGCAGCGAGAATTCTTCACTGACCGGGCGTATGGCCGCAAGCGAGCTTTCACATCTGGACCGGGCCTACAGGGATAAATTCGACAAAAACTCCTTCTTCCAGAATCTCCTTCTTGATAATCTTCTCCTTGTGGATATCTACAATAAGGCGAAAAAGCTCCATATCGACGTTGAAAAGAAGCGTGCGGTCTACATCGTCGAGCAGAAAAATAACGGGAACGGTGACAATATAATCGATGTCATAAAAGGACTTTTCAACAGCGGTCATGGTGACTATGTCACTGCGGTTGACGAGAGAGAAGTGATAATTGTAAAGGATCTGGAAGCGGATGACAGCCCGGAGACCATGAGGAGTATTGCAGCTACTCTTGTGGATATGGTAAATACAGAGGCTCTTGCGGATGTCAGGGTATCCTACGGCACCGTGGTCCATGAGATAAAGGAGGTCTCAAAGTCATATAAGGAAGCCCGTATGGCTATGGATGTAGGCAAGATCTTTTACGATAATGAGAACATTTCCGCATACTCCGAGCTTGGCGTGGGACGGCTCATCTACCAGCTTCCGGAAAACCTCTGCGATTTCTTTCTCCGCGAGATCTACGGCGACAGGATTCCCTGGCATCTGGACGAAGAGACTCTGCAGACCATTGACCGCTTCTTTGAAAACAGCCTGAACGTCTCCGAAACCTCCAGGCAGCTCTATGTCCACAGAAATACACTGGTCTACAGGATAGAAAGGCTGCAGAAGGCAACAGGCCTGGATATAAGGAAGTTTGACGAGGCACTAACCCTGAAGATCTCACTGATGGTCATTAATTATCTGACTTATCTGAAGAAAAGGAACGATCTGTAAATGCTTTCCGCAGACGAAAAATATATGAGAGAAGCCCTGAAGCAGGCGGGAAAAGCCTTTGCGCTAAAGGAGGTTCCGATAGGCTGTGTCATTGTCCGGGACGACGGTGTCATCATGGGACGGGGCTATAACCGCAGAAATACGGATAAGAGCACACTCTCCCATGCTGAGATATCCGCGATTAGAAAGGCAGTGAAAAAGGCCGGGGACTGGCGGCTGGAGGACTGCACCATATACATAACGCTCGAGCCCTGTCCCATGTGTGCGGGGGCCATCGTACAGTCAAGGATAAAGCGCTGCGTCTTCGGTGCTTCCTCTCCGAAATCGGGCTGCGCGGGAAGCATACTCAATATACTTGATGAAGAAAGGTTCAATCATCAGGTTGAAACCGAACAGGGCGTTCTTCAGAAAGAATGTACGGAAATATTGCAAAGCTTCTTTAAGGATTTAAGGGAAAGGTTAAAGGCTTCAGATGAGTGAACTGGTAAAAGAATCCACACATAAACTTATCAAACTCGCAAACCGGCTTATCAAATCCCCGGAAAGCCATTCAAAGGCGTTGAAAAGCAGTTCTCCCGGAAAGCTTAAAGCAGCGGTTCTCGGCTCATATTCCATACAGCACTTCGTTAAGCTGCTCCGGCTGTTTCTCGATTATGAAAATATTTCCGCTGATATTTACGAGGGTGAGTACGACGGCATAAATATGGATGTTCTGGATCCGTCTTCCCCTCTCTATTCCTTTGAACCCCGTTTCGTTATCCTCCTTATGAGGCATAATGACTTCCGTTTCCGGGATGAAAACGGTCTAAAGGAAGCCATTGAGTATACGGATAATATCATTTCTCACGTTTCAAGGATCAACGGTGTCACCATATTTTTATCCAATATCGCCCTTCCTCCGGAGCGGCCCTGGGGAACTCTGGAAGCGGATTACGGACATACCTCCCGCTCCCTTATGCAGAAATACAATATGCATTTTACGGAACATCATCCCGGTAACGTGAGAATATTGGATATGGAGTACCTTTCCTCCCTGAAGGGTAAGGAGAGCTGGTTTGACGACACTGCCTACTTCCTTACCAAGCAGGGCTTCAATATGGATTACCTTAAAGACGTGGCGGCTGAGGTAACGAAAATGATTCTTCCCGACCTCGGAACTGTACGGAAGTGTCTGGTTCTGGATCTCGATAATACTCTCTGGGGAGGTATCGTTGGTGATGAGGGTCCCGATGGCATAAATGTGGATCCCAACGACCCCGTCGGGGAAGCCTTCCGTGCTTTCCAGAGTTACATTCTCTCGCTGAAGCAGCGTGGTGTCCTCATTGCCGTGAATTCCAAGAATGATGAGGATATCGCGAAAGAGCCCTTTGAAAAGAATCCGGATATGATACTGAAGCTGTCCGACATTGCCTGCTTCACCGCAAACTGGTCGGACAAGGCCGCCAATATGGCATATATTGCAAAGCAGCTGAATATCGGGATGAACAGCCTCGTTTTCTTTGATGACAATCCCGCGGAAAGAGAGATGATCCGCCGCTTCTGCCCGGAGGTCATGGTGATAGACGTGCCCGACGAACCGGAAAACTATGTCAAGGCTCTGGACCGGACGGATCCCTTTGAATGGACAGTTGTGACAAAGGAGGATCTGGTACGTTCCGATTCTTATCAGGAGAACCGGAAAAGGGAGGAAATGGCCGCATCCTTTGTGGATTATAAGGAGTATCTGAGAGCCCTTGAAATGAAGGGACATACAGGTATCGTCGGTGAAAACGAGGCCGAGAGATTTGCTCAGCTTACCAATAAATCAAACCAGTTCAATGTAAGGACCATGCGCTACTCGGACGGTGAGATAAGGGAAATGATGTCTGCTGACGACACTCGCCTAATCTACGTTTCACTTTCCGATAAATTCACGCAGTACGGCATCATTTCCTGTATTGTGCTGAGAAAGGGCTCCGGTGTGCCGGGGCTTGAAGACAGTGACTGCTTCATAGAAAACTGGTGCATGTCCTGCCGTGTTCTGAAAAGAGGTGTGGAGAACTTCGCCTTCAGAGCCGTATGTGAAGCCGCCCGAGGGATGGGATGCTCCCGTCTCGTCGGCGAATACATCAGAACAAAGAAAAACGGAATGGTCGAGGGGCTTTACGCTTCCCTCGGCTTCATTCCGCTGAATAAACCCGGATGGGTTCTCTATGAATATGATCTGGCAAAAAAACCGGAGTCGGATGGTGTTATAATGTCATCCTGAGGAACTCACATCTTGTCATCCTGAGGAACTCACATCTTGTCATCCTGAGGAGCGCAGCGACGAAGGATCTTATAAAGATTCTTCGCGTCTCGTCTCCCGACTCGGTCCGCGCTGAACGCGTGCCACTGGCACGCAGCGCCGCTCAGAATGACATTGGGGATACTCAGAATGACAAGATATTGTCATCCTGAGCGTCAGCGAAGGATCTTGAGCGTCAGCGAAGGATCTTAATTCGTAACCGTCTTCTCTGTCTCCTTGTCGAAGATATGGATCTTCTCCGTGTCGATCGCAAACTTCACCTTGTCGCCGGGGCGGGCGTTGGTTCTGGGATCAACTCTTGCAGTCATTGAGAAACCGGCAAAATCAAAGTACAGGAATACTTCTGCTCCGAGCAGCTCGTAAACCTTTATCTCCGATTCGAATACCGCTTCGGGATTTATGGTGCTCACTGCCATTTGCGAATCATACACATCCTCGGGACGTATACCGAAGGTAACGGTCTTTCCGTCATAACCACCCTCAATAACCTTCTTTGCCTTTGCAGGAGGAAGAGGAATGGAGTGTCCGGCGATCTCCAGATTTGCCTTTTCTCCCTCAACCTTTACGACCGCATCGAGGAAATTCATCTGGGGCGATCCCATAAATCCGGCAACAAAGAGATTCTCAGGCTTCTCATATAAGTTCTGGGGTGTATCGACCTGCTGCACCACGCCGTCCTTCATAACGACTATCCTGTCGCCCAGGGTCATAGCCTCTGTCTGGTCGTGGGTTACGTAGATAATGGTGGTTCCCAGTGTCTGATGGAGCTTTGCGATCTCTATTCTCATCTGTACACGGAGCTTCGCATCCAGATTGGAAAGGGGCTCATCCATAAGGAAAACCTTGGGATTACGGACTATTGCACGACCCATGGCCACACGCTGTCTCTGTCCTCCGGAAAGAGCCTTCGGCTTTCTGTCGAGAAGCTTTCCGAGATCCAGTATCTCAGCGGCCTTCCGCACCTTCTGATCTATCTCATCCTTCGGAACCTTGCGGAGCTTCAGTCCGAATGCCATATTGTCATATACCGTCATATGGGGGTAAAGAGCATAATTCTGGAATACCATTGCGATATCCCTGTCCTTCGGCTCTACGTCATTGACCAGCTTGTCGCCTATGTAGAGCTCCCCGGATGTGATCTCCTCAAGTCCCGCAACCATACGCAGAGTCGTGGACTTTCCACAGCCCGAAGGTCCGACAAAGATTATAAATTCCTTATCCTCGATCTCCAGATTAAAATCCTTTACGGCTTCAAAACCGTTGGGATACTTCTTGAAAATGTGTCTGAGTGATAAACTGGCCATTTCTCCTCCTATGCTGATACTGTTTTTTATTTTGAATTTGTTTTCTTATGATGCCTTGTCGTCCTGAGGAGCTCACATCTTGTCGTCCTGAGGAGCTCACATCTTGTCATCCTGAGGAGCACACATCTTGTCATCCTGAGGAGCTCAGCGACGAAGGATCTTTCCAACCCAAGAGGAATGATATCACATAGTGACAAATGACACCATGCAAGTCTTGCCCAAAGATTTTTATAAAGTGATGTGCAGTTTTACTGTAATCCTGAGGAGCGCTTTCTTTGTCATCCTGAGGAGCTCACATCTTGTCATCCTGAGGAGCTCACATCTTGTCATCCTGAGGAGCGCACATCTTGTCATCCTGAGGAGCGCAGCGACGAAGGATCTTATAAAGATTCTTCGCGTCTCGTCTCCCGACTCGGTCCGCGCTGAACGCGTGCCACTGGCACTCAGCGCCGCTCAGAATGACATTTGGGGTGCCCAGAATGACATTTAGGGTGCTCAGAATGACAAGAAAAGCTTCCTGAAAATACAGGACTGCGCAAGTGAAATGAGCGAGAACCCGATAAAAAGATAAAAGGGTATCCCGATAACCGGATAGAAAAAGCCTGCGATAAGGGGAAGCACCGCCAGAAGCACGAGCACAGCAGTCCAAGGCAGAAAGCGGACCGACAGAAGAAGTGCATTTTTCAGCGTGTTCTTCGTTGAATTGTCAAACCTTGCGAGAAGGGGAAACACATAGATAAATTCAAAGAGACAGATGAGCCCTGCAATGCAGAGAAGGCTCCAGAATATAAGAAAAAACCCGCCTGCCCCGTATCTGAGTAGGACAAAGGCATCCGCCACAAACACCAGTCCGAAGAAAAAGAGCAGGAGCCAGATGGCTGTGGCCTGAAGAAAATTCTCCTTAAACGCTTTGAAATAGCCTCTTATTATATACCCCTCTTCCTTTCCGGCCATCTTCCGGGTGATGGACGAAAGAGCGGTAATGGCGGCTCCTATGGTGAAAACAGGTATGCAGCATATCAGAAACAGGATATTAAGGATAATGAGATCCGCGAGCCGCTCCAGAAAGCTTATTAAAGGACCTTCATAATCAAAGATACTGCCCATGTCAGTACCTCAGGAGCTCCTGATAGGTGGAAATGGCATACTGGTCGGTCATTCCTGCTATGTAGTCTATGACGGCACGGGTAAAGATCCTCTCCGTTTCCAGAGCCCCGTATATCTTCTGATTGTCACATTCCGGCCGCTTAAAGCCTGCAATACTTATCCTTGCCCCGGGAAGGGTCACATACCTTGCAAGCCATTCTCCGAAAGGAAGCATAAGCTTCGGATAATGTTCCCCCGCCTCGTGTATCCGTTCAAAGGTCCTGTCTCCGTCATAAACATCACTGAGAGCCATAAAGAGCTCGCACAGAACCAGCTCGGCGTAATGCACAAAGGGAAGGAGCCAGTTACTGTTGTATATATGCTCGTAATTAAATTTCTTTATCCTGACGAGCTTTTTCAAAGCTTCGCGGCTTAATGCGATACCGGTTTCCGGATCCGAATTTTCACAGACATCTATGATCATACTGTGCATTACTATCCCGGTATTGATGGCACCCTCCGACTCATCTCCCGCCATTTCCTCAAGGGTTTTCAGCTGTCCCCTGTCCAGGATACCGAGAGTCACCGCATCCTCGATATCACGCCCGAGATATGCGATCTTGTCCGCGATCTTCACAACCGCACCCTCCCAGGTAACCGGCTGGAATTCACCGGCCTTCTTGAAGTCGGCTTCAAGATCTATGAATTCCTCCCTCGGGCGGATGGCATTGTCATCTACTTCTCCGCAGTGGGAGATTATCCCGTCCCTCACGGCGTAGGTCAGATCCAGATTCTTGAAATGCCGGTAATTATCCTCCAGAAGCTCCACCCTGTCCACAAGGCGGAGCCCGTTCCTCTCATGCCAGAAGCTCTGTCCCAGATACTTTTCGGATAGCTTCGACAGGGTTTTCTCCCCCTCGTGCCCGAAGGGCGCGTGCCCCAGATCATGTCCCATTGCAATGGCCTTTATTAGCTCCAGATTCAGTCCCAGGTACTTACCTATCGTACCCGCCACGGACTCCACATGGGCCACATGCTCTATTCGTGTACAGATATGATCCGAGCCCGCTGCATTGTAGAAAACCTGAGTTTTGTGCTTTAATCTCCTGTATGCCAGACTGTGGAGGATACGGGTATAGTCCCGGGCAAATTCACTCCTGATATCATCCTGTCTTGTATAAAGAGAGTACTGTCTCTCCGTTAGTTTTTCATACTTCGGATTGCCCGGAAATGCGGCAACCTCCTTAAAAACTCCCTGCTGCAATTATTTTTCCTTCTTTATTTTTATTGATTTGTTGTCATCATGAGGGCTTTGCCCGAAGGATCTTAAAGATTCTTCGCTTCGCTCAGAATGACACCATGGGTGCTCAGAATGACACCTTTTCTGTCATCCTGAGGGCTTTGCCCGAAGGATCTTAAAGATTCTTCGCTTCGCTCAGAATGACACCATGGATGCTCAGAATGACACCTTTTCTGTCATCCTGAGGGCTTTGCCCGAAGGATCTTCTTCGCGTCAGCGAAGGATCTTCTCTGTGAGGATTCTTCACCTGTCCTGCGAATAGTCAATATCCATAAACTTCGTGAATTCCGGGGTCCATCCGAGCTTTCTCGTCCCCACGGCACCGTTTCTCTGCTTGGCGATGATTATTTCCGCAATGTTCTTTTCTTCAGTATCGGGATGGTAATAGTCCTCCCTGTAAATAAACATTACAACGTCAGCATCCTGCTCTATCGCACCGGATTCCCTGAGATCCGACAGCATAGGATGCTTGTCCGGCCGCTGCTCCACCGCACGGGAAAGCTGGGAAAGAGCCACTACCGGGACATTCAGTTCCCTTGCAAGCGCCTTTAAGGATCTTGAGATTTCAGAGATCTCCTGTTGTCGTCCCGCGTCACGCCTCATATTCCCGGCACTCATCAGCTGGAGATAATCAACCATCACCAGATCCAGACCCCCCTCCATCTTCTGCTTCCTGCACTTACTGCGCATTTCCGCTACAGAGATGGCAGGAGTGTCATCTATCACAAGCTTTGACTTTCCTATGATCGCAGCGCTTCCTATTACATCCTTCCATTCCTTCTCTAGGATCTGTCCTATCCGGATCTTTGAAGCATTTACATAGGACTCCATGGCGATCAGCCTGTTTACCAGCTGCTCCTTTGACATTTCCAGGGAAAAGATCATAACGGGTCTGTTCTTCCTGAATGCGGCATATTCAGCGATATTCAGGGCCAGCGCCGTTTTCCCCATGGAAGGACGGGCCGCTATCAGTATAAGATCTGATTTCTGCAGACCGGCAGTCATAGTATCTATGCCCCTGAATCCGGTCTCCACACCGGTCACTGCACTGCCGCTTTTCTGGGCTCTCTGGATATTATCAAGAACATCCATCACTATCCTGCTGATGGGTGTCAGTCCCTCGCCGGTTCCGCCGGACTGGACTATATCGAAGATCTTCTTTTCCGCAAGCTCCAGAATTCCCGGAGTATCAATGGCACCTTTATAGCACTCTGTGGCTATCTCCTCATTTGCCCGGATAAGCTCCCTCTTTATGGCATTATCCCGGACGATCTTCGCATATGAGCGTATGCTGGTGCTGGAGGGTACGCTTTCGATCAGCTCTGCAATGAAACGGGCGTTCCTTATCTCAGGCGGTGCCTGCATTTCCTTCAGCTTTTCAAGGATCGTGACCGAATCCACAGGCTTTCCCGCATTGTAGATCTCAAGTATGGCCTTAAAAAAAATGCCGTACTGCCTGGCATAAAAGCTTTCCGGAGTCAGCATTTCGGATGCCGTCAGAATGGCATCCGGTGAGAGCATCATGGAGCCTATAACGGACATCTCCGCATCAAGGGAATTCGGAGGGGTCCTGTTTACGGCTGTTCCTTCCGCATCCATAGGGATCACTCCTGCACTACATGAAGGGTAAATTCACCGGTAACCGAAGGGTGAAGCTTTACCGGAATACGGTAATCCCCGAGAGCCTTAATGGGATCCTTTAATACTATCTTCTTTTTGTCCAGCTCTGTTCCCTTCTGCTCCTTTACCGCCTCAGCTATCTCCTTGGAGGATACGGATCCGAAGGTCTTCCCGTCTGCACCGGCCTTAATATGTACGGTGATCTCCATGCTTTCAAGCTGTCCCGCCGTTTCCTTTGCTGCGGCCAGCTCCTGGGCGGCGACCTTTTCCTCATTGGCTTTTTTCAGCTTTACATCATTTAGGTTCTTCTGTGTGGCTTCCACAGCAAGACCCTTGGTAAAAAGAAAGTTTCTGGCATAGCCGTCACTTACATTTATGATATCTCCCTTTTTTCCCTGACTCTTTACATCCTGTAAAAGTATTACCTTCATTCTATCTCTCCTTTTTCTTCCATATCATCCAGAACCTCCTTGAGCTCCCGGCAGGCCTCATCCATGGTTCTGCCCTCCATCTGGGCTCCCGCGATATTCAGGTGTCCCCCGCCTCCGAATCTCTCCATTACGATCTGGACATTGACCTCATCTATTGATCTGGCACTGATATATATCTTTCCCTCATACTCGGTAAGTATGAAGGCAGCCTTTACCTTATCGATATTCAAAAGCTCATTTGCAGCCTGGGCTCCTGTGACAATGGGATTCTCAACATCCTTCGGGCTCACCGAGATCGCAAATTTACCCCTGTAAAGCTCTGCATGCTGCACGGTCTCGGCCCTTGCCTTATATTCCTTTATATCGTTACGAAAAAGCTTCCTGACCCTTGTCACATTTGCACCGTTCCGCCTCAGGAACGCCGCAGCCTCAAAGGTTCTCACACCGGTTTTTGTCATAAAGTTATTTGTATCTATCATTATACCGGCGTACAGGCTGTCCGCCTCGGCAGCCTTGATCTTTATCCCGTCCCCTATGTACTGCAGGATCTCCGAAACCATTTCACAGGCACTGGATGCATAGGACTCTATATAGGAAAGCGTGGCATTGCTTATCCTCTCCGTCCCCATCCTGTGGTGATCCAGCACCACTATGGTCTTTGCGATCGACAGAAGTCCGGGACATTCGGTATAATTCGGGCTGTTGGTATCGACTACCACCACCGCCGTATTGTCGTCACAGATCTGCTCAGCCTCGTCACTTGAAATGATGAGACCCGGACTGTATTCCCTGTCCTCGGTAAACGCTTCCACAAAGGGCTTTATCGACTTTGATACCTCATTTATGACAATATTGCACTTCTTTCCGAGGGAATCCGCCGCCCGGAATATTCCTGCTGCGGCACCGAAGGAATCGATATCCGTATTCCTGTGCCCCATAACAATAACCTGGTCCTTCCCCTCTATGATCTCCCTCAGTGCGTGAGCCTTCACTCTCGCACGGACACGGGTACTCTTTTCAATCTGCTGGCTCTTGCCTCCGAAATAGGTGATGCTGTCCTCGGTCTTAATGACCGCCTGGTCGCCTCCTCTGCCAAGCGCAAGGTCTATGGCATTTCTCGCATACTCGCTGTCCGTCAGGAAGGATTCGGCTTCCAGACCGAAGCCGAGAGAAAGGGTTACCGACATCTGGTTTCCGATACTGATATTTTTCACCGAATCAAGGATGGCAAAGCGGTTCTCCTTCATCCGGTCGAAATCAACCCTCTTCATAACCGTGAAGTATTTATCGGTTTCAACCTTTTTGACTATCGCGTCATATTCCTTTAAATACTTGTTTATCTGTCTGTCAACAAGGGCAGTCAGCATTGAGCGCCTGACATCCTCCACACTTTCCAGGGCGTCGTCATAATTATCAATATAAATAAGCCCGGCAACCAGAGACTGCTCATGGTTTAAGCGCATATAAAGATGGATATCCGTTACATCAAAGAAGAATGCCGTAATAAGGTTCCCGTCAAACTCGGTATTCCTTCTTTTGCCCTCCTTCATTGGCAAGAGCCTGAGATCAACCCTGTAATCCCGCTTTTCATAATTGATATCAAAAGTGACGACCTTTTGATCCTTCGGAAGCCTGTCCCTGGTTATCTCAGGGAAAAATGTGGTGACTGAGCTCGAATAAAACCTGTCCTTATGGATAATTGCGGCAAAGCCGGCATTACTCCATATGAAATGACCGTCCTCATCAAGGATCGCATAGGGAATGGCAAGACCCTTCAGGAGTCCCTTCTGAACCTGCCCGTAATCGGAAGCAAAGCTCACCATTTCCCTGCGTATACTCCTCCTTGAGGAAGCAAAGAAAACGCATACCAGAATCACATAAACGACCCAGACGATCCCCAGAATAATGGCGGAACGCCGGTCTGTTCTGTATATCATAATAAAGGGGATCAAAAAGATAAGGGACATCAAAAGCGGAACTGTCCCCATAAGCTTCAAAACGCCCTTAGTTCTGACTTTTTTCATCTGAATTCAATACCTCTATATCGGATAATACGGCCGGAGCACGGCATGGAGCGAATTCAGGAGCTCCCTGACCTTGACCATGGGAGTATTTGTGTCCATAAGCACACCTACGCTGTCGTACATAGGATGTACCATCACTTCTATTAGCGAGTCATCCTTTACCAAACCGTCCATAGCGGAAAGATCCCTGTAGGATCCGAAATAATCCGCCGTGATATAACCGCATTTCTTTAGTCTTTTATTGTATGTATTCTTGTATATCCTCTTCGGGATACTCATTTTCCGGAACAGATTCCTGGTGAGCCTGACGGACCTGAAGCCGTACCTTCCCATCAACGGCAGCAGCAGATTGATGACCGATCTGTCCGTATGGACGTGATGGTGGGAATCCAGATGCTTCTCCGGAAGCCCGTAGGAGAAATACCTTCGTATCTGGGCCTCTATCTCCTCGGAAACAGCCAGTGACTCTCTTCTGCTTATGGTCAGTCTGCTAAGCGTATGCTTTTCAAAATATGCGTTGAAGGAGCCGTCTTTCCTGCAGAAGCGCTTTTCCTTCCTTATCCTCCGTGTCAACGGATAGCCGCTGGTCAGATTCAGGTGAAGCCCTACTGCCTCGGAAAACCCGTTTTTCTTAGCAAGCTCCACAGCCTCATCTGCAAAGGGCATATTCACCATCAGTGTGGTATTGGTTATAAAACCCCTTTCAAAGCTTTCGGCCACAGCCTCATTTACTTCCGCACTTATTCCAAAATCATCACCATTAATAATTGCTCTGATCATTTTTCTATAATACGATCCGGCCGTCAATAGTTACATTTTGGTATCTATTCAGAACCCTTCGGATTCTGAATAGATACTGCGCATTCGGCTAATTAAATCGTGCTTCGCACGATGAGCCGAAAGGTGAAATGTCCAGTGGACATTTCACGGGCACGTATTGACGCGCTAAGCGCGTCAGTGCCCCGTACATAATGCCTTGGTTTTCATACGTCACTTGCGGTTCCGCAAGTGAATGTTCTGAATAGTTACATATTTTGATCATATACATACTGTTCCGTCCTTCGGACTGACGTCAAATGTCATCCCGGGCACAGCTTTCTTGTCATCCTGAGCACAGCTTCCTTGTCATCCTGAGCATAGCTTCCTTGTCATCCTGAGCGCAGCTTCCTTGTCATCCTGAGCGCAGCGAAGGATCTTCCCTGCTATTTTACCCATTAAGTACCATTTCTGCAAGTATAGTGGTATATTAATAGCTATGAGAAAACTATTTACCGAATGGGCGATGGAGATCGCCGAAGACAGCAAAGTCCGGAGCACCTGCCTGTCCCGTCAGGTGGGAGCCGTTATTATCAGGGATAAGCAGATAATCGCCACCGGCTACAACGGTGCTCCCGCAGGAGCTATCCACTGTACTGACATAGGCTATTGTATAAGGAAGAAACGCGGTATACCTTCAGGCCAGGGACTGGAGCTCTGCCGGGCCGGCCACGCCGAAGCAAACGCAATTGATCAGTGCGCCAGACGCGGCACCAGCTGTGAGGGTGCCACCCTCTATGTCACCACACAGCCCTGCGTTTTCTGCTGCATCCATATCATCCAGTCAGGGATAAAAAAGGTGATCTTCAAGGGTGAATACCCTACCGGACTGGGTCTGCAGCTCCTGAAGGAGTCGGGTATCGAATTTGCAAAATATGAGGAAGCGCTGGAAGAGGAACGCTGCGCTTCCGAAGAAAAGCATCAACAGGAAATGGAGAGGGTTCGGGAATTTCTTGATAATCCCCCGGAATACTGAGCGCCTTTCTGTCATCCTGAGCGCAGCCTCTTTGTCATCCTGAGTGCAGCCTCTTTGTCATCCTGAGTGCAGCCTCTTTGTCATCCTGAGCGCAGCCTCTTTGTCATCCTGAGCGCAGCGAAGGATCTTCTCCACCGGATTCTTCATTCTTCATTCGTGTCCCGGCTTACTGACTGTTTTTTTCGCGCTACGATCCCGCTAAACTCATCCTTCGTCTTATGACAAAATTTTGCTCGGCGCTGTTCCGGTCTTGCATATTAATACTTTGAGTAACAGGCATCAGCCCAACGCAAGCCCGGCCTTCGCACTCGCAAAATTTATAAGCCTCGGATTCGCTAAGCGGGACGTGCTGATTGCTCAAAAAACAGTTATCAATCCGGAACACGTTTTTCTCTATTCCGTATGTACGGCAATGTCCTGACAGATGTAATCCTGAGCGGCCATTTTGTCATCCTGAGCTACTACTTTGTCTTCCTGAGCTACTACTTTGTCATCCTGAGCTACTACTTTGTCATCCTGAGCGAAGCGAAGGATCTTCTCTGAAAGATCCTTCGTCGCTTCGCTCCTCAGGATGACATTTTTTGTAGGCATTTTCATCGTTCCTCAGAATGACATTCTTTGATGTCATTTTCTTCGTTCCCTGGGATGACATTCTTTGATGCCATTTTCTTCATTCCTCAAAATGACATTTTTGATGACTTTTTCACGCATTTAGCATCAGGCTCTTCGGGTTCACAAAAAATTCACAAAATTTGTTAGCACTCATGCTTGACGAGTGCTAACAAAGGTGGTATAACATAATCGTAAACAAAAAGAGCTCCCGGAAACTAAGGAGCTGTACCAGACTCAAAAGTTTATGAGCCGTTAGAAAAGGAGGCTTTATTATGTTATTACCCAGCATTTTCAATGACAACTTTGCAGACGACGTATTTAATGATTTCTTTGATTTTCCGGTTACCTACAAACAGGTATGGAACCCCGGCTTCACATCAAATGCAAACCTTATGCAGACCGATGTAAAGGAAACCGACAAGGGCTTCGAGCTTGACATTTCACTCCCCGGCTTCAGGAAGGAGGACATTAAGGCAGAGCTAAAGGACGGCTACCTTACGATCAATGCCGAGCGCGCAGAAAAGAAGGATGAAAAAGAGGATGGCAAGTACATCCGTAAGGAGCGCTACACCGGCCATTGCAGCAGGAGCTTCTTCGTAGGTGAAAATATCACTGAAAATGACATCCATGCTAAATTCGAGAACGGTGTCCTGACCCTTGGCATTCCTAAGAAGGAGCCTGAGAAGAAGGTTGAGGAAAAGAAGCTCATCGCGATCGAAGGATAATGCATCCGGCATAATTAATCGCATTGAAAAGGCGGCCACCGGGATTCGGTGACCGCCTTTACTATTCCGTGTCATCCTGAGCTACTGCTTTGTCATCCTAAGCTACTACTTTGTCATCCTGAGGTACTACTTTGTCATCCTGAGCTACTACTTTGTCATCCTGAGCGAAGCGAAGGATCTTCTCTGAAAGATCCTTCGTCGCTTCGCTCCTCAGGATGACAAAGAAGCTTCGCTCCTCAGAATGACATCGAAGTGCCCCGTAGAATGCGCTTCTCAGAATGACATCGACGTACCCCGTAGAATGCGCTCCTCAGGATGACACTGTAATATCTCCCAGCACCTCTCCGATGCTGTCGGCGATACAGAGATCCGCCTCCCTGTCTCTGGAAGTTGCTCCCTTATTAATGAGAACCAGGGCATTTCCCTTAAAGTAATCCACCAGACCCGCCGCGGGATAGACCACGAGGCTGGTCCCTCCGATTATCAGCACATCCGCATGCGATATGGCATCTATGGCACCGCTTATGGTGTCCTGATCAAGCCCCTCCTCATACAGCACTACATCAGGCTTTATGATACCTCCGCACTTGTCGCACTTCGGCACCGGATCCTTACTTTCCTTCATATAATCGAGATCAAAGGACTTATGGCAGGACATGCAGTAATTTCTGAGAATACTGCCGTGCAGCTCATAAACGGTTTTGCTTCCCGCTGCCTGGTGGAGTCCGTCTATATTCTGTGTGACAACTGCTGTAAGCTTTCCCTTTTTCTCAAGCTCTGCAAGCTTCAGATGGGCTTTATTCGGCTTTGGCTCCTTGTCAGACCCGATCATCAGGATCTTGTCCCTGTAAAACTTATAGAATTCCTCCGGCTTCCTCATAAAAAAGGTGTGACTTAGGATTGTCTCCGGAGGATAATCATACTTCTGATTGTATAGCCCATCCACCGAACGGAAGTCCGGGATCCCGCTCTCAGTGGACACTCCGGCGCCGCCAAAGAATACGATCCGTTTCGCCCTGTCGATAATCTCCTGCAGTTTTTCCTTTTCGTTGCCCATACATACCTCCCTTATATAAACCCTATCTGCATAGAACCTCTTAAGACCTTTTCCCCGTCATTCTTCTTTATCATTACCTTTACCCTGATGACCCGGTAAGCGTCATTCTTTTCCGCAACCTCGCCACTGATAATGAGCCTGTCCCCGGGATATACAGGTTTCATAAACTTAAGCTCCGTATTCTGAATGATACTCTTTTCCCCCGGAAGATACATCCCCGCAAGGGTGGAAAGAAAGGAAGCCGTCAGCATCCCGAAAGCAGCATGTCCCTTGAAGCCGCGGGCTCTGGCAAATTCATCGTCCCTGTGAAAGGGATTATTATCACCGGTGATCTCACGGAAGCTGTCCAGCATCCTGTCCGTGACCTCCGCCTCGAATTCCTCCCTGTGTCCCATTTCCAGGTCTTCGTAATCGTAATTATTCATCCGAGCTTACCCAGAATGAGATCTGCCATTTCGCCCACGTTCTTTAGCTCCTTCACTTCCTTTATATTGAATTTCATATTGAATTCCTTCTCCATTGTCATAATGAGCTCAACCTGGGCGAGGCTGTCCCAATCCTCTATATCAGCTGCATTTGTCTCATCAACGATCACAAGGGAGTCATCGTCGAATTCTTCCCTGAATATCTCCGTGATCTTTTCGAAAAGTTGTTCTCTTGTCATTTATGTTGTTTCTATCCTTTCATTATTATAAGACTCTTCGCTTCGCTCAGAGTGACAGTAAAGCGCCCGCCTGTCATTCTGAGCGGAGCCTCCCTGTCATTCTGAGCGGAGCCTCCCTGTCATTCTGAGCGTCAGCGAAGAATCTTCTCTGACGGAATGAAAGATCCTTCGTCGCTTCGCTCCTCAGGATGACATCGCGGCGCCCGCCTGTCATTCTAAGCGGAGCCTCCTTGTCATTCTGAGTGTCAGCGAAGAATCTTCTCTGACGGAATGAAAGATCCTTCGTCGCTTCGCTCCTCAGGATGACACCGTGGCGCCCGCCTGTCCGAGATCCGGCCGCAGAGGATCGTATACCAGCTCTATCTCCTTGTCATCCAGCATCCTGTCGATGGACTTCTGTTCGATAAAGTCAAGGATAAGCGGATCCCGCACCAGATGCTTCCACACGGTATAGGTCGCCTTTACAAAATCCGGATTCAGCTTCACTTTATCCCTTATCAGCGGACAGGTATACGGAAGCTCCGAAACATTCCAGATGAGAACTAAGTGCCCTTCATCAGGGAAATGAGGTGAAAGCGGATAGGTCCTGCACTGTATCGGTCTCTTCTCTCTGGGACAGCGAGGCGCATTCTTGCATCTGACGAAATATACCTTCCCCTTCCAGGAGTACGGGAAATCATACTCCTCCGTGGACTCCTCACTCCAGAAAAGCCAGTCGTCCTTTTTGTCGTGAACCTTGTCCTCACCCGGCAGAAGGTAGATCCCAAGCTCCTCATCCCAGTGGCTGTCATCGCCCTTTCCGCAGCATACTGCGCCACACAGGGTTCCACAGTCATAGCTTAAGGGTGATACCCTGTCCAGAAAACGGTATATTGCCCTGTACTCACTTCTTCTTATTACAGATTTAATCATCCTGCCCCGTGTAGGTGCATATCTTCCTGCTCCTGTTGTTCCTTACGTCATTAAATATAATGTCATAGGTCTTCCCCATTTCAATAGTCTTCATAGGGATTCCGTTAACCTCATATCTCCTCGCTGCTCCTGCCTTCTTAAAATCTTCCTCGAAAGGATAGATCGTGATAAAGATATCCTTATCAAGATCCCTTACATTCATAGAATAGGTGCGTGTGCTCTCTGCACCGTCGTAATCAATGTATCCCGCTGTGAAATCCTTCAGATAACGGTAGCTTATCCCCGCCTGCTCCTCCACATAGTGAACAAAGGTATAGGAATGCTGGCACTCCACATCGATAAAGACATTCTTCGTATTGTGATCCCTGCAATAGGTGAAAGGAGAATCAGCACCGAAGGAGCTCTTATTCGTCATGCTGCATAGCTCCTCTGCATCTCTCCCCCACACGGCAAAGCTGTAAATCGGGTGCTGTGTCCTCCTGAAATCAGCCCTCTTCAGTGCCGTACTTCCGATAACTCCGGTTTTGCAGGGTGTTTTTCTCACGTCAAAGGTCTTACCCTTGCAAAAATCCCAGTTAAATGTAGGAATCAGTATGGTTCCGTCCCTTCCGACCACGTCAATGATCCCGTCGATAAGATCATTCATATCTCCTGAATCCCCGTTCTCCAGAGCCGTGTATATGAGTGTTGTGGCATCGGATGCAAGCCACATGCTGTCTCCCTTTTCCAGTCCGAAATACTCAGGGATCTTTCGTAAGGGTACGTAACTGTCCAAGTTGTTCACTGCTTCCTTTCTGATTATATTAAGATCCTTCGCTTCGCTCAGGATGACAAATAAACTTCGCTTAGAATGACATATAAGCTTCGCTCAGGATGACAAATAAGCTTCGCTTAGGATGACATATAAGCTTCGCTTAGGATGACATATAAGCTTCGCTTAGGATGACATATAAGCTTCGCTCAGGATGACATATAAGCTTCGCTCAGGATGACATTCTTGCGCTCAGGATGACATTGTCCCCGCTCAGAACACTCTAAATTATAACATAAAAACAGCACCGGGATAAGGTTTAAACCCTGTCCCGGTGTTGTGATCGCTCTGTGACCCGTTATCTCCCGTCATGGGGATAATCGGTTTTCAATGAATCTGTATCGGCTCAGTCAAGCGAAGTTATGAAGCAGTCATTGTCGCTGTTATAATATCCGGATCCCACAGACTTGTCGGACCTCTTGCGGAATGCCGCAACACCCTCAAGATTCTGTGCGCCGTATACGATCAAGGTATCAAAGCCGCCAATACTCTTTGTAGTATACCAAAGATCCTTCTTTGTCTTCTTCTTGAATTCACCCTTTAGGAGCTTGCTCTCAAGGTCGGCAGTTACATCAGAGCTCTTAAGCTTCTGCATCTTCAGTGCATGGGTGATATAGTACCCTGTTGCCTGCACCTTTGCTGCCTTGGGAGCTCCGTCCTCCTCGGTGCTCTTCTTGGCATCATCTGAATCGGCATCCTTTTCCTTTGTTGCCGTGATACTCTTGAACTGGACTGTTGCCTTTTTCAGCTTTCCGTTGTCCTTGAAATCCAGATCATCACCCATAACACTTACATATTTCCAACTGTAAGTATCACTTGCATAATCCGCTGATACTGTTCCCGCAATGGGGCGGCGTCTGATCTCAAATTCAATCTTCTTATTCTTAAGTACCTTATTGATCCTGTTCTTGAGCTTCTTGTCGCTGTTCGTTGACTTTACCTTGGTGCCGTCAACATCCCTGTAGCTCTTCTTTACCCTCATTTTGGGATAGAAGCTGGGCTGCTTGGAGGTCTTCTGGAAAGCATTGCTGGTAAGCTTCTGCCACCTTCCATCCTTTGTAGCGCAGTAGGAAACTGTAGCGTACAAATTGTTCTTATAATAGAGATTTTCAACCTCGAAGAGCCTTAATTTCTTTGCCTTCTGACCGCTGGTCCACTGAATAACGGCAGCATCATAAATTATCTTTCCGTTTCCTTTGGAATCTCCGCCCTTTTCACTCCAGGTAAACTTGGTGTAGTCAAATACTCCTGCAGGCTTGCCGTCCACATCAGTTCCACAATCATTTACAGATGCAGCAAGATTTCCATTTGTGGAAGCTACACTATTTTTAGCATTATAATTGTAATTATTATCCCTTTCAAATTCTCCGTCATCAATACCATATCCATAGATCACATAGATATCACTTTCGATGGGAATACAGTTATAGGAAATACGGTTCTGAACCCCTTCAGCATAATCTAACAGATCACCGCCTGAAACAGCCTTTCTGTCGAGCTTCTTACCATTATAAATCTTGTCTGCGGAAACCATATCCGCATCATCAAGATCTGTCAGTCCTGTAAGATAAAGAAGATATGTGTGGGCAGCAGAGTAGGGATCCTTACTCCAGGTTGTGGGATCCTTGCTGGGATCTGAAACAGTACCCTTACTCTCCTCGGCCACTACGGCAGCATCACTTAATGAAGCCCCGTCTCCCGTATTCTCCGCTGCAAAAGCGAAGGTACCGGAGGTCATGATAAGCGCTGCGGCAAGCAGCAATGCAAGTCGTTTTTTTAATAATTTCAACATTTTCATTCCTCTCTTTTCTAAAAAAATATTTACGGTATATCAGTATAGTATCCAATACTATCAAAAAGGTTCAAAAAAAGAAAGGAGTTTATCATGTTTTTTTTTAATTTGAATCCGACGCTGGATGTTTACTTTGACCAGTGGGAAAAAAACTCGGAAGGAACCGTCAGAAGCTCCACGGAAAGAGCAGTCCTCGTAAGCTACAAAAGGATAGCATCCTTCACCCCCTCTTCCGGGAGGATTCCCCTCGGGAGTACCAGACTGCGTAATATTAATAAGGAAATGATCCTCTCACTCAAAAAGGAGCTTTCGCTAAGCTGCAGCAGCTCCACCGCGAATCTGACCCTGTCTCTCCTGAAACGTATCCTTAATGAAGCCAGGGATGACGGTCTGATAAGGCATAATCCCTGCCTCGGCATAAAGAACCTTCGCCGGAACGAGCCTCCCGCAAGGGAAACCATACACAGGGCACTGAGCAGAAAAGAAACCGGGAAATTCCTGAAAAATGCCGAAAGCTCCTTCTACTTCGATCTTTACCGTTTCCTCCTGTTCAGCGGTCTCCGCTGCGGTGAAGCAGGCGCTGTAATGCTTTCCGATATCAAGGCACACTCTATCGAAATACGCCGCACGGTTACCCGCACCGTACACGGATACAAAATCGGCGAAGATGCAAAGACCGGCTCCGGCCGCCGGGACATCCCCCTTACGGATGAATTAAGGGAGATCTGTAATCAGAGAATAAAAAGGAACAGCCTGCCCTACGCTCCGGGCGACGGTATTGAAGCCTGTAGTGATTATCTATTCTGCTCTCCCCGCGGAAAGATACTTATCGCTTCAAATGTGGACCAGGACATCAGGAGGATATGCCTAAGATCCGGGATCAGTCCCTTCACTGCCCACGCCTTCAGAGACACCTTCGCGACCCGCGCCATCGAATCCGGCATGAATCCGAAAACCCTGCAGGAGATCCTTGGGCACAGCTCCTACGCCGTCACCATGTCCCTCTACGCCCACGTCATGCCCTCCACCAAGGAAAGGGAAATGGGAAGGATCAGTTTTTTTGAATGAACCACCAAATAGAAACAGGCCGACGTAAGCCGGCCTGTCCCAAATCATCTTATAATTCGCAGTCTGTCTCAATCCTGGCGTGAATAAACGAAATCTCCATCCTTTGCCTTTGCATTCTGAAGATAGCTCTCCGACTTTACGGCTGAGGATGCTTTCTTCCCTGCGGAAACAGAAGCGGCACCTACTTCATAATTATCCGGCTCCTCATCGTATTCGTCATCGTCATAATAACCATCCAGATCATCCTCTACATCATATGCGTTAATTCCGGTGTTTCCGGTCTGAGGTACGTCGGTGATGGTTCCGACTTCTGACAGGGTGTCCGTTTCCTTGTCATATGTGAATACATTCCAGTAAATAGCGTTTTTACTCTGGTTTACCGGTGCATGATAGGTTGCCCTGAGCTCTGTCCCTATATATACCTCGATCCAGGCTCCGGATTCGGTCAGTGATTTATCTCCTGCATAATGATGAACGAAGAAATAATACCTGCCGTCCGTCATCTTTCTTACAGTGGTGGTTTCCGGTCCGTAGCTTGTAGTATCATCACGATCCAGATCCGCTATTCTCTCGCCACCCTCTTCTGCATACCTATCACTATACCAGGTATGGAATATCTTTCCTCCCGGCGTAGGTCCTACCATATGTGAATCCGGGTCTCTGGGATCCTCGTTCCACCAGAGTACTACTCTCATTTCCCCATCCTTCAGACCCGTGGACATGGAGTAATCCCTGCTCAGCGTTTCACCTCCCGCAGTGATATTGATATAGCCCGTAATATAGTCCGGATAGCTTACCTCCATGGTATAGTATCCGTAAGGAAGGCTGTCATAGCTGTAATTTCCGTATTCATCCGTATTGAGGACAACCTCATGTCCCGAAGCATCCTTAAGAAGCTCACCCGTCCTGTTATTATTCCCCAGATGGAATTTAATGACTGCACCTGCAATAGCAGCTGAAGTTGCAGCATCGTCTATTGTCCCGGAGATAGCCGTGGTACCTTCACCGGCGGGAAGCATCCTGAAATCGGCAAGCGGAATTGTCTGTCCTGAGGAAACCTCTACCCCGTTTCTCTCATCAGTAACGTATCCGGGTGCACTTACCTTTATCGTATAAGTTCCTGCCTTCAGCCTAAGCCTGAAGGATCCGGACATATTCACATACGCCTCTGCGGCAGATGTTCCGTCTTCCTTGAGAACGGACACAACAGCGGCTGTCACAGGCTCATTACTGTCAAAGTCGTACACCTGTCCGGTGATCCACCCTTCATCGCTTTCGGCAGTCTCTCCCGGCTTGTAGGTAAACCTCGCGTCGGGTATAGTCGTCATATTTGCGTCTGACACACCGTTGTCCTGCACCGCCTTGTCAAAAGCAGCCTGCTCCACGCTGCCTCCTTTTAATGCACTGACAACCGTTGCCAGGTTTTTATTACAGTATTCTACCGAAACCGGCTTATCAAAGCCAAACACTCCTCGGGCGCCCCTGTTAATAAGAGCCGTGGGAATGGCATCATCCTTACTGCTGTAGCAGCTTCCGAGGAAGAAAGAGGTTCCTGAAAGGCTTTCAAGATCGTAATAACGTGAGAACCACTTTGCCCCTATTGCATAATTCCCCTGACTGCCGTAAAGAACAACCCTGCCGGACTGGAGATCAGCCGAGGTTACGTACGTATTATCGGGGTCAAAGCTCTGGCCTGTAACAATATAGGCGTTTCCGTCGTTATCCACAAATCCATGTGAATCAATAAACACCATTGAATACCCGTTCAGACTCTTAAAAGCTTCCAGATCAGCACCTTCATCATCTATGAGGCCGGGATCATACCCCGTCAGGTTTTTTGCCTGTTCTGCAAAGTTATTGTAGCTCAGCCAGGTTCCATGGAAAGGCCTGATAACCTCTGCACTCCTGTATACTGAGGTACCGCTGTCTCCTGCGGCATCACTTCCTCCGCTTAAAGCGATATCACCGTCTGCTGCAGCAATTTCAGCGCTGTCATTAATTTCGGAAATTTCGGAAATTTCAGCATTCCCTTTCGCTGTTTTTGCATTTCCGTCTGCTGCCGTTTCCGGAGCCTTCTCCCAGACTCCCTTAATCCCCGATGAAGTCTCATAGCCTACCTTATCCGAATCAAAGACCGTCACCTTCATATTTTCATCGGCTTCAAGGGTCTTTTTTACTTCCTCTGCAGATTCAAGAGCGCTGATCTCCAATATTTTCCCATCTAAGGCTGCTTTTTCCTCGGAGCTTATTTCACTGAAGAAGAAAACAGAAACCTTACCTGATTTTACCGTACCGTTCTTCTCCGCGTAGTACTTCTGTTCTCCGCGCTCCTTTTCATTCAATTTGACCTCGCAGGAATACACTCCGTCTCCGCGGGTAGTATCCCCTTCATTGCCATCGTCACTCATATGTCCGACCTCGGTCCCGTCCTCTTTTTTGAGAACCACCGCCGGGCTGTCCGATCCCGGAACAGTTACCGTAAACGTAACAGTATTCTCACTGTTTATATTAAGCTCACGTTCCGACACATTCAGACCTCTGATCGCTTCCGGATTCGGGTCACTTTCTTCATTATTTATTTCCGAATATGAATACTTCACACTGGCGGATAAGGTCTGCTTCACTCCGTTGATCTTTACCGTTACGTTTGAGGAACCGGTATTCTCCGCGTCTGCATTCTCCGCATCATCGGAAGCAGTAGATGCCTTTCCGGAAGGAGTGAACCCCTTTGGTACAGTCAGCTTCACAACATACTTTGCAGCATCCTTTCCATCCCCGAATAAAGCTGTGAGCTTTGTCTTTCCTGAAGATGCGACCTTTATCTCACCTGTTTTCTCATCTACCGAAGCAACACTTGTCTTTGAGGAGGTCCACTTCGTAACACCAACATTCTCCAATCCCGAAATAAAATCATTGGCATCCTTCGTACTCTCGGATGCAGTAGCCTTCTTTGTTACTGTCGGCTTCTCTATCCTGATCTTAATACTTTCACCGGATCCTGCTGTGATCGTAGCATTTCCCGGCTTTTTGCATGTCAGAATACCCTTTTTACTGACCTTTCCGATCTTACTGCTGATCTTATACTTTCCGCTGCCGGCTGCTTTGAACAGTTTGCTGACATCGACCTTCTGCTTTGCCGCAAAAGTATATTCCGGATCTGCAACAGCATATTCAAATGTTTTTTCTGCACTTTCGCCGGCCGCAACCGTGCCGAATTCTTCCTTTTGTGAAATTAGGGAATAACCTGTCGGAACCTTGATTTCAGCGCTCTCGATAACGGCGTCCTTACTTCCGCTGTTGCTTAATCTAAGGTTTACCTTGATCCTTTCTCCCGTTTCATATGACTGCTTGTCAGTGCTGAGGGCAGCTGTCACCCCCCCCGAATTTTCAGCGGCACCGGCCGGAACCAGCAACATTCCCGATACCAGCGATGCTGTCAACAATAGTGACAAAAATTTTTTCATCCAAAACCTCTCTTTCCGGAGACCCGGTTTCATACCCGGCTTTTCTCCAAATTCAAGTGCTTCCAAGTAATACTCCTTTACTAAATTTATAATATGAACTGATTCTTTTCTCAAGAAATTATTAAGAAAAACAACAATTGTACAAAAAATAGTGCAATTTGGGTTTGAATATTGGAATAAGGTGTGGTAGAATTCTTTCCGACGGGGAATGACACCCCGGGTTGTTTTAATCCTTATCTCATCTATGAGGCACAGCATATATGGGCTTAAGGGGAGAAATTAAGGAAGAAAAGGAGAAAAATTATTATGAGAACAAGAACTAAGAAAATGCTGTCTCTTCTTCTTGCAGCAGCTATGGTTTTCACAATGAACTCATTCGCATTTGCGGCAGAGACCATTGAGAGCGAAGCTGTTATCGCAGAAGAAGGCGCATTGGTTGCTGGAACAACTGATGCAAGTAGTGCAAGTAGTGCTAGTGCAGATTGGAATCCCACTGTATCTGCAGACAAAACACTTTCTGCCAACATTGCTACAATCAGCGCAAACATCCAGAGCTATACGTCTGTCAAGGTTGGTGAATACTACATCGTATATCCCACCGCAGTAGCTTGGGACGGTCAGAAGGTTGGATCAAAGAAGTCAGGTGTTAAGCTTGACAGCAGCACTATTACTGTTTATAAGGCATCGGATGCTACCGTATCTGCTCCTGATCTGATCAGCGAGAACGAAGCCGGATTTGAAGTACTTGATACTGTAAGTGCAGCAAAGCTTAAGAAGCTTGATATTAAGAAGATTAAGATCAAGGCTCAGAAGGGTGCTACTGTTACTCTTGAAGGAAAGCCTGTTGCAGCTGGATTAAAGAAGGCTACTTATATCTCTTCAATCACGCTTACAGATAAGACTGAGAATAAGGCTCTGAAGAGTGCTATGAAGACTATGGTAAAGACGATCAAGAAGGATAAGAGCTCTAGCTATACTATTTCCGATAACGAATTTGTTGATGCATCCAACAAGAAAGTTGATGCTACAAATCTTGTAATCGCTGTATACCCTGCATACGGCGGAAACGACAAGGATGCTATTGAAGTTGCTAAGGCTGGTAAGCTGAATGTTCTGTCAGTTACCAAGGATAAGCTTCCTAAGAAGCTTAAGGGAACAGTAGGCAGCAAGAAGGTTACCCTTAAGGTTACCAAGAAGGCTGGCAAGCCGAAGGGAATCAATGGAGCAGCTAAGACTTGCACAGCTGATACCAACAGCCTGAAGGCTACAAGCTACTATGAGCTTGATGGTAATTTCGCAGGAAATTATTACGCAGGTTCAGCATCTAAGTAAGATAGCGAATAGCCAAGTGATATGAATTAACATTCACCCCGGAAGAGTTAACCTCCTCCGGGGTGTTTTTACTGTTGTGTATAAATTCTTGTTTTTCATCGGAAAAACAAGAATCGAAATTGACCAGCCGAGCGGCTTGCCGGTCGGCGTGTCCGGCGAAGCCGGATTCCTGCGGACAATCACCGATTTTGTCCGCAGGAAGTCATAATATTTTGATGAGCTGAAAAACACAAGTTTGTTTATGTAGTGACTATTGGTTTCGTCGCTTCCCTTTCCTTTGCCTCATAATCGGAAATTATCTTTCTGGCTTTTTCAAGCTCCGCCTCAGCACTGTTTGCGCGGGATTCAGCTTCATCCGCACGTTTGCGTTCCCGCTCGGTATTCTGCCTCTCTTCTTCTATTGCGTCCATAATGATTACTCTTTCCTTCATATAGTCCGACCTCCACTCTTCTCTTTTTCTGGCTTCATGTACTGCCTCATCTATTCGTTTGGTTAAAGCGTCCCCGCTCTTTCCTGTTTCCACATATTGATAAAATTTCCCGATTTCTTCCGGCAGGTCTTTGCCGCTGTATGTACAGTTATAAAATATTCTGGATACCCCGTCATCAATCGTAATGCTGTTATCTTCTTCACAGCATCCCGTAAATGAATACTTTGCCAATCCTTTTTCAAACGGATCAAACGTGCAGATGAACAATATCGTGCTGTCTGGGAGTGTTTTATAATGGTACCCTCTGTCCATATAATCGGTATCTATAGATGACTGGTAGTACCTACTTCTTTTTGTTAACGCCAGATCCTTAAGGCTTTTACGCCCTTTATTCTGCATCTCGGCATCATATATTCCCCGCTCGTCCCTGGTGTAAATATCGAGTCTTATAGGCTTTCCATCCGATGTACACCGAAACTCCCTCTGAGGATCTATATCCGACAATTCCCCCACGGGTCTCTGTAGCAGACACTCCAGCACATCCCGACAGAGTTCCTTGTCCTGCATAACCTTACCGAACATAAAGTCGTCCCGGAATTCCAGTTCCTCATATTTTTTTATCATAACATTTGCCTGTTCCATTAGTTTTCTCCTTTCCGCAGGAGACATGAAACAGTGCGACTAATTAATCTCCTGCTTATTTATAGTATTAGGGGTTATAAGCAGGAATTTCAGAACTTTTAGAAGGTGATGGCACCTGATAGAAAGATATAAGAACACTGCTTATGAAGAATATACTAACACCTTAAACCTATTAATTCAACCCGGATGAAGTTTTCGTTCGAGGTATACCCTATATTCCTTCGAATCTGAAACAGAGCCAAAAAGGATTTTGTGTTATAATCATTGGGTAGCAGCCATAATCCTTCAGGAGGACACAATTATGCCTTTATCACAACCAAAAGAAACGTATTTTACTGCAGAAGACTATTATAATACTTCTGAGGAAAACCGCGTTGAACTTATTAAGGGTGAGTTTTATGATATGGCTTCACTATCGACAACGCATCAGATCATTTCCAGAGAGTTACTAATTGACATCAGCCTCTTTATTCGTGGGAATAAAGGTAACTGTGAGGTTTTCTCTGCCCCCTTCGATGTTCAGCCCGATGAGAATGATGACAGGACTGTTGTGGTTCCGGACATCAGTGTCATCTGTGACAGGGATAAGCTTACGGAACGAGGCTGCAAGGGCGCTCCGGACTGGATAATCGAGATAGCATCTCCCGGAAATATGAGTCTTGATTATATAAAAAAGGTAAGCATATACAATAGGGCCGGTGTCCGGCTCTACTGGATCGTGAATCCTATGGAAGCTAAGGTTGGCGTATTTGATTTTGGAAATGGCAAAGATATCCCTGAAGAATACACATTTGATGACAGTATAAAAGTAAGTATTTACGACGATCTTTCCATAGATTTTAAGAAAATAAAGGACAGTCTTATCTCATGAAAAAAGCCTTTGCTGCTCCGCTTAGGGAGTATGACACCTTCCTGGATATCGAAAAAAGCCTGAAAAGCCCCGGGATAATTAATATCGACGGGGCTTCTGATGCTGAGAAGGCTCATCTTGCCGCTGCTCTCGGAGACGGGAAAAATACTCTTATAATAACAAGCGACGAAACCAGGGCTGCAGAATTTTACAAAGATATCCGGCTCTACACAAAGGATGTGGTGTATTATCCGCCGAGGGATCTTATCTTCTATCAGTCCGACCTGAACGGAAACGAGCTTACACGTGAAAGGATAAACTGCATAAAGGCCCTGAACGATGAGAAAAATGTTACTCTCATCACGACCATTGATGCTCTTATGGAAAAAACTCCGGGAATTAAGCGTATCAGTGACGCTGTGATCGACATCGACGAAGAAAGCGAGATCAATACTGATGATTTTTCAAGGGAATTAATCCACCTCGGCTACAGAAAGGCTGTACAAAGTGAGGCTCCCGGAGAGTTTTCCGTGCGCGGGGGGATTATTGATGTATTTCCCCTTACTGAGGATAATCCTGTCCGCCTTGAGCTGTGGGGAGATTCCATTAACAGCATTCGCTCTTTCGATCCGGCTACGCAGCGCTCTCTTGAGGAGCTTGAAAATGTAAGGATCTATCCTGCTTCCGAAATGGTGATGACATCAGCAGAAAGGGAGGCCGGACTATTAAGGCTGAAGGCAGACTATGAGGAACGTTATTCTGAGCTTAGAGAAAAAATGCTTACCGGAGAAGCCTTCAGACTAAAGAGCATTGTAGAAGAATTCTGCGAGGAGCTTTCAGAAACCGGTGACAGCGGAGCATTGTCATCCTTCACCGGATATTTTTATGACCGGATGACCTCTCTTATCGACTTCTTTGAACCCTCAAATACCCTTATGATCCTGGACGAGCCTCTTAGACTTTCAGAAAAGGGAGAAGCCGTCGAAAAGGAATTTTCCGACAGTATGCTTACGAGGCTTGAAAAAGGCTATACACTTTCAAAGGCCGCAGATCTTCTGTTCGGAATACGGGAAACCTTTGAAAGAATCGAAGGATTTCCCGCTGCCGCTCTCGGATCTATGCTGCAGCGTTCCGAGCTGTACGATCCCCGGAAAAGCTTCTATATTAACAGCCGAAGCGTAAATTCATATAACGGATCTTTTTCCTCTCTTCTCAATGACCTCAAAAAATACAGAAAGGAGCATTACAGAGTTATCATCCTTTCCGGCTCTTCTACCAGAGCAAAACGGCTTGCAGACAATATTATGGAAGCAGGCCTCACCGCGTTTTTCTCGGATGACAGGGACAGGGTTCTTACGGGCTCCGAGATCATGACGATGCAGGGGTCGCTCCGCAAGGGTTTTGAATATCCCGATATACGCTTCGCTGTCATCAGTGAGACCGATATTTTCGGAACTGAACAGAAAAAGAGAAGAAAGAAACGGCACAGCTACGAGGGGGAGCATATTGCGTCATTCTCGGACCTCATTCCCGGAGATTATGTTATACATGAGGACTACGGTATCGGGCAGTATCAGGGTCTGGAGCATATCGAAATAGACGGCGTGACAAGGGATTACGTGAAAGTCAGATACCGCGATGACTCCTCTGTCTATGTCATTGCATCCAATCTTGATTCTCTTCAGAAATATGCCTCAAAGGATGTGGAGAAAAAACCGAAATTAAATAAGCTCGGAACCAATGAATGGGCAAAGACCAAGGCAAAGGTCAATTCTGCGGTAGCCGGAGTCGCGAAGCATCTGGTGGAGCTGTATTCGGAGCGTCAGCATTCCGAGGGCTTTTCTTTTGCTCCGGACACTGTCTGGCAGAGAGAATTTGAAGAAATGTTCCCCTTTGAGGAAACAGAGGATCAGAATCTCGCCATAGAAGCCGTAAAGCACGATATGGAAAGCAAAAAGATAATGGACAGGCTGATCTGTGGTGATGTAGGCTTCGGAAAGACCGAGGTTGCCATACGTGCTGCCTTTAAGGCGGTTCAGGAGAATAAGCAGGTTGCCCTTCTGGTTCCGACCACTATTCTCGCCGAACAGCACTACAATACCTTCCAGGAGAGAATGAAGGACTTTCCGGTAACGATCGAGCTTCTCTGCCGCTTCCGCTCAGCCACCGAACAAAAGAAAACCGTTGATAAGCTGAAAAAAGGAACTGCGGATATTGTCATCGGCACACACAGACTCCTCTCAAAAGATGTGGGCTTCAAGGATCTCGGACTCCTGATCATTGACGAGGAGCAGCGTTTTGGTGTTTCCCACAAGGAAAAAATAAAGGAAATGCGGCGTAATGTTGACGTTCTCGCGCTTACCGCCACTCCGATCCCCAGAACCCTGCATATGAGTCTCGTAGGGATCCGGGATATGAGCGTCCTTGAGGAGGCTCCGAGGGACAGAATGCCCATTCAGACCTTTGTAATGGAATATAATGACGAAATGGTAAGAGAGGCCATAAACCGGGAAAAAGCCCGGGGAGGCCAGGTCTATTTCGTGCATAACAGGGTAAATGATATTGCGGATATTGCTGCAAAGATCCGTTTACTCTGCCCGGATGTAAATGTGGAATATGCCCATGGACAGATGCGGGAGCAGATACTCGAGGATATAATGAGCGATTTCATCCACGGGGAGATAGATGTGCTGGTATCCACAACCATAATAGAAACCGGCATAGATATTCCCAATGTAAATACGATGATCATTGCAAATGCCGATCAAATGGGACTTTCTCAGCTTTACCAGCTGAGAGGACGCGTTGGCAGGTCGAACCGTACAGCCTATGCCTTTCTTATGTACAAAAGAGACCGGCTTCTAAGAGAAACTGCGGAAAAAAGACTTTCTGCCATAAGGGAATTCACAGATCTTGGAAGCGGCTTCCGGATAGCTATGAAGGATCTGGAGATACGGGGAGCCGGAAATGTCCTTGGAAGCGAGCAGTCCGGACATATGCAGCAGGTTGGCTACGATCTATACTGCAAAATGCTGGATACTGCCGTTAAGCTTGAAAAGGGAGAAGAGCCCCGGGATGAATTCAATACAGTAATAGATATGGAAGAGGATGCGTTTATTCCCGATTCCTATGTTAAAAATGAAAACCTTAAGCTTGATCTCTATAAGAGGATCGCCGGTGTCGAAAATAATTCCGAGGCAGAGGACATGGAGGAGGAGCTTCATGACAGATTCGGGACTCTTCCTGAAAGTGTGGTTAACCTTATCAATACCGCCCTTATCCGGCATAAAGCCCACGACGTATATATAGACAATCTTTCCGCAAAGGAAGGCTCAATCGTTTTTTCCATCTACATAAAGGCACGGCTTAATCCCGACGGTATAGAACCCCTCTTAAACCGTTTTGACGGTGCCCTTACCTTCCAGGCCGCCGGAAAACCGGAATTCACCTACCGTTTCGGTAAGAGTGAGAAGCATGACTACATACGTGCCGCCACGGATGTTCTGGACAGTATGAAAGAGCTGCTGCTCGATCGGGCTACGCCGATTGACGACAACGCAGCATATGGAAAACAGACAGGCAAATAGTCTGAATTTGAACGTGTCGGTACACTAATTCCGATAAGAACACCCCGGAAGATCTCTCCTCCGGGGTGCGTTATTTCAGTAAATTTTACACTCTTAAAGCTTAGTCATAAAGGTTGGGAGCGATTTCAGGATCATCAATGTTGTCCTTGTTGTACCAGTATCCGTTTGTAGGAAGATCAGATACCTGCTCGCCGTTAGCTGCCTTTGTAAGAGCATACAGGCAGTAGTAACCCATCATCAGAGGAGACTGTGTAACTGCACCATACATTGTGCCGTCCTTGATAGCACCCTTGATAACTGAGCCGGCGTCAAATCCGATACCGATAACTTCGCCTGCAGCAGCGTCTGATCCAAGAAGATTCAGGTTGCTGTTTGCTGCAAGAAGTCCCTCAGCTGCGGTCTGGTTTGATCCGAATACGCCGATGGTATCTTCCTTTGAAAGGATTGTTGAAGCCTCTGTTGTGCAGAGCTCAACGGTGGTCTGTGCGGGAACTGCTACTTCTATAACGACGTCAGCTGAAGCTTCGTCGCCGTCAGCGCCTTCTGCTGCATTTACATAGAACTCGTTACCAACTACTGCAACCTTCTTGCCGTCAGCCTTTACAAGAGAGATGAACTTGTTGATGAAGCCAAGGCCTCTCTGCTGGATATTAAGAGCTGTAGCGTCCTGGTTGATCTCACCTACACGTACCTGGCTGGTAGCGCTTCCGATGACATCCTTAAGTGCCTCATACATATTCTCGGCTGCAACCTCACCTGCCTGAGTATTGTCTGTAGCTACTGTAGCCACTACAGATCCCTCGGGAGCATCTGCAACACCGGTATCGAAGCAGACAACGGGGATTCCTGCATCCTTCGCATCCTGAAGTGAATCAAGAACGGATGTGGTATCGCAGGCTGCAAGTCCGATTCCTGCGGGCTTTGATGTGATATCAGCATTCAGCATGTTAACCTGGTCAGCGATATCAGACTCGGAATTGGGGCCGTGTGCATCATATGTGATGCCGAGCTCTTCCTTTGCCATATCCATACCCTTAAGGGCTGCCTGCCAATAGGTTGACTGGAAGGACTTAACGTCGATAGCAAAATTGTAAGCTTCCTTAGCTGTGGTTCCCTCAAACTGGGTTCCCTTAAGCTTGTCATTGTCGCCTGCATTTGCGGTTGCTTCTGCGGGAGCTGCTTCTTCTGCGGGGGCTGCTTCCTCTGCAGGAGCTGCTTCCTCTGCGGGAGCTGCTTCCTCTGCGGGAGCTGCTTCCTCTGCGGGAGCGGGCTCTGCTGCAGGTGCTGCCTCTGCTGCGGGAGCGGGCTCTGCTGCAGGTGCTGCTGCCTGTGATCCGCCGCAGCCTGCAAGAAGTGATGCTGTCATAGCTGCTGTAAGTAACGTTGCGAGTAACTTCTTTTTCATGTTTTCCTCCTTTTTAGTGAAAGTGAAAATTTATGTCTCTTGCCGTGTAAACTCTTTTCCCATTATTCACGGCTATTGACCGTAATAATTATAACTTTTGTTTATTAATACTTTATTAACAATTTATCTATATTTTGTTTAATATTATCCCTCAAGTGCCTCTCTTCTCTGCTTGATCACATCGATCATTACCGCTCCGATAAGTACAAGGCCGGTAACTATCTGCTGCCAGTTGGCCTCCAGGCCGATATAGGGAAGTCCGGTCTTCAGGAGCTGTATCACAAATACACCCAGCATTGTCCCGATTATGGAACCCGCTCCGCCTGTAGGAGAAACGCCGCCCACTATGGCTCCGCCTATAGCGTCGAGCTCAATTCCGGCGCCGGTACCGGGCTGTATCGTAGGTATCGCCGCAGCATAGGCAAGGCTTGCAAGCCCGGCGAAAAGACCGCTTATAGCATAGGCTGTGATATGATAAGCCCTCACATTTACACCGGAAAGCCTGGTAGCTTCCTTATTGCTCCCTATAGCGATCGTGTAACGTCCGACCCTCGTATGGTTAAGGACAAAGCTCATCAAGATAACGATCACTGCCAGTACTATTACACCTACGGGGTAATTCATAGCCTTTCTGCCCGCCCCCATAGTAAGCTTGAATATATTGTGGAACCATCCGCCCTCTGCCTTTGCTCCTGGCCAGGGAATGGCGAAGCTGTTGGCACATATGGAACCCAGTCCTCTTGTCATCATACAGGTACAAAGTGTTCCCAGAAATGGCGGCAGATCCATTACAGCGATCAAAATCCCATTCAGAATGCCGACAAGAAGTCCGAAAAGAACCGCAACCACCAGGCCGACCCAGGTGGGATAGCCCCTCTGCACAACCAGATATCCACCCGTGAGCCCGTAGCATATCATTCCCGTCCCGATGGAAAGATCGACTCCCCCGGTGATCAGCGGAAACGTTACACCAATGGCCAGAAGCAGTATGTAATATGTGGAATCCAGCATCATTACCAATGTGGAATATTTGCGGAAGTCCTTACTAATAAAGGAGAAAACCACATAGAGGATCACTACTATGATCAACACTATGAACTTCTGATCCGCCAACAAACCTATTGATTTCTTCTTCTTCATCTCAAAGCCTCCAGTCAAGCTTCCATCTGGCGTGTAGCCTTATCCATTATAAGTTCCTGCGTTGCCTCTTCAATATTGATCTCGCCGGTCTTCCTGCCTTCACACATAACTATTATCCTGTCACTCATTCTGAGTATCTCAGTCATTTCCGAGGATATCATAATAATGGATTTTCCTTCGGCAGCCAGCCTGTTCATAAGCTTATAGATCTCGTTCTTCGCTCCTACGTCTATACCCCTCGTAGGTTCATCAAAGATCAGAATATCGCTGTTTCTCACAAGCCACTTTGCGATAACAACCTTCTGCTGGTTTCCTCCGGAGAGATTAACGACCAGCTGGTCTGTACTGGGTGTCTTTGTATCCAGCTCCTTTATATACTTTTCGGAGACCTGTTTTTCCTTGCTCTTATTGATGAAGAGCCCGCTCATATAGTCCGAAAGAGCAGCCATGGTGGAATTCTCCGTAATTGATTTCCCGACCACTATCCCGAATCTCCTGCGGTCCTCGGAAAGATAACCGATACCGTGGTTAACCGCATCCTGGGGTGAATTTATCTCAACCTTCTTCCCGTTTACATATATGTCACCGCTCTGCTTCGGATCGGCACCGAAAATAGCCCTTGCCGTCTCGGTACGTCCTGCACCCATAAGCCCGGAGAATCCCAATATCTCGCCCTTTCGAAGCTCAAAGGACACATCCTGAACCATCTTGCCGGCATTCAGATGCTCTACCTTCAGAACAACCGGAGCATCTGCGGGAACCAGACTCTTCTCCTTCGGTTTCTCATATATCACACGTCCGACCATCATATTGATGATGTCTTCCTTGGTACATTCCTCTGTAATAAGTGTTCCCACATATCCGCCGTCTCTCATGACGGTAACCCTGTCCGTTATAACCTTTATTTCATCCATCCTGTGGGAGATGTAGATGATACCCAGGTTCTGCGAACGAAGATCCCTTATTATGGTAAAGAGATCCTCGATCTCCTTTTCCGTAAGTGCTGCAGAAGGCTCATCAAATATGATCAGCTCGGCATTATGGGAAATCGCCTTGGCTATTTCACACATCTGCTGCTTTCCGACAGTAAGCTCACTCATCTTTTCGGTAGGGTCGATGTCAATATGAAGCCTGTCAAAAAGAGCCTTCGAATCCTCGATCATCTTTTTGTCGTCTATACGGAAACCCTTGCGCGGCTCACGTCCGATAAATATATTCTGCGCCACCGTCAGGTCTCCCACCATATTAAGCTCCTGATGCACTATAACAACACCGTTATCCTGAGCCTCTCTGGTATTGCGGAATTCCACTTCCTTTCCCTTATATACGATGGTTCCCTCATCCTTCTTGTAGATACCGGTCAGAACCTTCATCAGGGTGGATTTTCCTGCTCCGTTCTCTCCCATAAGAGCATGTACCTCACCCCGTTTCACCTCGAGACTGACATGATCTAAGGCATGTACACCGGGGAAGGATTTGTCTATCTCTTTCATCTGTAAGATTATTTCGCCCATACTCTGTCTTTCGCGCTCCCTTCGCTAAGTAACGGCACCGGACCGTCAGTTCTTCCTCCGTCTCGCCATTACATCCGCATATACGGCAACAATAACAATGATACCCGTTATGATCAGCTGAATATCCTTTGTAAGCTTCAGAGCCAGTATCCCTTCCTGAAGGAGAGATATTATCAGCACGCCTATGACGGTTCCGCTGATAGAGGCCAGTCCACCGGCCATACTGGTGCCTCCCATTACACATCCTGCAATGGCTTCATTATTGTATGTATCACCGTATCCCGGCTGAACCGTGGTGTATGTTCCTACAAAGAAGATAGTTGCTATTCCCACAAGGATGCCGCACATCAAATATGCACACATCTCCCATTTTTTCGTATCCACACCCGAAAGCCTTACTGCTTCTTTATTACTGCCGAGGCAGATAATATACCGGCCGAACTTCGTATTATTCAGAATAATGGCACAGATCACGGCAGCTCCGAGAAAACATAAGAGACCGGTAGGGATTCCTCCTGCTTTGACTAGATTCCTGAACCATCCGTTGGCGTCAGTAGATCTCGGCCAGCTGACAGACTGTGTCTTCGTAAATACGGAGGCTATCCCCTTTGCCATATTCATTGATGCCATTGAAACGATAAAAGGCGGAACCGTCCAGTATGCCACCAGATATCCGTTCCAAAGCCCGAAAAGAGTTCCTATAAGGATGCTTATAAGAAGACAGAGCGGAAGCGGCATATTGTATGTAATCAGGCAGTAACCCGAAATAAGACCGCAGCAGAACATTACCGGCCCTATGGAGAAGTCTATGCCTCCCGTAGCTATGACGAAGGTAACCCCGAGGGAAAGGAATCCCAGGAAATAAGCGTAGTTCAGAGCCCCCATTATGTGACTCATCCCCGCAAATCCCGAGCCCGTTATGGCCGGAACCAGTATCGAGAAAAAGATATACATAAGGATCAGAACCCCGCAGAGAACCACCCTGTTAAATCCCACCTTTTTGACCAGCGGATTCTGTTTAATCTTGTCCATCATCTTCCTCCATAATTCAAGTCTCGCCCCTGCCTTCCCGGATCACATCCGGATTTCCCGGCAAGGCCGCCTGTCCCTGCCGTCCGTCTTCATCCGTATTCCGGCGGCTCCGGTTCGACACTTTTTCCCAAGTATCGCGCGAAACGTTTCGCTCTTTGGCAATTATCCTATAAATACTTCTTTATGTCAATACATTTTAGTCAATATATCAGATTTTTTTTACCGATCCACCCATATGCATACGGGAACTTAATACAATATTGATATGTCCGTCATGCTCTAAGCTTCCGTTATTTTCCTTCTTTTCGTTTATCCTCTGCATAAGGATTTCGACACCCTTCTGCCCGAAACGTTCCATTGGCTGCTCCATAACCGTAAGCTGTGTTTTCAATACATTTGAAAGCATGAGATTATCAAAGCCAACGACGGAAATATCCTCGGGATAGCTTACCTGGGCTTCGTTCAATGCCATCACAACACCCAGATTGATGCCGTAGTTTGTGGAAAGAACAGCTGTCGGCCTGTCATGCAGCTTAAGTATCTTATGCATGGCGTTGTAGCCGTGCTCCATGCTGTGATTACCGTCAAGCACATATTCCTTACGGATCTCAAGCCCTGCGTTCTCCATGGCGCTCTTAAAGCCCTCGTAGCGCTCATGTCCCGTGTATTCCTTCCTTGCACAGATAACGGCTATCTTTTTATGACCGCTTTCGATCAGATAATTCACGGCTCCGGCTGCGGCCTCCCTGTTATTCAGGGTGATACTGTCGAGGGATCTGTCCCTGTACTGTCTGTCCAGAAGCACGACCGGTATATCCGCGGCAAATGCGGGATTCAGAACGGCAGAGCTTCCGGCAACCGGAAGTGATATTATCCCGTCAACCTTCTTATTCACAAGGAAGCGGATATTCTTCTCCTCCCTGGTCTGGTCATTGGAGGAATCCACAATGAGCATGCCGTAGCCGAGATGTGAGAGCTGCAGCCCTATCTCATGGAGAATGATCCCGTTAAATACGTCGGTCACGTCGAATACGCTGACCCCCACGGTTCTCGTGCTGTTGGTCACGAGCCCGCGGGCTATCTCATTCACCTGATAGTGGAGCTTCTCCACTGCAGCCTCTATCTTCTCTTTATTCTTCGGGAGAACGTTGCCGCCGTTTAAATACTTTGAGATCGTAGCAAGCGACAGCCCCGTTTCATCCCTTATGTCTTTTATGGTTGATGGCATTTCTTTTTCCAATCTGTCTCAAGCCGTGTTGATCAACTCACAATAAATCCGTCCTCGTCCCAAAGGTCGTGCCAGTCATTTGCTCCGGGCCACAGGAAGACCTGTCCCTTTACAAGACGGTTATTCTTTTCCATGGTTCCGATGATCTTCATCTCTTCATCAGAAAGCGGATCCTCTGTCACACACTTAAGGTTTGCCACATAGTTGTGGATGGAGAAGGGTATTGCCATTTCTCCCCTCTGCTGAGCCCATTTCAGGCAGATAAGTGCCGGATGTACGCCGTGATTCTTTGCGATCTCCACGATTTCCGGTTCTGCCATATCGTTTATATCTGTTTCCACTATATCCCTTTCCGGACGTCTGGGACTCCCGAGAGGCATATAGCCCACCGGCTGGATCTTATGATCCACAAGGTACTGCATCAGCTCATTCTGCTGGAAGCAGGGATGTATCTCCAGTTCACAGGCGGCCGGAAGCTCGTCAAGCTTCGGCAGTACCGCATCCAGCTTCGGGATCGTAAGGTTTGAAATACCTATATTTCTTACAAGCCCCTCCTTCTTCAGATCGGCTATCTGTCCGTAGGTATCACAGAACTCCTCTACAGAGAAGGGCTTTGAATCCGGATTCCTCGAATCCACATCACAGTGAGGTGCGTGGTAATTGGGGAAGGGCCAGTGGATATAATACATATCAACATAGTCCAGCTTCAGATCGGAAAGGCTCTTTTTCAGTGCTTCCTTAACCTTTCTGTGCATATCGTTCCAGACCTTGGTCATGATGAAGAGCTCTTCTCTCTTAACTACCTTCTCGTCCAGAAGCTTTTTCAGCACATTTCCGATAAGATCCTCATTCCCGTAGCAGGCTGCACAGTCCACATTTCTATAGCCCGCACGTATAGCCCCGTCAACAGCTCCGGCGACATCCTCGGCACTGACCCTGTCTGAACCAAAGGTACCTAAGCCTATACAGGGAACCTCTTCTCCTGTGTAAAATTTAACCTTGGGAACCAGTTCCGGATTAACAAATTCTGACATTCTGTCTCCTCCTTCTTTCACTAATCCTGTGTACCTATTCAGAACCCTTCGGATTCTGAATGGTTACAATCCTGTTTTCTAATTATCTGCTTAAATTCCCGCGCCGTCATACTTTCTGCTCTGTTCTAAATCATTTCTGCCGGCTTTTTCAGGCCTCACTGTCAATAAGTATCTTTCCCTTTACCGCTCCCGGAGTCTTGAAGAGCTCGAAGGCGTCAGCGATCTTACTTAATGGGATCTTCTTAAAAATAAGCCCCTCATCATAGTTTAATTTACCGTTTCCGTAATACTCTCCCGTGAGTGACCACTCATGTCCCGGGAAGGGAGCCGAATAGCTCATCCAGGAGCCTGTCAGTATGAATTCCTTCCGGTTCATATTCTCCCATTCGGAAACACCGAAGGTGAGATCCCTGGTGGGAGTTCCGACAAAGCACATCTCTGCCTTATTTGCAGCAAGGGCGAAAGCCATCTTCATAGTGATGGTGTTTCCGGCTGTTTCATACACATAATCGAAGCCATGCCCTCCTGTTAAGGCCAGAGCCTGCTCCATAAAGTCCTTATCAAGGGTATTTATTCCATCATCCGCACCCATTTTCTTCGCGAATTCCAGCTTTTCCGGCACGATATCAAATACTACGATCTTCTTCGCATCAAAGGCGTGCAGCCAGTTGACCAGAAGAACCCCAATGGTTCCTGTTCCGAGAACCGCCACATATTTACCGGGCTTGTAATTTACTCTCTCAAGTCCGTGAAGTGCTATGGTTGTGGGCTCAAATAATGCCGCCTGCTCAAAAGGGATATTATCAGCTATGTGAACCAGATTCATCTCGGGAACACACACGTATTCCGCGAATGAGCCCTGCTGCCGGGATCCTATGAAGCTGTAATGCTTGCAGAGTGCATAATTTCCGCTTCTGCAGTCTTCACACTCCATACAGGGTACAAGGGGAATACCCGCAACCCTGTCGCCGGACTTAAACTTCCCGACGCCTTCCCCAACGCTGTCAACGGTTCCGGAAAATTCATGTCCTATAACATTTGGATAAAAGTGACAGGCATCGGCATTAACTCTCGGTACGTCAGAACCGCAGATACCGGTGTATTTCACCTTTACCCTGACCTCTCCCGCTTTGGGCTCGGGATCGGGCATATCCTCATATCTAATGTCATTTGGTGCGTAGATTACTCCTGCTTTCATTATTTTTCTCCTATATGTTATTTTATATTTCTATGATGTAAGATTCTTCGCTTCGCTCAGAATGACAGTCCCGGTTTCTTCGCTGTCATCCAGAATGACAGTCCCGGTTTCTTCGCTCCACCCAGAATGACAGTTCCGGTTTCTTCGCTCCACCCAGAATGACAGTCCCGGTTTCTTCGCTGTCATCCTGAGCGTCAGCGAAGGATCTTTCCAAAGCCTTTCACAAACCACTCGTTCGCTGCATCAGATCCTTCAGATCTTTATAAAGTTCTATATACGTTCTGTAATTCCTGTCGTACACCTCTTTATTTGCGGGATCCGGTTCGTGATGTCTCGTAGTATGCACCGTAAGTGCCACCGCCTCTTCAAAGCTTTTGTATACGCCGGTCCCCACTCCCGCAAGTATCGCAGCCCCGAGAGACGTCTCTGTCCCCGAATGACAGACGGTTATGGGTTTTCCGGTAACGTCTGACTTTATCTGGGTCCAGATCTTTGCGAGGGATGCTCCTCCCATGGCGCGGAGCTCCTTTACCTCACCGCCGCAGCGTTCTGCGATCTCCAGATTGTGCCTTAATGCAAAGGCTCCGCCCTCCATAGCGGAACGTATGAAGTGAGCCTTGGTCTTTGTGAAATCTATGCCGTACCAGACTCCCTTTGCCTTCGGATCCCATATGGGGGAACGCTCTCCGGCCATATAAGGAAGGAAGATAAGTCCGTCGGAACCCGGCGCCACTCCCTCTGCAAGCTCATTAAACTGGGCAACGTCGCTTAAATTCCTTTTCTTTTCAAGGGTTCTCTCATAATCTCCGAAATTCGCGGTGATCCAGCGCATTACGCCCGCTCCTCCGGTGGTCCCGCCCTGTAGAAGCCATTTATCGGGAACAACATGAAAGCCCAGTATCAGCGCAGGATCTGCGGCATAATGGTCGAGGCAGATACTCATTCCTCCTGCCTGTCCTCCCTGCTCCTGAGTCTCCCCGTCATTCAGTACTCCGGTTCCAAGTGTTCCGCAGGCTGCGTCCAGACCTCCGGCAACTACCGGGGTTCCTTCTTTTAATCCCGTAAGAGCCGCAGCTTCCTTTGTCACCTGTCCCACCACCTTATGACAGGGAACGATATCCGGGAGAAATTCCTCCGGAATATCCAGCTCCCGGGCCATGTCGCTGTCCCATCTTCCCTTCCTCATATCAAAGCAGGAAAGGCCGTAGCCCTGGGAAATATCGTGGGTCACCTCCCCCGTGAGACGGTATACTATAAAGCTGTTTGACTGCAGGATATATCTGATATTCTTATAAACATCGGGATATTCCCTCTTATACCATATGATCTTTGCGGTTGTGTAGCTGGGCTGCAGGCTGTTCCCCGACAGCTCAAAGATCCTGTCTCCCAGACGGGAACGGAGTTCACTGCAGATATCCTCTGATCTGGTGTCCATCCATATGGGAGTGTTCATCAGACACCTTCCGTCCTTATCCACAGCGATCGCTGACCAGCTCTGTCCGTCAGTCCCGACACCCGCTATGTCCGACGGATCTATTCCGCTCTTCTCTATTATCCTCTTTGTACTTTCCGCAACAGCCTTCCACCACTCGTCCGGGTTCTGCTCCGCCCAGCCCTCTTGAGGATAATAAACCTGATATTCTCCTGTTTCCGTGGCAACCACAGTGCCCTCTTTATCAAAGAGGACGATCTTACAGGAGCTTGTTCCGATATCTATTCCAAGAAGATATTCAGCCATTTATGCCTCTCAGTCTTTCACGCCTTGCCGTCGCAGCCGCAAACCTTTATCCTGTACTCCACCTGCGCTTTAACCGCTTTCATTGCGGCTTCCCCGATCTTTTTCGGATCGATTATGGAATCATCTGCAGCGAGAAGCTCTCTTGTGGCCTTAAGGTATGCCTGCCTCAGCTCTGTTGCGAAATTCACCTTGCACATCCCGCGCTTCACACAATCACGCACATCTTCATCGGAAAGACCCGATGAGCCGTGGAGCACCAGCGGAATACTTACCACTTCCTTTACTTCACTTATCCTCTTCGTATTTAAAACCGGTTTCTCCTTATAAACTCCGTGAGCGGTGCCGATCCCTATTGCCAGGGAATCAACCCTCGTTTCTTCAACGAAACGTTTTGCTTCATCGGGATCCGTATAAACCGATTCCTTTGACTCCGTGTCGTCTTCTTTGCCTCCAACCTTGCCAAGCTCGGCTTCTACGGGTATCCCGCAGGCTCTGCCCACATCCGCAACACTCTTTGACAGTGCGATGTTTGCATCCAGCTCAAGCTTCGAGCCGTCTATCATTACCGACCCGTAGCCAATCTGTATGGCTTTTACCGCCATATCAAAGCTGGCACCATGGTCTAAGTGAAGACATACCGGAACACTTACCTTTTCGGCCTCTGCCCTTGTGATGGCTGCAAAGGTCTCGAGAGTTCCGTATTTCACGGTGCTTGGTGTGGTCTGTATCATCACGGGCGCCTTTAATTCCTCCGCAGCGGCAATGATGGCCTTTATCATCTCCATATTCTCCGCATTGAAGGCTCCTACGGCGTAACCGCCCTTCTTAGCTTTTTCAAGCATTTCATATGATGTCGTATACATTTATTCTCCTTATCTCTGTATCATCCTGAGGAACTACACCAATGGCGTTAAGTTAGTGAAATTCTATTACTACACACAGTGTCATTCTGAGCGAAGCGAAGAATCTTCTGTAACAGTTTGGAAAGATCCTTCGCTAACGCTCAGGATGACAGACCCGGATCCTTCGCCGGCACTCAGGATGACAGACCCGGATCCTTCGTCGGCGCTCAGGATGACAGGAGCGTTTCCCTCAGTAAGCTGCGTATTCGTAATCTCTCATGTATTCGGCCGCTCCGGCCATAGCAAGTTCCTTCGGGTCGTTCTTTATTTCACCCTTAAGGATCCTGTCATACTGCTTCGGCATATACTGATGAAGGATATTCATAGCAACCGGATACTCCCTCAGATTTTCAAATAGCTTCTCTATTGCCTTCTCCTGCTCCGCTCCTCCGATGTAGTATCTCGCCCGGTCGGAATAGCTGTACTTTCTTGCCAGTGCCTGCTGCTTTTCACTTCCGTGGTAGTGCTTCTTCCAGTTATCGGGGTTTTCTACCATAGCCTTCTCAAGGCTTTCCATGAAATGAGCCTGCTTTTCTTCCGGAACGATCTCCTTCTCTATCATTGAAAGCGAAAACAGTGCCTCCCTCAATCCAAAGGTAAGAGCCGGGCCGACCTTCAGTATCGCAATTCCGTCCTCTACCATCTTCTTTAAGCATTCCGGAGTCTGATAATCGGTGGAATGGCCCTCGAATACTATGTCCGGATAATCCTTAAGCTTCCCGCAAAGATCCGCCGCATTATCCCTGTCATAGTAAAATACCTGCTCATCGCCGAATTCCACGCCGGGCTGTACCACAACCGCTATCACATCCTTAAATGCATCACCAACACCGGCCTTTTCGAAGCAGGCCTTATAGGTGTCAACCGTATCCGCAAAGGCCTCTTTCTTTGTAACTGCAAGGGAGTCCTCTTCCTCCTGGGATCCCCCGGGGATAGGAACCTCCGAACCTATGATAAATACAGGTCTCAACGCATCAGGTTTTTCCGCCTTCAGATCCTCATAGGCCTTCATGCACACCTTGTAAAGTCGTACTCCTCTTTCAGCTATCACCTCGGTTGAAAGCATTCCCTCGGGATCATCCGCAACCTTCATACTGGTATCAAGATGTATCTTTGTGAAACCGGCTCTGGTGTACGCATATACCAGATCCTCCGAATTTTTCATCGCCTCCTCTTCCGGCAGATTCTGCCAGGTGAGAGGTCCCAGGTGGTCTCCGCCGAGTATCAGCATATCCTCTGAAACACCGAGATTCTCAGCCATTTCCTTCACATACTTATAGAAATCCGCGGGCTTCATTCCCGTATATCCGCCGAACTGGTTTACCTGGTTCGCCGTTGCTTCTATGAGAACCTGCTTTCCTGTTTCCTTTGCCCTTAGAAGTGCGGCCTCAAGAACCAGCTTGTTTGCGGTACAATATGAGGGTATTCCGGTGAGATCACCCTTTTTTCTGTTTTCTATCATTTCCCTTAAGGGATGCTGCTTTCCCATTTCTTTTTCTGTACTTCCTTTCGTTTATCTTTTCGCAGTCGTTATGAAGGCTATGATCCGATCGAAGCTTTTTACTTTGCGTCGGTCACAACACCCTTCTGCAGCATAACATTTGCATATACCGCAGACTCGCCGCTTGCCACAACGCAGAAGGCCTTCTTCTGTACTTCTTCGTAAAACTTGAATCTCTCTATATGGCCTATGGCCTTTTCGCCTCTCTCGTCATGCTTTGCAACGATACGTGCGTACTCATCCCAGATCGGAGTCTGGATCTTGCCTACATCCTCAGGCATAAGCTCCATAAGATTAACGGGATGCTCCACGTATGTATCCAGAGGCATAACAGTAAGGATGGCGTCCAGAAGCTCAGGCACTCCGTGTCCGTCCGCTCTGATAACTATCGCATCCTTTCCCATAGTCTCGGAAGGAAAATTACCGTCTCCAATTACGATCACGTCGCTGTGACCCATCTCATTAAGAACCATCAGAAGTTCGGGTGAAAGAATCTTTGGAATACCTTTAAGCATAATGTCCTCCTGTCTGGAAAAAACTCCTGTCTGCAACGGCTTTTCTCCGGCCGCTGCGCCTTAGCCGTATTAACGTTTCGCCCTCTATTCTTCGGCTATATTATTGTATACAGCTCTCAGTTTGCGCGAAACGTTTCGTTCGAAAAATATTATAAGCACATTTTTTCTAAATATCAATAGTTTTTCTAAAAAATCACTTACATAAGAGCACATAAAAAAACCCCCGATAGTTTTTACAAAATGAAACTTTCTATCGGAGGTATAAGTCCAAAACCGCATTTCTGCTCTTTCAGAGCTATCACTTCAATTCCCTGACACGGTTCTCGATATTCTGCTTGAAGTTTATGACAGTGTGGTTATATTCTTCCTCCATAAGAGGGGATGAAATGATGAAGTCCGCGCTTGCGCGGTTTGCTGCGAAGGGCACATCATAAACCTGCGCGATACGCATGAGGGCTTTCACATCGGGGTCATGTGGTGCGGCTGTAAGGGGATCTGAAAAAAAGATCACTATATCGATCTTTCCTTCCACGATCCTTGCTCCTATCTGCTGGTCACCTCCCAGAGGGCCGCTGTTATAAGCCTTGACCGGAAGATCCGTGGCATCCGTTATCATCCTTGCTGTGGTGCCGGTTCCGCAGAGGAAGTGCTTCTTTAGCTGCTCCGCATGCTCCCTGCACCAGTCAATAAGCTCTGCCTTCTTCCCATCGTGGGCAATAAGTGCAATGTTTTTCTGTTTTCTGAGTGTCAATTCCAGTGTTTCCATACCGCTCCTTTCTCCTTGCAGCACTCTTTGCTGCAGCAAGCGTTTCTTTTTTCCTTAAATTTCCGTGGTTACTATAATACAATCTTTTATTTTTTGCAATAATAGGGTAAAATCAAGCGCGGAAGTGCCCCGCAAAGGTAGTGGAAGACAGCTTTAATATAGGAGGAATAATGACGGAAGAATTAAAGACAAAATATGACCGGCTGAAGGAATTGATCCGTGAAACGCTTTCCCTTGCCGTTGCTTTTTCCGGCGGGGTTGATTCCTGCCTTCTTCTTTTCGCAGCTAAAGAGGTTCTTGGTAACAAAGCCGTTGCGGTGACAGCGGTTGACGCCGCTTTTCCGGAAAGAGAGCTTGAGGATGCCCGGAGATTCTGCAAAGACCTCGGGGTAAGACATATCGTAAGAAGGGTCAATCCCCTTACTGAAGAAAACTACAGGAATAACAGTCCTGACCGCTGCTACTACTGTAAACGCCTGATCTTTTCGGACATCATCAAAGCCGCGAAGGAAAACGATCTGGCCTTTGTTGCTGAGGGATCAAATATGGATGACATTGGTGACTACAGACCCGGATTACGTGCGATCAGCGAGCTTTCGGTAAAAAGCCCCCTTCGCGACGCGGGTCTTAATAAGGAAGATATCAGAAATATCGCAAGGGAACTGAATATTCCCACCTGGAATAAGCCTGCCTATGCCTGCCTTGCCAGCAGGTTCGTTTACGGCGAGGAGATAACAGAAGATAAGCTCCGCAAAATAGACAAGGCGGAGCAGTTCCTTATTGAAAACGGCTTTCTGAATGAAAGAGTCCGTATTCACGGCAATATGGCCAGAATAGAGGTTCCGCCGGCTGATATACCCAGGCTCGCATCAGAAGGTATCCGTGAAAGGGTAAATGAAGAATTCAGAAAGCTCGGATTCTCCTATGTTGCTCTTGATATGCAGGGCTACCGCACGGGAAGCATGAATGAGACCCTGTAATTTTTTCTACGCCTCTCCTTTCTGTCAGTTGTTACCCCGGTATCTCGATATTGGCATCACCGTTCCGATACGGTAATAAGATTCTTCGCTCCGCTCAGAATGACAATAAAAAAGGCGCAGCATTTCCGCAAAAAACCCGGAAAGCACTGCGCCTTATCTTATCTTATCTATCGCTGAATATCAGCCTAGAATTGATTCACTTATATGCCTTATACATAGGACCGAAGTTTGAACAGGCTCTGTAGTCGGCTGCCTCCTTATCCTTGGTGCCGAAAGCACCCCAGGCTGCCGGACGGTAGATCTTCTCATCAGGAACATTGTGCATTGCAACAGGTATACGGAGCATGGATGCAAGGGTTATAAGATCTGCCCCCACGTGTCCGTATACGGAAGCACCGTGATTTGCTCCCCATGCACGCATCACCTCATACGCACTCTTAAATACCGAGCCCTCCTTGCCGTCGCATCTCGGTGCGAACCAGGTGCAGGGCCAGGTATAGTCTGTTCTCTTCCACAGGGTATCCGTTACCTCTGCGGGAAGCTTAACGGTCCATCCCTCTGCGATCTGGAAGAAGGGTCCGAGACCCTTAACGAGATTTAAGCGCACCATTGTTATAGGCATCTCCGCGTCGGTAAGGAATCTTGATGAATATCCGCCGCCCCTGAAGTAGCCGTTGTCAGCAGGATTCCAGGTCGTTGCCTCAAGCATCTTCTTCTGGTCATCATCCGTTAAGTTCCAGAATTCCTTTACAACGTTCTTTCCGTCCTTATCAACGGATGCTCCGGAGTAGTCGAGCGCGGAAGCGCCGGAATTTATAAGGTGCAGGAAGCCGTCGGCATCCTTTGCGTGACCTTCGATGTCATAGCCCGTAACCCTCTTAACGGAATCTCCGCTCCAGTAGGTACGCACATCTGAGAAAATAGAAGCCATACCGGTAAGCTGCTTTTCAAGAAGCATACATACACCGTTAAGAACATCATTCTCGGTTGCAAGAACGTAGGGCTCCCTTGCTCCGTCATAGTCAAAGGAAGTGGAAAGGAAAGCCTCGGGATAATCACAGTTGGGCCAGTGGTCTGTCCACTGCCTCTGCCCCTGGAAGCCGCCTGCAATGGCATTGTGTCCGAGAGCCTCTTCCTCAAACGCCTGCTTTCCTGCGGTTGCATTCTTATCTGCGAGCTTTGCATTGCCTCTCATCAGATCCTTAATAATGATATACATCTTTACAGTGAATTCCCACTGCTCATCCTTGGTCTTTCTGTCCTTCTGTATCCAGTCGGGGTTTTTGTCAAAGCCCTCGGGGCAGTATTTCTTCGTCCACTCAAGCGCTCTCCTGAATTCCTCCTCGTCATAGATACCCTCATCCATTCGGCGGATGATCTCCACCTCATCAACGGACTCGACTCTCATTCCAAGGTATGATTCCATAAAATCCTGATCCATTATGGAGCCACCGATACCCATTGTAACGGAACCGATCTGCAGGTATGAAAGTCCGCGGATGGATGCTGCCGCCACTGCTGCACGTCCGAAACGGAGAAGCATCTCCCTTACGTCATCGGGTATATTCTCATCATCCGCATCCTGTACGTCTTTGCCGTACATTCCAAAGGCAGGAAGCCCCTTCTGTGCATGGGTTGCGAGGACAGAAGCAAGATAAACCGCTCCGGGTCTCTCTGTTGCATTTAATCCCCAAACACCCTTTATGGTATTGGGATCCATGTCCATTGTTTCCGAACCGTAGCACCAGCAGGGCGTTACAGACAGGGTTATTTCAACGCCTTCCTTTTTGAACTGCTCTGCGCAGAGGGCACTCTCACGTACACGTCCGATGGTGGTATCGGAGATCACAACCTTCACCGGAGTTCCGTCTGCATATTTCAGATTGTCCTCATAAAGCTTTTTTGCACGCTTTGCCATGCTCATGGTCTGCTCTTCGAGGGATCCTCTGACATCAAGAGGTCCCTTTCTGCCATCGATAATTGGCCGGATACCGATAACGGGATGTCCTCCTATAAGCTTTCTTTCATCTGCCATGTTTATATTTTCTCCTTTCTTTTCCGCCGCATCATTGCAGCATCATTGCAGCATCATTGCCGAAGCCGCGCTCCGCTAAAGACAGGGAGACTATTCATCTCCGGTCAGAGAGCGAAACGTTTCGCGCTATCTTATGTAATAATAATACAACACAGAATAAAAAAAGAAAAGAGGATTATTTTATGATTATCGAAATAAAATTTACCTGACATCCAGCACAAGCTCTACCGGACAGTGGTCTGAACCGTAAATATCCGTGTGGATCTTTGCGTCTTTGAGATATGGTTTTAAGGATTCTGATATGAGAAAGTAGTCTATACGCCAGCCTGCATTGTTTTTCCGGGCATTAGCGCGGTATGACCACCAGGAATACACACCGGCAAGCTCCGGATTTAAGAACCTGAAACTGTCTATCAGATGCCCGTCCCGAAGAAGCACTGTCATCTTTTCTCTTTCCTCATCGGTAAAGCCTGCATTCCTGTGGTTTGTCGCAGGATTCTTCAGATCTATCTCCTGATGGGCGACATTCATATCGCCGCAGATCACCACAGGCTTTTTCTTTTGAAGGTCATTGATATAGTGAAGGAAAGCATCCTCCCAGTCCATCCTGTCGTCAAGACGGAGAAGCTCCTGCTTGGAATTCGGAGTATATACCGTGATAAGATAGCAGGACTCGAATTCAAGACAGATTATCCTGCCCTCCCTGTCCTCCTTATATTCGTCCATCCCGAGTGTGACGCTTAAGGGCTTTATCCTGGTGAACACCGCAGTCCCGGAATATCCCTTTTTCTCGGCATAATTCCAGAACTGCAAGTAGGCCTCGGGGATATCCAGCTCTATCTGCCCTGCCTGCAGCTTTGTCTCCTGCAGACAGAAAACATCCGCGTCAAGTGACTGAAACGCTTCGCCAAAATTACCCTTGCCTACACAGGCCCTTAATCCGTTTACATTCCAGGAAATGAATTTCATGAAGCATTGACCTTTTCAAAGGTGGCCTTCATACTGTCCGAAGGCTCCGGTGTTATAAGGGACACGATCACATTGACTATAAGCGCAGCTGCAAAGGCGGGTAAAAGCTCATAGATCGCAAAGGCACCGCCAAGGGGCGCGATCAGGAATTTCCAGAAAAATACCATGGCTCCTCCGACTATCATTCCTGCCGTGGCTCCTGCCCTGTTTCCTCTCTTCCAGAACATTGCGATAAGCATTACGGGTCCGAAGGCCGCACCAAAGCCCGCCCAGGCAAAGGATATTACCCTGAACACGCTGCTGTCCGGATTCCAGGCAAGGAAGACCGCGATTATTGCAATAACACAGACCGTGGCTCTGGCTATGACCATGGAGGTCTCCTTCTTCATCTTTATCCCAAGAAAGTCCTTTAAGAGATCCTCAGACATACTGCTGGAAGCCGCAAGCAGCTGTGAATCCGCGGTTGACATGGTAGCCGCAAGGATACCTGCCATCACGATTCCCGCTACGATAGAAAAGAGAATCCCGAATCTGCTCATCAGATCTGCAGTCTTTATAATTACAGTCTCGGAATCCGCACTTGTGCTGAGAACCGGTATCTTTCCCACCGCCGAAAGACTGTTTCCGATGATTCCGATAAAAACTGCAACCGCCATAGAGACCACTACCCATATGGCTGCGATACGCCGTGAGATCCTGATCTCCTCCGGATCACGTATGGCCATGAATCTTAAAAGAATGTGCGGCATTCCGAAATACCCGAGACCCCAGGCAAGGGTGGAAACTATTGACAAAATGCCGAAGCTTCCCGCTGCGCCTGCCGAGGGATCATATCCCTTGGTAAGATCAAGATATCCCGGAAGTGAGGCTGCATTATCCATCACCACGCCGATGCCTCCGGCCTGATTAATACCAAAGATCACTATGAATATAAGTGCTGCCGTCATAACTATGGACTGTATGAGATCCGTTGTGGATACCGCAAGGAATCCTCCCAGCACCGTGTAGCCGATGATGACCACCGCTCCTATTATCATCGAAACATGGTAATCCCAGCCAAAGAGGCTGTTAAACAGTGTTCCTACAGCCTTGAACCCGGAGGCTGTGTATGGAATGAAGAATATCAGTATGACCAGCGCGGCTATAAGGGACAGTATATGCCTGCTGTCTTCATACCTTCTTGAGAAAAAATCCGGTACGGTACTGGCTCCCAGTGTTTCGGAATAGACTCTGAGCCTACGCGCCACAAGCAGGAAATTAAGATATGTCCCGACTGCAAGTCCTATAACTGTCCAGCCTACCTCCGCCACTCCGCACAGATAAGCAAGACCCGGAAGTCCCATCAGAAGATAGGAGCTCATGTCCGAAGCCTCCGCGCTCATTGCGGTAACCACCGGATTCAGTGCCCTTCCTCCAAGATAAAAATTCTCCGTGTCCCCTGCACTGCCCTTTCTGCTGTAATAAACTCCGATGTAGATCGTGAGCGCAAGATAGCAGATAATGGCAAGCAGGACGCAAATACTTGATCCTGTCATTTCTCCAATCCTCTCCTGAAAAAATCACCTTATTGTTTTTACAACCTGACGGGCGATGGACATTTCCTCGTCTGTCGGGATCCTGTATACCTGAACCTTTGAATCCTCCGACGATATCATCATCGCTCCCTTAACATTCTTATTCTTTTCTTCGTCAAGCCTGACCCCCAGAGCTCCAAGGCGATCACAAACAAGCTTACGTACAAGGTAGCTGTTTTCTCCGATACCCGCAGTAAAGGTTATGGCATCCACTCCTCCAAGGACTACAAAGTAGGAACCAATAAACTTTGATATTGAATAGGAAAGCTTGCTTAAGGCTCTCTTCGCATCCGGATTTCCCTTGTCGTATTCCTCGGTCAGATCCCGGACATCCGATGAAAGCTGATCTGACACTCCGTAAAGCCCGGACTGGGTATTTAAGATATCCATTACCTCCTGAACGGACTTATTCTCTTCCTTGGCAATGTAATTAACTATCTCGGGATCTATCCCTCCGGAACGGGTTCCCATTATCACCCCTGCAAGAGGTGTAAATCCCATGGAGGTATCCATGGACTCTCCGCCCTTCACCGCGCAGATCGACGCACCGTTTCCCAGGTGGCAGGTGATTATCCTGGTATCCTTAATGTCTTTCCCCATCATCTTTGCGGTCTCTGCCGACACATACTCATGGCTCATTCCGTGGAAGCCGTACTTTCTTACCCTGTCCTTTTTGTAATACTCATAGGGTATACCGTAGAGATACGCCTCCTCAGGCATAGTCTGGTGAAAAGCTGTATCAAATACTCCCACCATCTTCGTATCCGGCAGATACTTCATGCAGGCCCTTATTCCAAGCAGATTTACGGGATTATGTATGGGTGCGAGGTGTGAACATTCTTCTATCTCACTTATCACTTTATCATCTATAATAACGGGATGTGCGAACTTGTCCCCTCCGTGTACTATCCTGTGTCCCACGGCGTCTATTTCTTCAAGGCTCTTTATCACACCTCTGTCCTTATCCGTAATGGCATAGATCAGGTGCTTCACCGCCTCATAGTGGTCGGGTATGATCATATCCACGGCATCCTTTTCACCCTCACCGGGAATATAGGTGAATCTTCCCTTCTCTTCGCCAATCCTCTCGAAAAGGCCTCTTGCCATCACTTCTTCCGTATCCGTGTCTATAAGACGGAATTTCAAAGACGAGCTTCCACAGTTTATTACTAATACCTTCAAACGTTTCCTCCTGTTTCAGATCCTTCGCTTCGCTCAGGATGACAGTGCTTTGTTTCAGATCCTTCGCTTCGCTCAGGATGACAGTGCTTTGTTTCAGATCCTTCG
>CAMVGV010000007.1 GCA_947167135.1 uncultured Lachnospiraceae bacterium
ACAGATCATTTTCAAAGCACCTCATTCTTCAAAATTCGTATCAGATTTGACCCTAGAGGATTTACAGGCACATTCTGAATATCTTCTCAACATCATTGGGAGTCAAAGCAGTGATACCCTCAAGCTTACCCTTAGCCCCACATGCTTTCTTTGCCATAAGTGCGAAGTTCTTGTCATCGATTCCAAGATCGGAAAGGCGGCTCTTTAAACCTAGCGTCTCATAGAAGAACTTCTCCAGAGCTTCAATCGCTGCCTTGGCACCGTCCATATCGGAGAGCGAAGCGTCAACGCCCAGTACATTCACTCCGAAACGTTTGATCTTCGGTGCGGTTTTCTCGCTCAGGATGTAGTTGAGCCACTTCGGGATAATGATCCCTTCTTACAGATCGCAGCTCCCTTATTTACAGTTGTATGATGAGGATTCGGCTCCACTCCGGGAAGTTCAAACACCGTCATGTCTGCTTTATTAAGTTCCTCCATCACCCTGTCATACAGTCCGATCCTTTTGATCGATCCGCCACCGTAAACTAGCAGTACCTTCTTTCCGAATTTCGAGGTCTCCTCACTCAGATGCTGAAGCTGATCCTTTCCGAAATAAACCTTTGTTGTGTTACTGAAAATAAAATCCTTCATCATGTTGTTCCTCCTCTTATTATTTTTTGTATGGCATAAGTGCCGGTTTTACTATGTTTCCACAAAAAGAATCTATTTGTTTCGATCCAGCAATGATTCCATCTGTCATACACCATGCAACCATAAGACCGTAGAGCTGTGCGTTGATAAACAGAGCCATCTCATCTACGGGGACATCTTCTGAGAGTTCGCCTCTCCTGATGCCTTCATCAAGGAGCGATCTCATAGCCAGATAATCATGATCATACTTGGTGGTCATCTTCCCTTCGATTTCCATTTCGACCGGCGTGATATTATTCCTGATCCACTGCCTGCAGATCTCAATCCCGACCCTTTCTATTTCCGCCAGAAACTCGCGACAGTAATACTTCAGGCGTTCATTCAGATCCTTGTCCCTGATCTCATTAACGGTCTTTGCAAGAAGAAGGAAATCCGACTGGTTCAACTCTTCTATCACATCTTCTTTCTTCTTAAAATAGGTGTAGAAAGAACCCGTGGAAACTCCTGCTTCCTTTGCTATATCTTCGATAGCTACGCTTTCAAAGCCTTTCTCCGTGATCAATTTCTTCGCTGCCGCAACGATCTTTCTTCTTGTTTCAGCTGCTCTTACCTGTCTGACCTTTTCTTTCTTTTCCATAACATTTCCTCTTTTATGGTGACTCTGAAGGTATCTTAACATAAAAATGAATATATTTCAATGAATTATATTCATTTTTATGTTTTTTCTGTAATAATCCGCTTCCTAGACATAAAAAGAGACCGGTTTTCCGATCTCTAAAAAATATCTTCCGATATTATGTTCTAATGCTCATTTCGGCGAACCTGAATTTGTCACTCTATCCGTTTCTTTATTTCTTCTTTGACTTTATCCGTTTCGCTGCAGGTCAGAAGCGGGATCAATTCGTTTATCTCATCTATACTCTTGTCCCACCATTTGAATGTGAGCAGTAAATCGATCAGCTCATCATCAAATCGTTTTCTCAAAGGCTTTGCCGGATTCCCGACAACGATCGTGTACGGGTCGACGTCGCTGCCTACAACGCTATTTGCTCCAATGATCGCTCCGTCGTCGATATGTACGCCGGGAAGGATCACCGCATTCTGCCCGATCCATACGTCGTTACCGATCACGGTATCACCCTTCAGCGGCAGATCAGATGCCTTCGGCGGTTCCATATCCCAGCCTTCCAGCGTATAAAACGGGAAGGTCGAGACTGCGTTCATCTGATGATTTGCACCGTTCATAACAAATTCCACGCCAGCGGCAATCTGGCAGAACTTGCCTATAACGAGTTTATCGCCGTTCCACTCATAAAGGTGCGTAACGTGGCTTTCAAAATCGGAGTCTGCGATATACGTAAAGTCTCCGACTATTATATTCAGATCCTTTATTGTCGGTTTTACATAGATCTCTTTATCATATCCGGCTATCGGGTGGATCACATTGGGATCCGGGTGCTTTTCGTTTTTCATAGTTGAACACCTCTGCAAATTGCGATTTGTCTTAGTCTATTATCCTGAAAGATAATTCTTTATTCAGGTTGTTTTTCTTCAATAGGTGATAGCCGCTCCAAGAGATCCGGAATATCATATTTCAATGTTTCAAATACGATATTCAAATCAACATTCCCGTAATCATGCACTATACGGTTCCTAAGGCCAATCAGTTCATTCCATGGTAATTCGTTTTCGTTTTCTCTGTATTCTGTAGAGAGTTTCTTGACATTCTCCGAAATCCGGATCATCCTAAAGAGCATGGAATCAAGCAGTATCTCGTTATCGTTTAACTCCTGTGCATCCACGTCTTTCATATGTGCAACAATGAATGCTAAATCCGTTTTGATCTTATCGAGATAATAATGATCGTTTTTGGTATTATCCGTTAAACTCGCAAACGCTTCGCTTTTTGCTCGTTATAAAATCGCTGCTGACGCAGCTCTCCGGGTACGGGGCTTATAACCCCGCACCCGAAATCAAGATATTCCCACCACCTAAAGGTGGTGGGTTATCTTGATTATTTTATATATTCTAATTCCATCCTTTAAAATCTCGTCCGTCAATTCCAGATTATCCTTAAGCTGCTCAAGGCTAAATACATCAACCTTCTTATGTAGTGCTGTTCTGAGTTTTTCTACCATACCGTAGAACTTTAGCCCTTTTACATCTGATGAAATAAGTAAATCAACATCACTGGTTTCTACGGCTTTCCCTTTAGAATAAGAACCAAACAAAATGCAATAATGAACCGGATATTCCGAAAGGACATCCTTGCATTTTTCTTTTATATAGTCCAACTCCAGGATTCCGTGTTCTTCGTCTATCGGATTTATAGCACTAAGCCTGTCAATAATATAGTTATATTTTAAAGTGCCGACCTTATCAGCATCGTTTTCATATGATTTATATGATCTCAAAGATATACCGAGTATCTCGGCCGCCTGCTGCTGGGTCAGTCTCTTTTCTTTTCTCAAGTCCTTAACCGTGCTCATATTGCACCTCCATTATCATCATAATGCAATATTTGCACTTAATTGTCAATAGGAAATGCAAATATTGCACTTCCTATTTATCTTTCTCCAATCGTAGTTTTTTGGTAGTAAGAAAATGTTTATCGGGCAAGATATGCCGCATTATGCTGCGGTTCTGCGCTTATATGCAAGCCCCTAACTACGTGGTGCCGTGGCAGATGAATAAGACCTTTATCGACATTTCATACCACCTAAATTGCATCTAAAGCTCTAAGTTTGCGCCGGTTTGCCAAGCTGCTGAAGTTTCAGTCATTTTACAGAAAATCGGGCCAAATGGCAAAGTCGCGCAAAGTGTGGCAAATCTTGGCCGTGAATCATAGTCAAATGTAAATCCGCACTCTATAAACCCTGTACTAAGAGTCAGTTCCTTTATCATGGTCTTTGTGAGCAGTAATAATTGTGTAACTGCTGGCATTCACAGTAATAATGCAGCCTTCAATACAAACATACCAATTCTTTCCCTTCCTGCTTATCTCTGCCTTTTCTGACATTATTTTAGACTTGCACCACTCGACAACATCAGCTTCATCAAGCGAAAGATTCTTCTTTATTCTGTCCACACCCATGTCGGTTGTATGTATTTTATCTATGTTATCAAAAAGTATCTGTTTATCCATTTTTATCCCACACTCAAAAGATTCATGACCATAGTCGTCATGATGTCTTTTTCCTTGGAATCAGACTCGGCTATCATGAGAGTGATAGCTACAAGAGCTCCGTCACTGATTACCTTATGTCCATCTCTGAATAGCGCATTATTTCTGTTTAGAAATTCCCGCTTTCTCTTCCAAAGAAGGATAAACCTCACCACCAAATACATCTTGATATACGGCAGCCAGTATTCCTTCGATCTTGCCCGGTTCCTTTTCTACTCCGAACAAGTCGGATCTGAAACTGTCCTCCATGCGATCGACCATTGCTCTACAATCAGCATAAGTTATCCTGTATATCGGCTGATTTCCTTCAGGCTTCTCCAGTGACTGATGATCATATTGGTCAAGTAATGTCAGAGCTTGAGTATAAAGGTTTACTGCCTTTAAAACCTCATCAGAGTCACCTTCAATGGCCGTAGCCAGCATCTTGGCCTGAATTTCCACAGTTTTTTGTAAGGCCTCCAAACGCTTGTCGTTAATGGCATAGCCTTTTATAATATAATCCTTCAAAACTTTATTGGCCCAGCGTCTGAATTCGATACCCCTCCGGGATTTAACGCGGTAGCCGACGGAAATGATGACGTCGAGATTATAATACTTTGTTTTATAATTTTTCCCGTCAGATGCAGTTGTCAAGAAATCCTTGACAACTGAGTCTTTGTCCAACTCTCCCTCTTTAAAGCAATTGTTTATATGCAGGCTGACATTTTGTTTAGATGTATCAAACAATTCCGTCATTTGAGCTTGTGTCAGCCATACTGTATCTTCTTGGATAGGTACAGTTAATCTTACTTTTGCATCCTCCGTTTCAAATAATACAATTTCATTTTCTTTACCCATATTCATCCCCCTATTACTTCTCGCTGATGCCATTCTCATTAAGCTTATGCTGCATCTCGACATAATACGAAAGTAGTCTGAGTACATATGGGGGAGCATTCCTATGACCCAGTTCCCACTCGGTCATCGTTCCTATTTTACTGACCTGTCTATTTTTCAGTATCGCACAATATATTTTCATTCCCTGAGAATCAATACCGCCGCCGGATCATTTTCCGGGGTAGGCAACTACGCTGCTGATCTCGTAATCCTTTAGCCTCTCACGTCCCTTAAGCCCGGCAAGCTCCAGAAGGAAGCTTATATGTACCACCTTTCCGCCGAGGCGCTCCACAAGCTTCACCACTGCTTCCACTGTACCGCCTGTAGCCATAAGATCGTCGATAATAACGACCCTCTGGCCCGGTGTGATAGCGTCCTTATGGATCTCTATGGTCGCCTGTCCGTATTCAAGATCATAGGTCTCCTCAATGGTCTCTGCGGGAAGCTTTCCCTTCTTTCGTACCATCACGAAGCCCTTTCCCAGGTTGTAGGCAAGAGGCATACCGAATACAAAGCCTCTGGACTCGGCACCGACTATAACATCAAAATCCAGACCCTCAATATCCTTCTGAAGGCTGTCGATCGCAAGCTTCAGTCCCTCCGGATCCTGAACTACCGTAGTAATATCGCGGAACATGATCCCGGGTTCGGGATAATCCGGTATAGTTCTGATATAATCCTCTATTTTTTTCATTTTTGTAAAGACTCCCTTCTTTTAACAATCTTTTACTGCCGGGGGGAAAGATTCTTCGGGCTTCGCCCTCAGGAAATGAACATCCTTATCCCTATTAGAATGAGTATAATCCCTCCTAAGATTCCCGCACCGTGTGATATCCTGCTTCCTATCCTCTTGCCGAATACTATCCCCGTGAGACAGATTATAAATGTGACGGCTGCTATGATCAAGGCTGTCAGAAATGCTTCCGAAAAGCTGTAATCAGGAACCGTCAGACCCACGGAAAGCGCGTCTATAGAGGTCGCAAACCCCTGTATCATAAGGGAAAAGTGATCCAGAATATACTCTGACTTTTCGTCCTCACCCTTATTTCCGAGAGCAAGAATGCCCTCAATCAGCATCTTCCCTCCGATAAAAAGAAGGAGTATCAATGCCGTTACCGGAATGTATGCCCTAAAGCCTTCAAATGCTCTCTTCATAAAGGTGACAAAAAACCATCCCGTCAGGGGCATAATAAACTGGAAAAAGGCAAAGGTCAAAGGGATAATCACAGTCTTTTTCCTGGACATCCCGGATTCATTAAGGCCGTTTACTACAGACACGGAAAAAGCATCCATGGCAAGAGCCGATCCAAGCAAAACACCCTTTAATACAAATTCAAACGAGTAAATAACAGTACTGCTCTCCCTATCCGCTTAATCTCTTTATTCTATCACAAATAAACCAAAGTGACTATGTATAGCGGAAGCCTCCTCTGATACAATGCCGTTAAGAAAAGTATTATGTCATTTTTAACACCATTTCCTTTTATCGATGAAGCATAAAAGAAGCTTAAATTCTTAAAAATTGTTAAAGGATTCACACAAAATCATCTTTCTGTGATAATATGATCACGTAACTTGTATTGTATCCCGAAATACCGGAATTCTTTAAGGATCGATACATCGTATCTAAAGGCATTGCATTACGCAGGGTAAGCAAGAGCCGGAGGAGATGCCTATATCAATATGATCCTTATTGATCCGACAAGCGGGAATAATAACAGGAGGAATTTATTATGAATAATACCAATTCAAAGGTAGTACGGCTTGCTACCATGGCACTTCTTACAGCCGCGATCTTCGTTCTTCAGTTTGTAACAGTCCCCTTAGGAGCCATCACAGTTTCATTGAGTATGGTACCGGTTTCCATTGCTGCGATCACCTTAGGCCCCCTTTACGGTCTTCTGGCGGGAGCGATATGGGGACTTGCATCCATTATCAAGGCTCTTATGGGCTCCAGCGGACTTACCAGTACACTTTTTACCATAAGTCCGGTCCTTACGGTCATTCTCTGCTTTATACCGAGAATGCTGGACGGTTTTCTTCTTGGCTTTATCTACAGGGGGATGAGGAAATTTGCAAACGTGCTGATCTCGGGAACCGTGACCGGATTTTTCTCGGCCTTCCTGAATACGGTATTCTTCATGTCCACCATCGTATTTCTTTTCGGAAATACGGAGTATGTACAAAACATGATGGCGGGAAGGAACGTAATCATCTTTATCTGCTCCATAATCGCGGGAAACGCGGTATTTGAAATGCTTGTTGCAAGCATTGTGACAGGACCGGTTGCCCAAGCCTTAAAGGCCGCTAAACTCGTCCCATTGGAGGTCAAAGACCTTAGGGAAACGCTTTAAGGGAACCGGACGGGAGAAATAGAAGCCCTGCAGGTAATTGCAGCCAAGCTCTATCATCTCCTTTCCCATTGATTTGCTTTCTATACCCTCTGCGACCACGTCCATCCCCGAACTCCTTATATCCTCTATAAGGTGGGGAAGGACGCTGTTCGTGGGGTTATCGTGGTACTGCCACACCAGCTCTCTGTCGATCTTTACTGCCGTAAAGGGGAAATTGCTAAGGCGAAGCACATTGGAAAAGCCCACTCCGAAATCGTCAAGCTCAAAGCAGAAGCCGTGATCCGACATTCTGAGCATCATTCTTTTCAGTTCTTCGTCATCCACCATGGCATCTTCTGTGATCTCAAGCTTAAGCTTCTCACCGGAGACGCCGTATTCATCGGAAATATCGAGAAGTGCCGACACCGGCTCCTCCGCAACGCACTGTATCGGTGACAGATTCACATTTATCCATTGCAGTCTCTCATCTTGACTATCCCGTAAGAATGCGCAGGTTTTCCTGAAAACGGCTTCTCCCACTCTTACGATAAGCCCGTTCTTTTCTGCTATCGGAATAAAATCATTGGGATACACCGTTCCCATCTCGGGATCTTCAATCCGTGCCAGGGCTTCCGCCCCCGTGATCCTCTTTTTTTCAACGGAATATATTGGCTGCAGGAATATCTGGATACCGTCATTCTGGATGGCATTGTTAAGAGCCTGCTGAACCCTGACATTACGGTTGATCTCCACAATATGGTCGCGGTCCACCACAATGTGCTTACTTCTGACCTCTCCGTTAAGCTTTGAAAAAACGTCCCTCGCAACCTCTATAAGCTGTCCGGCATCATCTATCTGCAGATCCTCAGGAAACTCAACGGTGCCTATTGAGACCATCTTGTTCCTTATATCCTTATAGTTAAAGGGCTTATCCCAGGCAACCATAAAGCGTCCGTTTCTTAAGTAAAATAACACCTGCTCCGGATATTCTTTTCTGAGCCGGGCAGTAATATCCTTTAACTCCCGGTCCATCTGGGCACCGCCGAACATACGCCTGAGCTCATCATAATTAACGATGCCGTAACCGTAGAGGTAGAGCCTTCCGGAGCCAAGATGCTCCACCACGTATTGATGAAAGGCCCTGTTATTAAAAAGCCCCACCCTCTGGTCCTCAAAAAGGTGTATATCCTGGAAGGAAAGAAAGATCACGAGGATGGCTGCGAGGCAGAAGGTATTCATCACAAGAAGCGTAGGAAGCTGGTACCTTAATATAATGCCCATGAGAAGGATACTGACAAAGAGTATCCCGCTCTTAAATTCCCTTTTCGTGTACACATCCTTAAATGCCACAAAAAGGATGTACATTTCAAGAATACAGGAAAAATAAATGAAATAAATAATGTTGTAATAAATTCCCCTGTGATACCCGAGGGAATCCACGTAAAAGATCCATCTCGTAAATACGGAAAGAATGATCACCGCTTCGAATATCAGGAAAAAGATCCTGTTAAACAATGATATACGGATAATGGCGGAGGATTGCTCCGGCACGGAAAGTACATAGTTGACAAAAAAGAATGCCGTGCCGATGAAAAACACAAAGAATAAGATATTGCAGACGATAAGGAGGGTCGTACTGAACATTGTGTAATTATTGTCCAAAAAAGACGAGAGTATATCAAATACGGCGGTAAGCCCGTGACAGACCACAAGCATAAGAAAGCTCCTGTTTCTTTTCACCGGAAGTGAAGAACCGGTAATAAAGTAAACAAGGAAAATTGTGTATATAAAGATTGCCGGAATTGTAAAATTATAGTTCCACATAGCTTTCTCCAATTGCACTCTTTACCAAGTATGATAACATATTTCAAGTTATATTTATAGCGGAACCTCTTTCCAGATAATATTTCCTCCGCTGTCGTGAAGAAGGATATTCGTACTCTTAAATCCGCACTGTCCCGCCATTTCCGCGGCAATATCAAAGGCGCCGGTCAGGACAGCGCTGTTATGGGCATCACTGCTTATCACGATCCTTCCGCCGAAATCGTGGAGCGCCCGTAAAAGGTACATACAGGGATACATATCCTTCTTCAACCCGCGGTAATAGGGTGCGGTGTTGATCTCAAAGGGAATATCGTATCCGGCAAGGTGCTCCAGGGTATCGAGAGCCGGTTTCAGGTAACGCGGGTCCTCTTCGTCCACGAAATGAAGCTCGTCATTATACTTTGTCACTATATCAAAGTGTCCGATAAAATCGGGCCTCACCACATCGACAACGCTTGCCTCCAGCTCGAAATAAGCCTTTGTAAGCTTATACGGATCACCTCCAAAGTGTTCGGTACAGAGCTTTTTTAATATCTCCGGAGAGCTGTCAACGGGTATTATCTCATCTCCCGCCATCAGCCCATGCGTGGAGCCGATTATATATTCGCAGTCCCGGGCCTTTGTCACATCGAAAAGCCTGTCAACCTCGGCTCCGAGAAGAATATCTATCCTGCCCCTGTATTTTTCCTGAAGAGAGCGTATCTCCTTCTTGTATTTATCTATATCCATATACACATCCGGATCAAAGTGTCCTGAAAAACCCAGATGCTTAAGCCCGGCCTTTAATGCCGCCTCCACCATCTCCTCAGGACTGTTTTTCCCGTCACAGAGATTCGTATGTGTATGATAATTTGCCTTTATTTCCAAGTTTCTCTCCTTTATTAAAGCTGTTTTTCAATACTATGATTAAAGCGCCAAAAGTAATTGTCACCACACAAGCTTGCTTGTGGTGGGGACAAGGACTTTGGGCGCACCCCAACACGAGCATGAAGTGGGGAAGGGGCCCCACGAAATGCGAGTGTGGGGTAGGATTGTGGGAGTGCGAAGCACGGAACAATCCGTATTTAATCAAAATGTGACTTTTGACGTCTGAATCATACTATGTCATTCTGAACTCATTGGTGTCATTCTGAACTCATTGGTGTCATTCTGAGGGCGCAGCCCGAAGAATCTTCCCGTCGGGAGGAAAAGATCCTTCGCTGGCGCTCAGGATGACAAAGGCTGCGCTCAGGACGACAGTTCTCCTGTTATCTCATCGAACAGGTGTTCACAACAGCATAAAATTATGATAAAATATACCATAGTCATGGATATTAATACAACCGCTGAAAAATCCTATGTTGCCATAGATCTGAAATCTTTTTACGCATCGGTGGAAAGCCGGGAAATGGGTTATGATCCGCTGGATGTGTGTCTTCTTGTTGCGGACAGGAGCCGCACGGAAAAGACCATCTGTCTCGCTGTTTCCCCCGCACTGAAGTCTTTCGGCCTATCCGGGCGTCCGAGGCTCTTTGAGGCGGATTCCCTTGTTAAAAAAATAAACCGGGACAGACTGAAGAACGCTCCGGGACACAGGTTCAGCGGCAGCAGCAACTCCTTAAGGGAATTAAAGGCTCATCCCGAGTACAGCCTTGATTTTATAACCGCTGTTCCCAGAATGTCCCTCTATATGCAGTACAGCTCAAGGATCTACGATATCTATCTGAAGTACATTTCCCCTGAGGATATCCATGTTTATTCCGTGGACGAGGTGTTTATGGATGTGACGGACTATCTGAAGATCTATGATACCACACCTAGGGATCTGGCCATAAAGATGATAAGGCACGTTTTAAGTGAAACCGGTATCACTGCAACCGCCGGTATCGGTACAAATCTCTATCTTTCAAAGATCGCCATGGATATAGTGGCCAAGCATATGCCTCCCGACAGGGATGGCGTCAGGCTTGCGGAGCTTGATGAAATGAGCTACAGACAAAAGCTCTGGGCGCACAGGCCCCTGACCGACTTCTGGCGTATAGGCCGGGGCTATGCCTTAAAGCTTGAAAAAAACGGTATGTACACTATGGGTGATGTGGCAAGATGCTCCATAGGGAAGGAAAGTGATTATTATAATGAGGAGCTCCTCTATAAGCTTTTCGGCATAAATGCGGAGCTTCTGATCGACCACGCCTGGGGCTATGAACCCTGTGAAATAAAGGATATAAAGGCTTACAGGCCTGAAAATAACAGCTTAAGCGAGGGACAGGTGCTCCACGAACCCTACACCGTTGAGAAGGCACGGCTAATAGTCAGGGAAATGACCGACAACCTGGTACTGCAGCTTTTCGGAAAAGGACTGGTCACGGACCAGATAGTACTGACCGTGGGTTACGATATCGAGTGCCTGAAGGATCCGGAGATCAGAAGCCGTTACAATGGTCCGGTTGAATATGACCACTACGGGAGGCTTATTCCGAAGTCTGCCCACGGCTCCATAAATCTCGGTGAATTCTCATCCTCAACGAGGCTTATCATAGATAAGGCCATGGAGCTCTATGACAGGATAATGATCCCGGGTCTCCTGGTCCGGAGGATGTATGTGGTCGCAAATCATGTGATATATGAGTCCGATCTGGAGAAAAAGAAAGCAGAGGAAGAAAGCTACGAGCAGCTCGACCTTTTTACTGATTACGGCGCTCTTGAAGAGGAAAGAAAAAGATCCGAGGAATTTAAGAAAAAGGAAAAAAAGCTGCAGGAGGCCGTTTTGTCCATTAAAAGGAAATACGGAAAGAACGCAGTACTTAAGGGCATGAACCTTATGGAATATGCCACAATGAAGGACAGAAACGAACAGGTTGGAGGACACAGGGCTTGAAAAAAAACAGTACCATAGAGGACTATCTGGATATCATAGATCTGCCCCATCCCGAATCAAAAAAACACGAACGGATGTCCGCATTAAACAGGGCCGCCCAGTTTGCGCCCTTTGCCGCACTTACAGGCTTCGGTGAAAGGATCGCCGATACGGAAAAAGCCTCGGAAGAAAAACGGAGCCTTTAGGATCAGACCTTCCTAAGGGCTCCGTGTTTTTCAGTCATTCAGTTCATCAAGTGTCTTTCCGTAGGCAGGCAGGAACTCATTCATAAAATCCCTGACCTCCGGCATTTCTTCGGCCATTTCACCGACCTTCCTCCGAAGGCTCTCTTCGGCTGTACGGAATTCGGAATTTCCGGCCTGCTTTTCCTCCATACACTTTATAAGAGCCGAGATCTTGTCAGCCGCCTTTACAAGGCGCCTTAAATATTTTTCCTCGGGATCCCGGCTGTCAGATTTAAAGATCCCTGTAAATTCACCCTTCAGATCCTCCGGAAGCTTTGATAAGAGCTTTTCATCCGCGATCCTCTCCACATCCTTATATGCGGAACGTATATCGGGATTATAATACTTGACCGGAGTAGGCATATCGCCGGTAATGATCTCCGACGCATCATGGTAAATCCCGATAAGTGCAGCCTTCTCCGCGTCCATTTTGTGGCAGTAGCGGACATTTCCGAGAACAGCAAGAACGTGGGCAATCATGGCAACCTCCAGGGAATGCTCCGAAAGAGTCTCCTCTCTGGAATTACGCATGAGAGCCCAGCGTTCGATATATTTCATTCTGGATATTGCTGCAAAAAAACTGTATATCATCTAAGAATTCAAAAACACTGCTTACTTGAAGAAGCTGATATTCTTATTCAGCTGTTCTGCGATATTCTTCAGGTCATCAGCGGATTCCGCAAGAGTGATAACAGTAGCATTAAGCTCTTCGACGGATGCGGAGGTCTCCTGTGAGCTTGCGGCGTTCTCCTCCGAAACTGCGGAAAGACCGCTCATGGCATCGATAACTCCGGCCTTGGAGCTGTCACAGGCACGGGCATAATTGGTAATTCCCTGAACCTCGGAAACGGTGGTGGTGATACCCTGAAGAAGGTCGTCAATCGCAACCGTGGTCTTCTCCATGATCTCTTTCTGGTTCTTAACGGATTCCTGAACAACAGCTGCTTCCTCAACCGCAGCTCCGGAATCGGTGATAAGCTTCTCCATGGTCTCCCGGATCTCCTTTGCGGAATTTGCGGAATCATCGGCAAGCTGCCTTATTTCGTCAGCCACAACGGCAAAGCCCCGTCCGGCCTCTCCTGCTCTGGCTGCCTCTATGGAAGCATTGAGTGAAAGAAGGTTTGTCTGGGCAGCTATATTATTGATTGCATCGACCTTTGAATTGATCTCGTCAACGGCAGAGCGTGTAGCCTGGATCTTCTCCGTAATGGAAGCAACGGACTCTGCCATTTCATCGGAGGCCTTGACCAGGGTTTCAAGAGCCGCAGCGGATTCCTTGGAGGTCTGGTTCATGGAATCAACTGTCTTTGAAAGAGTTCCCGCACTGTCTGTAACAGAAGCTATAGATTCACCCATGCTTCCGACATTCTCGGTCGCCGACTGGATATCCTGAGCCTGCTGGGTGGCACCGTTCGCCATCTCATTGACCGCCGTGGAAACACCGTCGGTGGTAAGTGACATCTGGGATGCGGCATCCGCAAGGGTCGAGCTGGAATGTCCCACACTCTCCGCCTCACGCTTAATATCCTCGACAATGCCCTGCAGCGTATCGATAACATCATTGGTATCCCGGATCATATCCCCCAGCTCGTCATTTCTGTCAAGATATTTATCAGCCTTGACAAATTCACCGTTTTCAAGATGCTCTATGGTTTCCAGGTTCACCCTTACAACATCTGAAAGCCTGCTGGATATAAAATAAATAATGATAAGCGCTATGATCGACATTATTACACCAATTATTATGACTCTGAAGATCGTGGCGGCTATCGTACCCTCGACAAGCGCAATGGGTTCACCGGCAAAGGCCATATCAACGGAACCGTCTTCATTAACTACAGGAACATAGGCAACGAAATAGGGCTTTCCGGCCACATCGGTATTCTTGGAGGTGTAGATCTGCTTCTTATTCATAACCGCATCTATAACCTCGTCGGCTGCGGCAGTTCCTATTGGTCTCGAGCCGTCATCCTTGACAACGGAGGTGGAATACCGTTTTCCGTTCTGGAACCAGGTATAGTCGAAGCCCGTCTCCCGCTTCATACGGTCTTCAATGGTATTGTCGCCCTCGGGGGTATCCTGCATAAGGCCGTAATCTCCGTAAAGGAGGGCTGCAGCCTTCAGGCTGTCAAGCACCTTCTCTTCCAGGGAATTCTTCATGGATACTCCCATAATCGTAAGTATGGATATACCTACGATGAGAAGTGGAAGAGCTGCCTGCATAAGAAGCTGAAACTTGATTCCTAACCTTGGTTTTCCGTTTTTCATAATCAATACCTCTCTCTTTAGATTCTGAAACCATTTCCCTCGGTTTCACGGCAGATTCCCCGTTGATCTGCCGGTCATCCGTGACTTTTTTTATTATATCACGTCTCTGACAAAATATACAGTTTTTTGTCAACATAACTTGGAAATTCTGTATTTATTGACAGACAATCAGTATAGGCAGTATACAATCCTCACATTCCCGATGATTTATTATACTTTGTCTTCCTCCTTTTCCGTCTTGGCTTTTGGCTTATACCCTTCCTGTATGCGTTTATACGCTCTGCGATGGTATTATAATCCCTTTCAAAAAGCTCATCCGAAATCTGCTTATTTAAGAGCTCCTTATCCACGGATAAAAGTATCTTTTCCCGGACAAAATCCTTACTCTTCTGCTTATATACAGGCAGGCCGTTAAGCTCCTGGATATGGGCAAGCTCCGGCCTCCATAGTATGTTTATCTTATTTTCCACAGACACATTGGGATTTTTCTTAAATGATCTCAGGATATAGAAATCCGGTCCCTCTTCGGTTTCATCTATCGTGATTATGCCCCAGTGATCCGGCACATGCTCCTCGATATGGGAAGCGTGTCTCGAACCCACGGCAACCATATTGAAATCATAGTAGATATCGTAGTTTTTTACCTGCCTTTTGAGCCTTGCATAGCTGTCGGCATCGCTTTTTATCTCTATTCCGCAGAGGCTGTCGGGCATTATCATAAGGACGTCCGCCCGGGCAGTACCGGTCATCTTTTCTTCAAGTATCCTTATCCTTCCGTATTTTTCCTCGAGAAAATCAAAAAGCGGCTCTCTTATGTCCTTATCGTAAAGCATTTTAAAGTCCTCGTCCCGGATTTCACCAGTCACCTGCATTTCAGAAAGCGGCTGCTTTTTTAATTATTTATCAGCCCTTCACGTAATAGTGGCGGGCAAGCCACTCCGAAAGGCCGTCAAGCCCGGGATATACTATTCTTTCACTGATATTCAGCTGGTCCAGAAGGTCACGCACCTGCCAGCGTATCTCCTTCTTTATTACATAACGGATGGTTTTATCCGTGTGCTCCTTAAGGAAGGCCTCCACGTCGTCCATCTCATAAGGAACTATCGAAAAGAAGGAGTACTGGTTAATGATGCGCTGCTCGATGGAAGGCGGCTCTACTATGAGCATGGCTCTTCCCTGCATGTCCTCATCATATTCCAGCGGTCCCTCACAGGCCTCCTGCAGCATTTTCAGGGAAAAGACAGTGGTCTGCTCCTTACGCATGATGTTCTGGTACTTTTCGGGAAGCATCTCATGGAGCTCATCCACATCGATACTCCATACCACCGAGTCATGCTTATCCATTTTCTCAAGGTCTTTTTCGCTCATCGCAAAATGGAGGCTCGTAAGCGGCGAAAAGGACCAGTCAAGGAGCCTCGTGGGAAGTCCGTGGTGCTGCCCGAGGATCATCTGCCTCCATACGCTCTGTTCAATGGAGGGATCCTCCAGAGCCGCGTATTTTGTGAAATTGGATAAAATAGCGGGCTCCAGCTGCCGCCTCTTATCCTTGCAGTTTCTCCTTAAGGAGGTGACTATCTTAAAGCCGGAATCCGGCATTCCCCTGTATATCTTCAGTGACCTGTACCTATTAAGGTCCGGCCTAAATCTCTGCTCCGTAAGGAGGCTTGATATCCCGAAAATATCATCGATCTCAACAGTCTTATACATATCACTTTTCCCCGATCCCGTGAATAACAGGCTGATCATAGCACAGAGCCCGAAGCCCTGACAATTATTTTAAGGGTGAACCGTAACACTATCTTAAACAATTTGGAAAAAATTTTAAAGACCTGCATCGTTTTTCCGTTTTGTCATGATATAATGAATAGATTATTGATTTTCATCAGAAAATCAATAATCGTACCTGACCAGCCGAGCGGCTTGCCGGTCGGCGTGTCCGGCGAAGCCGGATTCCTGCGGACAATTACCGATTTCGTCCGCAGGAAGTCATAACTGCCTTCAGGCGATGTCTTTTTTATGTTGATGTGCCTTGATCTTTACCGGCAGGATCCGTAAACAGAAAGGAACGAAAAGCAAAGGATTATGGAATTAAAAAATAACAGCAGTGAAACAGAGAGAATGAGGATAGTACAGGAGACCGTTGCGGGAAGAGAGATAACCTTCGCCCATATACTCGGAGGTCCATCCCCCGTCATTTATCAGAAGCTGGGCCTGAGTCCCCATGAAGACTACAAAAGCTCGGCCATAGGTATCATGAACCTTACCCCGCCGGAGTCAGCGGTCATTGCTTCGGATATTGCGGTAAAGAGCGGGAATATCGATCTCGGAGAGGCGGATCGGAAGACAGGCACCCTGATAATCACGGGAGAGCTTTCGGATGTGAAATCCGCTATGGAGGAGGTTGTGGGCTTCTTTCGTGATGAGATGAACTACGTTGTATGCAAAATCACAAAACGGTGAAGATCCTTCGCTTCGCCCGTTAAAGATCCTTCGCTTCGCTCAGGATGACAGTGACGTGACCGCTCTGGATAACAGTGACGTGACCGCTCTGGATAACGGGGCTGCTCAGGGTGATAACGGTATCCACTCCCCCTTCATACGGAGTCTCGCAAGCTCAGCGATATCCTGCACCGTGTCTCGCTCGGACCCGAAGGAGGCTCCGTACACGGCCTTGATCCTGCACTGCCTGTTGTCTATTTCATGTATCCCGTTTATGGAATCCATACATTTTTCGGAAAGTGTGATGACCCTCTCCCCGGTCACATTCTTCAGGATCACAGTAAAGGTGCAACCGTAGATCCTTGAGATGATCGCATTCCTTCCGTAAGCATTCAATATCTTTATACCGACCATCCTTATAAGATCATCCGCCACCTCGCTGCCGTAATCCTTGATGATATCGTTAAAGCGCTTGACCTCTATGGCGATGCTGGCAAAATCCTCATTGTTTTTAAGGAAATTGTCATAAAGACTTATGAGTGAAAGCATCTGGCCCTGCATATTCATAAGTCCCGTTACCGGATCCCTCAGCATGCCCTTGGCAACTCCGTCCTCCGCCTCCACGTCAAAATCAAGATCTATCATATAGCCCATGAGACCGGATATCTTCCCTCTGGTGTGAACCGGGAATCTGGTCATAAGGATATTTCTGAGCACCCCGTCGATCAAAACGCTGTCCACGGAATTTTTGACCACCTGGCCGCGCTTTATCACGTTGATCTCATCGTCTACGGAATAGCTGTCACTTAAAAACCAGCCAAGCTCCTCATCGGTCTTTCCCCTGATATCATCAACCGAGTCGTAACCGTAATATTCCAAAAAGGCCTTGCTCGCCCCAACATAGCGTCTCTCGGTGTCCTTCCAGAAGATCCTGATATCGGAGGCCTCCACCATGGAGCGGATAAGATCGGAATCAGGATTCATGGCATCCGTATCAATTCTTGCATTTGTGGCAACCTCGGCAAGATCCGGCTGGAACTCAAGAACCGAGGGACGAACACAGAGAAGGAAACGCTTCCCGTCGGACTCGGGGATATGTATAACCGTAAAGTCTATCCAGGTATAGTTCCCGTTCTCGTCCTTCATCCTTACAGCGTCAGCAAAGATGCCCTTTCCCCTGTCATTAAAAATACCGTAAAAATCCTTTTTCCTTAACTGATCTATCCAGCGCTTATAGTCATCGGGATATATTTCACGGGCAGAATATTTGGAATAGAAGTGTTTAAGACCGTAGACCACGTCACCTACCGCTTCATTTGTGAGGCTTGATGAGATGACTGTCCTTGAATCATCATCAATATCTATGAGATATATGCTGTCATAAACAAGACTTATATTCCGGAGTATATCATCCATGACAGCCCTGGATTCCTGCTCCTCGAAAACAGAGCGGTCAATGGAAGCAAGAAGCATGCTTCCGAACCTTGAATCTGCCACGTCCAAAAAGGAAAAATGGAAGTAATTATTCCTTAATACAAAGGTCATGCGCTCGGTCTGCTTACTCTTAATGGTCTTTTCCGCAAGATCACGGAATTGCTTGCTTATCCGGGAGCTTGAGGTATTCATGTTCTTTTCTATGATCTCTTCCGAGGTCAGGCCGGTCTTCGCGATGGTCTTAATATACTGTTCATTAAGGAAAACAGGCTTGAAAATACTGTTTTCATAAAAGAAAAGAGCTCTGGAAAGAGTGGTAGCCAGGTTCACAAGTCCGGTCTTTTCATAAACAGAAGCAATTTCCTTATTTTCAAAACCAAAACCATGCTCTAAGAGATTCTCCATCTGCTCCTGATATGCCATCGGCTTCGCATAGTAATAGCCCTGTATCTTTTCACAGCCGATATTACGTAAGAATTCCACATGCTCAAGGGTCTCCACGCCCTCCGCCAGGGTATGGATGCCGAGTTCCTTTGCCATCTGTACGACCTTTGTCACGATTATCCTGGATTTATCCCCAAAATTACGGAGAAAGGCCATATCTATCTTTATTTCGTCGAAATCAAAGTCCTTTAAGACATTAAGGGAGGAATATCCGCTGCCGAAGTCGTCCATCCAGACCTCTATCCCTTCATAATGAAAGCGTTCAATGGCATCCTTAATGTATTCAGGCTGTTCGGTGAATGCACTCTCCGTTATTTCCACGCAAATAAGGGAGCGGCTCAGATTATACCGGTCCAGTGCCTCCACAATGATCTGTACCGGATCGCAGTAGAGAAAATCTGTCCTTGAAAGATTAACGGATACCGGGACAGGGTTCTTTCCCTCCTTAATTTCATTATAAAGGATCTCGATAACCTTCTCTACCATATAGGTATCAAGCTTATAGGAAAGACCGGCGCTTTCAAGAAGCGGCACAAAATCTCCGGGGGAGATGAAGCCGTATCCCGGATCTATCCAGCGTGTAAGTGCTTCTCCGCTGCAAACCTGTCCGGTAAGGGTACGGACCACGGGCTGTAAAAACACCTTTATCCAGCCATTCGCAATCGCCATATCAACATGGCTCAATATATACTCATTCTTCGAGAAATCCATTGTCATAGAGTCGTCATAGTAGCCTATGCTGGACCCGTAGAACTTCTTCTGGGTCTGACAGGCGAGACGGGCTCTCTCGTAGTGGTCAAATACAGAAATATCCTTATCGTAGGTCGTGATACCGATCTTTACGGGAAGGGTCCTGCCGTCCCTGTTATTCTGGAAGGAATCGATGACCTCGCTTAAGATATCCTCCGCGCCGCCCTGATCGCAGTAGGCACAGAAATGATCCTCCCCGAATCTCGAGCAGAATTCACTCCCGAAGTTGATCCTAAGGATATCCCCGAAGGAGCGTAAAAGCCTGTCTCCCTCCTTAAAGCCGTACTTCGAATTGAAGCCCTTCATACCGTTAAAGTCAAAGGCGACGATCTCGGGATAACCCTCTCCGTTAAGCTCAGCTATACGTTTTTCAACGGACTTGAAAAATGCCTTCCTGTTCGGAAGACCGGTGACAGGATCGATCTTATCCTGGGGATCTGAAACAAATACATAGAAAAGAGGCCCCTCCTTAGGATCCTCGACATAGCTACCGAAGTCTTCGATATACTTGATCTTTCCGGAGCGGGTCTTTATCCTGTAGGTGACATCATCAAATTTATTTTCGCTTTTTTCTATCTGGTCCTTTATGCTCTTTTCGATATGAGCGTAATCTTCATCTAATACGAGACCCTTAAATGTCCCTCCGGTAAGCTCTAAGAACTCCTCCTCCGTTTCACATTCAAAGATCTTAAGTAAAGCCTTATTGGCATAAATGATCTCTTCGGTTTCATAATCCGCACGATAGACAAAGAATCCGCCCGGCATGGCAGAGATGCCGTTCGCGATGAAATCCTTATTGTTTCCTATAGCGGTGAGCCTGTCTGACATTCGTTATTATCCTCACAGTCCTACTGGGTCTGGGGCTGTAGCTGAGCCTGTGCCGCCTGAAGTGCAAGAGCAGCCATGGCTGCATTGTATTCCTCCGGAGTCATGCCCTTCGGTATAAGGGGATTCACATATATCCTTGGGGTATGTCCCACGTATTTTGATTTGTGGTCAAATACCCTTGCGCTCTCTTCCCCGTCCTTATAGACAACCTTGTACGCCTCCCAGATACTTCCTGCGGAACCGTTTTCCGCCTTCCCAGAGGAAATGTAGACGGGTGCAGGTACACCAAGAGTCGCTGTCTTATTTGAGACCAGATCCCACTTTTCTCCCTCGGGAAGGATCGGTACTCCAAATATGGACACCCTGACCTTCCTGTTCTCGTAATGAGCCTTTATACCCACCGGGTAGGGGGAATTATTGACAAATTTATAATCCGGACCGCCCCAGGATACTGTCGCATCAAGTCCCGGGGTCACGTAGCTTGGGGCAAAGGTGTGGCTTGTCCTTTCCGTACTCTGTAATCCCGCGCGGAACACTGCATTGTAAAGTGTGGTCGATACCTGGCAGACTCCGCCGCCGATCTCCTGTACCACTTCACCGTTAAGGTATGCTCCGGCCTCCCCGTAGCCCTTGTCCTTCGTACGCTTTCCAACCGTGCCGTTATAGGAGAATTCTTCACCCGGCTTTACGATGGTCCCGTTAATGGAATCTGCTGCTAAAGACACGTTTTTATTTCTGACGGCCACATTCGTGGTATGTGTTTCAAATGATGAAAGCTCCTGATATCTGTCCTTCAATTCATCGGCGGAAACGGCAAAGGTACTGCCCTCGGCCACTATTTTGCCGGTAAAATCACGTTCTTCAAAGCGTTTCCGAATTTCCCCGGCAAGCTTTTTGAAATCCACCTCATAGCCATCGTGTCCGCCGCCGAAAAGGAACTCGTTACTGTCCCTGTCAAAGGCTGTGATCACATTTACCGCTGCATCGGAGCTCCAGGCATCATGGATAAGCTTGGCATAAAACTCTGCGTATTCGTCCTGAGGGAGCTCAAGACTATAGCTGTACTCCGAATCCCGTTCATCATTCATATGTTCATCATAGATCTCATTTATCAGCTTATCCGCTTCGTCCGAAATAATATCGGGAAGTTCATAGCTTTTCTCCCCCACAATGTCTGAGGAAGCGGATATGATATCCCCGGATACGGTATCGGGATCATAGGATCTGCTACTGCCTTCAGCACTGTTGTCAGACAGGGAATAATCCCTGAAAGCTTCATAATAGGGATTTCCGTTATCTACACACAGGGAAAAATCGTAGCTGTCGCGTATCTTTTTTCTCGCTTCGTCCCGTGTAAGTGCATGAAGATTTATAACAGGCTCATCCAGGGTTATGGCCGAAATATTTAAATAGATATTTCCCGGCAGAGCTCCCGGAGGTATTACTTCCTTTACCTCCTCTGTCCTTAGATCAGAATCCGCAGGCAGATCATCATATCCTGTAAGGAAACCGCTGCAACCCGACAAAGCCGCTAAAATAACAGGCAGCACAAAAAAATACGCAAACTTCTTCATAATAGAAAACTCCTCAAAAAATCCTCAAGCCGAATTATAGCACAGATAATCACAGCTTGTGAAGCAGATTATGTCGGGGAAATTACCGAATAAACAGAAGTGGTTTACTTATATGATGAGCTCTCTGAAATCAGAAATGAAACCGTCCGAAAGCCTTCTCTTTTCATCCTCGACCGGGACAGAATAATCATCCTTAACTGCAAATACACGCATTCCGGCGGCTATTCCGGCACGAATGCCCGGAATGATATCCTCGAAGACAACGCAGCGGAAGGGTTCGACCCTGAGATCCCCGGCATTCAAAAGATAGCAGTCCGGAAATGGCTTACTGTTCTCTACTTCGTTCGTAGTACGGACTGATTGGAAGTATTCCATAAAATGCAGGTTCCTCTCACAGGCGGATAAAAGCTCCTCGCTGTTACTGGTGGACATACCGCACTTGATCCCTGCCTTCCTGCATTCCTTAAGGAAGTCCAGGGCTCCGGGTTTATATGTTACCTCAAATTCATATTTTTCCATGGCGAGACCATTGATCTCAGCCTTTATCTCATCGATGCTTTCTTTCAGACCAAATCTTTCCTTCATATAGACAACTGTCTGATTATAGGACATTCCCTCGATCTCTATCTGGAAATGCCTGTCAAAGGGAATACCCCTTTTTTCCATCATTTCCCTGTCAATTTCAGCCCACATCCACATGGAATCTACAAGGGTGCCGTCCATATCAAAAAGCGCAGCGTCTATATTTTCAAGCTTTATACCCATTAAAGTTCTTCCAGAATACCCTTTATCAGCTCCCAGGTTCTTTTCACCGATCCTATATAGAGCTTTTCCTGGGGAGTGTGTACGCCTTCCATCTCGGGTCCGATGGAGATGATATCAAGACCCGGAATCTTCTCATAGAATATGCCGCATTCGATACCGGCGTGAATGCCTACGACCTTCGGCTCATACCCGTATTGGGACTTAAATACCTCCACGGTCTTCTTTAAGAGATAGGAATCATCATTGAATTCCCAGGCGGGATAATCCCCGCTTGCTTCATAATGACCGCCTATGGTCTCGGTCAGATACTTAAGCTTATCTGAGAGAGCCTGCTTCGCAGAGGAAATGGAGCTCCTTACCGAAGCATTCAAATAGAATTCCTTTTCCGTAAGCCTCATTATCCCGTTATTCAGTGAGGTTTCAACAAGACCCTTTGTGGCCTCCTCCTGACTCATCCTCTGTACCCCGTCCGGAACGGTGTTTAAGAGGAAAATAACCCTTTCCTGATGCTTCTTATGAAGGACTTCCTTTTCCGTGGTACCCTTATGATCGCAGTAGATCATTATATTATTCTCATTTGCCCGGTACTCATTCTTTATGGTGCTTTCAAATTCACCTATAAGATCTTCAAACCTGTCCATATCCTCCTTTGAAAGAAGGAGGTCGCAGTCCGCATCCCTGGGTATCGCATTGTTCATAAGACCGCCGTCAAGACCCGTGACAAAGAATTCCAGCTCCTTTGACCTGAGAAAATGAAGCAGTCTTCCCATTATGATGATGGCATTTGCATGATAACGGTCGATCTCGGTACCGGAATGACCGCCCTTAAGGCCGCTTATTACGATCTTATACTCCTCCCCGGACATTTTCTTATACTTAACGGGGACGGACATTACCGCATTTAAGCCTCCTGCAGAGCTGGTGATTATCTCACCCTCATCCTCGGTATCAAGATTCAGCATGTAGGCGGCCCTTAAATCCGAGGTGTCGAGGAAAGCAGCTCCTTCCATGCCCACCTCCTCATCCACGGTAAAGATAAGCTCGAGAGCCGGATGCTTAAGCTCCTTATCGGTTGCAGCAGCCAGTGCATAGGCAAGTGCGATCCCGTTGTCTCCGCCGAGGGTCGTTCCTCCGGCAAAGATCTCATCATCCATAACACGAAGATCCAGCGGATCCCTGGTGAAATCATGCTTTGAGTCGGAAACCTTTTCACAGACCATATCCATATGTCCCTGGAGGATAACAGGTTTCTTTTCCTCATATCCGGGTGTGGCCGGAACAAAGACCACCACGTTTCCCATCTCGTCCTGCCTTGCCTTAAAGCCATGGTCAAGGGCAAATTTATAGAGATAAGAAGATATGCCGGAGGTGTTGTGCGAGCCCCTTGGTATCATACTTATCTCTTCAAAATACTTAAATACTTCCTTCGGTTCCAAATCGGAAAGAACAGCCATATTAACTTTTTACCTCATTCCTCTGCTTCCAGTATTGCCTTTGATACACCGCCCTTGAATTTCCTTCCCGAATTCTTCGCAGAGGGAAGAGCCTCTGTAGTATCAGCAGGACTCTTTGCCGTATCAGCCGGTGTCCGGGCAGCTGCAGGAGCCTGAACGGTATTACCCGCTGTAGCTATGGAAGCCGGGGCAGCCTGGGGAGCACTCTCCGCATAAGAAGGCAGTGCCTCAGCGGGATTCCGGGCAGCGTTCATAAGCCTCTCAGCCTCTGCTCTCTCTGCAATGGCGGCATTTCTCGCAAGTTCCTCCTCTTCGGGATGAAGCTCGGCGCGGTTTGCATTAACAACACTTAAAATCTGTGAAAGTGAATTAATAAGATTATTATTATTATCCTGTGTTTCCTGAATGGAAGCCATGAGTATCTGCTGTATATTCGCAAGTGAATCGTCAGTATACTGAATGGCTGATGACTGGATATTCTCAGCCTGCACCGAAGCGGTACCCATGATCTCCTGAGCCTGGAGATTTGCCTGCTTCACTATCTCCCCTGCCTGGGCATATGCCTGCTGCATTATCTCATGCTGGCTCACCATCTGATCCGAAAAATCCTGGGCCTTTTTCACCAGCTCATCGGCTTTTGCATGTGCATCCGCAAGAATGGCCTCCTTATTGCTGATGATCTTCTGACAGCGCATGATCTCGTCAGGCGTGTGTGTTTTCAGCTCGTGAAGAAGCTCGTCAATCTCTTCCTTGTCCACCAGTATCTTGGTGCTTGAAAAGGTTGCATACTTGCAGCCGTCGATAAGTTCTTCCATTTCCTCGATTATCTGTTCAATCTTACTAACCATTAGTACTTCCTCTTGCTGTTTTCAAGCTGACAGTCTTCGAATTCCGTAACTGTTCAGAGTCCTCCGGATTATGATAATTTACCAAGTTTTTTATATACTGCTTCCGCCACCTCAGGGGTTACAAATTCACTGATATCCCCGCCATAGGAAGCCACCTCACGCACTATGGATGAAGAAAGATAAGCATATTCCAAGCTGGTGGTGAGAAAAACCGTATCGAGACTCGGCAGTATCTTCCTGTTTGTCTGGGCCATCTGCAGCTCATACTCGAAGTCGGTCACGGCTCTTAAGCCCCTTATTATGACATCTGTACCGCTTTTCTTCGCATATTCCGCTGTAAGACCGGAAAAGGAATCTATCTCCACATTCGGAATATCCCGGCAGATCACGCGTAACATATTAACACGTTCCTCAGCGGAAAACAACGGACTCTTCTCCGAATTGTTGAGAACGCTGACTGTGAGACGATCAAACATTTTTGCTGCTCTTCTGATGATATCCAGATGTCCCTTGGTTACCGGATCAAAGGAACCCGGATAAACCGCATTACTCATAAAGCCAATTATCCTCTTTTTAGAAACAGATGACGGTTATGCTTATACAGCTTGTCCTTCTCAATAATATACCCCAAATCCTCCGTATAGGAAAGGTCGGTCTTTTTTGAAGCTTCAACTATAATGAGAGTATCCTCTCCGACAATAGTTGATGAGCTTAAGTATTCAAGCACGTTTTTCTCAAGCCCGCTTTCATATGGAGGGTCCATATGGATTATATCAAATATTCCTTTTTCTTCAAAGCGGTTAAGGGCGATCATCACATCCGTTGAAAAAATCTGTCCCCTGTCTGAAAGACGGGTAAATTCCAGGTTTTCACGGATAATGGCCGCAGCCTTTCTGTTCTGCTCAACAAAATAAGCTTCGAGCGCTCCACGGGACAGAGCTTCTATCCCTATGGCACCGCTTCCGGAAAAGAGATCTAAAAACCTGCTGCCCGGAACCCGCATCTGTATCACATTAAAAAGCGTCTCCTTTATTATGTCCTGGGTCGGCCTCGTTTCCAGACCTTCAAGGGTTTTTAACGGCAGTCTCCTTGCACTTCCTGCTATGACTCTCATACTCTTATCTTTGTGCCCTTCGTATCTCTGTGGGTGTTTTTGACATAGGTTAAGGGCAGGTCAATACCCTTATATTCAACAGTACGCTCATCCGCATAGTTCATAAGGTATGCGTTTTCAAGGGAATCCCCCTCCGAGAGCTTCATGGAACGTACTCCGACGGCGCCCTTCTTCTTTTCGGGTATCTCCTCCAGGGCAAAGCGTAAGAAGAAGCCTTTTTTACTCTGAAGAAGTATCTGCCTGGTTTCATCCGTGACCGGTGAGATAAGAAGTATCCTGTCACCGTCGGAAAGGTTCGTTGCCGCAACGCTTCTTTTCAGTACATCGAATTCACTGCCGTCCACCATCTTAGCGAAGGCTTTTTCCGTAAGGAAGAGGAGCTTCATACGTATTATCCTTTCAAGATCATCGATATATACTATCTCCTCCTTTGAACTGTCAAAATTACTGATATTGTCAACAGGCTTTCCCTTGTCCCTGAATTTTCCATGGGGTACATCCAGAACCTTGATAAGATGTGCCTGTCCGGCAGCGGTAAAGAGCATGATCCGCCCCGTGTTCCTGACGGGAATACAGTATTTATTCTCAGACCTCGCTGCCTCCTCATTTCTTTCAAAGGTTACAGTATCCACGGTATGAGCATATCCGAAGCGGTCCATAAGGAAATACACATCCATTTCTTCTATCGGCTTTTCTTCAAATACGGCGGCACCGGCATTAACGATCTCGGTTCTCCTGTCCCTGCCGAATTCCTTTGAATACCTGTCAAGATCCTTTATTATTGCTTTTTTCATGGATTCGGAGTGATTAAGAAGATCCTCATATTCGGAAATACGCTTCAATGTCTCATCATGCTCACGTAAAAGTGCTTCTATCTCCAGACCGATCAGGCGGTGAAGCCTCATATCGAGTATGGCATTTGCCTGCCTCTCGGTAAATGCAAAGTTCTGGGCAAGGAGTGCATCCTCTTCTCTCCTGAACTTTATTTTTTCCGTATTTCCGGTCATCAGGCATTCCAGTGCGTCAGCCCTGCTCTTTGAGCCTCTTAAAGCCGCGATTATGATGTCTATAACATCAACAGCTTTTATGAGACCTTCCTCTACCTCTCTCTTTTCCCTGTCCTTCCTTAAGAGCTCGGTATACTTCCGGGTATTTATCTCATATAAAAAACCTGCATGTGATGCAAGTATCTCCTTTAATCCCAGTGTTTCCGGCCTCCCGTGGCTTACCGAGAGCATGTTTACGCCGAAGGTATCTTCAAGCCTTGTTTTCTGGTACAGAAGATTCTTTATATTCTCAGGATCGGCTCCCTTTTTTAATTCGATGACAATACGGGTTCCTTCTTTGTCGGACTGATTTGAAATGTCGGCTATGTCGGCGGTTTTCCGGCTTTCCACCAGGGAAGCCACATCCGACATGAATTTCCCGATACCGGCACCTATCATAGTGTAAGGGATCTCGGTAACCACCAGATTCTGCTTTCCGCCCTTTACGTCCTCGACTACGACCCTGCCCCTGAGCTTTATCTTTCCCTCGCCCTTTTCGTATATATCCTTCAGATCATCCTTATTGACGACTATACCACCGGTTGGGAAATCCGGACCCTTGATGTATTCCATCAGTTCTTCCGTGGTGATATCTTCGTTTTTAAGATATGCCTTTTCGGCCTCAATGACTTCCCGGAGATTATGGGGAGGAGTGGATGTAGCCATTCCGACGGCAATACCCTCTGACCCGTTAATAAGGAAATTCGGGATCTTTACAGGCAGTACCTCGGGCTCACGTTCGGTCTCATCAAAATTCGGCACGAAATCAACGGTATTCTTATCAAGGTCGGACAAAAAAGCGTCCTCTGTGATCTTATGAAGCCTTGCCTCCGTATAACGCATTGCGGCTGCGCCGTCGCCCTCTATGGAGCCGAAGTTCCCGTGCCCGTCTATCAGAACCTGACCTTTCTTAAAGTCCTGGGCCATAACCACCAGAGAATCGTATATGGAGCTGTCCCCGTGGGGATGGTACTTACCCATGGTATCTCCGACGATCCTCGCACACTTCCTGTAGGGTCTGTCATGGCGGATATTCAGTTCACTCATATCGTAGAGGGTACGTCTCTGAACAGGCTTTAAGCCGTCCCTTACATCCGGGAGTGCCCTTGACACAATTACCGACATGGCGTAATCAATATAGTTTTTCTGCATTATCTCGGAATATTCGGTTCCGATTATCTGTTCCTTGATCTTTGACGACATTTATCTTTTCCTCTGGCTTTCAGGATCTGTTCAAAAAATAAAGCAATTTTGAACAGCCCCTTGTTTCTTCAGATATCCAGCTCCGCATCCAGTGCGTGGGAATATATAAACTCTTTTCTCGGCGGGACATCATTCCCCATAAGGAGCTCGGTTACGGATGAAGCCATCCTTGCATCATCGATATTTACCTGCTTAAGAAGCCGCCTGTCGGGATCCAGTGTGGTCTCCCAGAGCTGCTGTGCATCCATTTCTCCGAGGCCCTTGTAGCGCTGCAGGGTAAAGCTTCCCTTATGCTTTTTCCTGTATTCCTCAAGAGCCCTGTCATCATAAAGGTACTCTTCTTTTCCCTTGGAGGGCTGGGCCTTATAAAGCGGAGGCATGGCGATATAAACATGCCCTTCGTAAATCAGCTCAGGCATAAAGCGGTAAAACAGGGTAAGTAAGAGGGTCGCTATATGGGCTCCGTCCACATCCGCATCCGCCATGATTATTATCTTGTCATAGCGGAGCTTCGAAATATCAAAGTCCTGACCGTAACCCTCGGAAAAACCGCAGCCGAAGGCATTTATCATGGTCTTTATCTCGGCATTTGCAAGTACCTTGTCGATTGAAGCCTTCTCCACATTGAGTATCTTTCCCCTTATCGGAAGTATGGCCTGATACATTCGGTTTCTCGCGGTCTTTGCAGATCCTCCGGCGGAATCACCCTCAACTATAAATATCTCGCACTTCGAAGCGTCACGGCTTACGCAGTTTGCAAGCTTCCCGTTACTGTCAAAGGAGTACTTCTGCTTTGTAAGCAGATTGGTCTTTGCTTTTTCCTCTGACTTCCTGATCTTTGCAGCCTTTTCCGCACACTCCAGTATGGACTTCAGAACGTCCAGATTTCTGTCAAAATAGAGCTGTATCTCGTCTCCGGTAACCTTTCCCACAGCCCTTGCGGCGTCCTGATTATCAAGCTTGGTCTTTGTCTGTCCCTCAAATCTGGGATCCGGATGCTTTATGCTTATGACCCCGGTCATACCGTTACGTATATCCGCTCCGTTAAAATTCGCGTCCTTATCCTTAAGGATCCCGAGCTGTCTCGCATAGCTGTTCATTACAGTGGTAAAGGTGGACTTGAAGCCGGTTAGGTGCGAACCGCCCTCGGAATTAAAGATATTATTGCAGAAACCAAGCACCTCCTCATGGAATTCATTTATATACTGGAAAGCGCATTCTATCTGCACATTTTCGGATTCGCCGTTAAAATATATTACCGGAGTGATTACATCTCTGGATTTATTCATATCCCTGACAAAGCCCTTGATGCCGTCGGGCTCATTAAAGATTTCTTCCTCTGATTCATCCCCTCTGTCATCCCTGAATTTTATGGTGAGCTCAGGGTTAAGATAAGCGGTCTCATGGAGGCGGCTTTTTATCTCCTCAGCCTTGAACCGGACCGTGTCAAAAATCTCCGGGTCGGGCTTAAAGCTTATCTTCGTGCCGGTTTTCCTGGTGGTTCCGATACAGGGCAGAAGCCCGTTAATAAGCTCAACGGTGGGCTTTCCCCTTTCGTATCTGTCATGGTTTATAAGTCCTTCCCTGCAGATAGTGATATCAAGCCATTCGGAAAGCGCATTTACCACAGAAGAGCCAACACCGTGAAGTCCGCCGCTGGTCTTATAGACTGTGTCATCAAATTTTCCGCCGGCATGGAGCGTGGTAAGTACCACCCTTTCAGCGCTTACTCCCTTTTCATGCATACCCACGGGTATACCGCGGCCGTTGTCCTCAACAGTGGCACTTCCGTCCCGGTTCAGGGTAACCTTTATTTCGCTGCAGTTTCCGGCGAGATGCTCATCTACCGAGTTGTCAACAATTTCATATACAAGATGATTGAGACCCCGGCTTCCGGTGCTCCCGATATACATACCGGGTCTCATCCTTACGGGCTCCAGTCCCTCCAGAACCTGTATCGAGGCCTCATCATAATTAACCGTATCGCTCATTTTCTCTCCCTTATCAAGGATCCTTGGCGCCTTTGGAAACTTATCTTTTTACTCCCTTTCCCGCCACATTTTGCGATTTTACCACATAACAGTGCTGTTTTCAAGAATAATCGAACATATTTTCGGTCATCCTGAGCGAAGCGTCCCTGTCATCCTGAGCGAAGCGTCCTTGTCATCCTGAGCGAAGCGCCCATGTCATCCTGAGCGAAGCGCCCATGTCATCCTGAGCGAAGCGTCCCTGTCATCCTGAGCGAAGCGCCCATGTCATCCTGAGCGAAGCGAAGGATCTTTTTTTCCGGGAGAAAGATTCTTCGGGCTTTGCCCTCAGAATGACATTGTGTAGTCTCGGAATGACATTAACTTGACGCCATTGGAGCCGTCCTCATTAACTTCATGGTATAATACGGTATTATGAAGATCGTACTATTCAAAAATACCGTAGAGAGTCAGGAGTTTTTCTCCTTCGAGCTTGCAAAATGTTTTTCAATGCTGGGTCATGAGATCTATATCTATGACTGTTCAGACCCCATTTCTTCAAAAAAGGGCCTCGATAATTTTGTAACTCCCGGCGACACCGTGTTCTTGTCCTTCAATTTTAACGGAATGATAAACGATCCGCTGCTCTGTGAAAAGAACGGAAAGGATCCCGTATACCTTAAGAAAACCGGCATTCCCATAATAAATATCGTTGTAGACCATCCCTATTATTATCATAAGGAATTCGTAAACATTCCCGAAAAATATGTACAGATCTCAATTGATGAAAACCATGCCGCCTATATGGAGAGATTCTTCCCTGAAATAAACGCATCCACCGTTATTTACCTCGGAGGGACACAGCTCATCCCTTTTGAATCGGGAGTTTATAAGGAGGGAATGACTATAAGGGAATGCAGCGCTTCTGACCTTCTTCCCTTTGAAAAAAGAAGGGATGATATCATCTTCTGCGGAAATTATATGAGGCCCGAATACTTCTTAAAATATCTAAAGGACTGTGACAGGACCGTTGTTGATTTCTATATGGAATTATACGAGGAAATAAAGGCTGCTCCGGATAAAACCCTCGAAGAGACCGCCATAAAAAAGATAAAAGCGGAATTCGGGGATGAGGCAGACGACCCTTATTTACGGGACTGCCTTGAAAATATGATATTTCTTGATCTGATGGTACGACACTTTTTCCGTGGTAAAGCCATTTCCTCAATAGCGGATGCCGGAATAAAGATCACTGTCTACGGTGCGGGCTATGATGAGCTTGACTGCCGCCACCCTGAAAATATCATAAAAATGGGTAACGTTGATTCCATAAGCTGTCTTAAAGCCATTGCAAATTCCAGGCTCTCTCTTAATATCATGCCCTGGTTTAAGAAGGGCGGCCACGACAGGGTCTACAATACCTGCCTTAACGGTGCCCTTTGCCTGTCAGACCCTTCAGAGGCTCTAAAAGAACAGTTTAGTGATCATGTGGATATGGTTTTCTTTGATATCGGGGATATTGATAATCTTGGAGAGAAGGTTTCCGCTCTTCTGTCGGCCCCGATTAGAATAAAGGATATAGCCATCAGGGGATATGAAAACGCCAGGCTTCATCACAGCTGGTTTAACCGCGCACTGGAGCTTGAAAAGGTAATGCGGAATAGTCTTTAGCTTATCATTTTATTTATCATCTGTTCGAAGGCATGCGCCTGCCGCATCTTTCCGACCCTGTAGTTCTTTAAGCCATGTATCGTGACAGATCCGCTTTTTCCGATCTCCACTGATCTGACCTCTGTTATGGGTATCTGATGCTTTATCTCGTTTCCATGCTTTACAACAATAAAATGCCTTGTGACAACGACACCGGTGACACAAAACTGCGCTTTTAACCAAATGAAAACAGTCAGGAAAAACCATAGAAGACCGAAAATCACTTCGGCAAGAAAAACATCTGCTGCCCTGCATGTAAAAAACATGATGGCAAGGAAGCATTCAAAGACTGCCATGGGAATTATCGGCATATCCTCCACAGGAAAGCTGCCTTTAACCTTTACGGTAGGCATACCCTGCCCCTAATTTGCCATTGACGCAATAAGAGCGTCTATCTCCGCCTGGCTTAAGATTCTGCCGTCATCCCCTCCTCCGGCCGGTGCAGGAGCAGGTGCCGGAGCGGGAGCGGGAGCAGCCTGAGGCATTGCAGGTATAACGGGGTTATGAGCCGCCACCTGTGATGAATTACCCATTATGCTGGCAAATAAAGCCTGTTGTTCAGGACTGAGTCCGCTTAAATTATCCATACATACAAATCCTTAAAAAGTATAAACGTATTTTTAATAATGCCATTATTATGAATTTTTGTCAAATTAAACACCCTACAGCTCAAATGAATCGGGTAAAAGCTCTTTAAGCGTACGCACTACCGTGGTTCCTGCACTGTTTCTGGTAATTATCAAAAAATCATCGCCCCGGCAGAATTCCGACATAACCTGACGGCAGACCCCGCATGGAAAGCAGAGTTCACCTATCTCCCTGTTTTTTCCTCCCACTATGGCTATGGCTCTGAAGTCCCTTTCCCCCTCGGATACGGCTTTGAAAAAGGCGGTTCTTTCCGCACAGTTAGATGGGGAATAAGCGGCATTCTCTATATTACATCCCGTGTAGATCCTGTCTCCGTCAGTTAATAGTGCAGCCCCCACAGCAAAGCCTGAATACGGACAGTATGATCTCTGCTGCATTTCATGAGCCTTTCCGATAAGGGTTTCGATCATCTCCCCGGGGAGCTCAGTCATCCTTTTTCCTCTTTTTTTCGGTTCTGATAAACTTATCCGTTTCCAGACTCAGCTTCACGTCGCTGTCCATGTAATTTGTTGCATTGGAGGCCTGCGAAACGGGCTTCATACTCTTATAACAGAAATAAACCACAATTGCCGTAATAATTATCGATAATATAATACATAACATAGTTTTTCTCCTTCCCTCTTACGAAACAGACCAGATAAGTGAGGTGATAATAAGGGATATGATAAATGTCCCTATAGCGACCAGTGAAAGCTTCGATTTGCTCACGGGAAGATCACCTATAAATTTCCCTGTCTGTCCGTTCATTGCAAAGGTCCAGGTCTTTCCGTTCCAGTTTGTGGTAAGAAGCCAGACCGGAAGAAGGGCATATTTTGTATCATTGAAGCTTATCCTGATGTCCTCCGTCATAGGATTGCACTGATCGTGCTTAACAGTATTTCTCATTTTATCCTTAACGGATTCTTCTACCCTCTTCTCAGCTCTCTTTTTGTCGTCATCCTCCTTGACATCGAATCTTTCCGCAAGGAAGCCGGGGAGATATGCCGTGGTGAATTCTTCAAGGGCATCGAACTTATAAGGCTCTATGGAATCCATAAGGTCATCCGCCATTCTGACGGAAGCGTCTGCCGGAACATGCTTAAAGCCAACTTTGCCCTCTCTGTTGCACTCGTAAAAATCGGTGATCTCAAAATTACCCTGGGTTTTTGTATCTCTGGCATCATATTTGCAAGTGGCATCTGCTGTTCCGCTGAAAAGCCAGAAAGGCACATACACCCCCTGTATCTCATCTATCTTTGATGAAACCTTGAAGTCCTTCGGCAGCAGGAAACGCTTATCGTAATATTCCTTGTATTTTGCGATGGCCTCTTTTTTCTCAAAAGCAAAGGGCAGCACGTAATCAGGCTTTAATGCACCCGCAAACTGTACCGGTGCTATGGTCTGGTTTCCGCAGTATGGGCATCTCATCACAGCGGTATTCTGGTCCGCCATAAGCTCAGCACCGCAGGAGGAGCAGTTATATCCACGCATGGAATCCTTTTCTTCACCCCATTCCTTGTTCTGATCCTTATCCGCCATCTTCTGTTCTTTTTCGGCGAAATATTTTTCCACCTCTTCCTTGGTGAAAAGTGAATCGCAGTATTCACATTTGAGTTTGCCTTCCTTGGGGTTGAAGAGCATAGAGCCCCCGCACTCCGGACAGGTGTACGCCAGTACTGATTGTTCAGCCATTTTTTACCTTCTTTCTAGTCATTACTTCAGTGTTCCTTTTCGCTTCCGTCATAGATGATCCGGGAATACCAGGCCATCAAAATATACATATCTCCTATGAAGCCTTGCCGAAAAAACTTATGCTCCTGTTTCAGAATATGGAGGATCCTGAATTGATAAAACACAGTTTATCTTACCATAAGGAGGGCTCAAAGTCACTACACGTCCTGAGAGAAGAAGTATATGAATCGCTGTACCAGGGAAAGATATCATCAGGAAATGAAATTTCCCCAGATAGAATTTTTGATTTTTCGCTTCATATCACATCTCCGATGTGGGATATGCGTCGCTGGCGCTCAGGATGACAAAATGCTTAACTTAACGGCATTAAAACCGTCCCCATTGACTTATAACGAAAAATACCGTATTATAAAAAAGCTCCGCGAAGACCGCAGAGTACGTTATCTAAGCACGGTTAGTACATCGGTAGTATATCAGCTTCCCAAGCTGAGGAGGCGGGTCCGACTCCCGTACCGTGCTTTTTTAGTGTCCTCAATGCTATCCGAATGTCGCATTTATGCGATCATTCGGATATGCATTAGAGGACCTGTCCGACACGAGCATAAAAGCTACGCGAGTGTATACGAGCGGAGCGATATGCGAGTGCCGGCAGGCGATTGCGGGAGTTGCGAAGCAACGGAGCAATCGTCTAAAAAAAGAACATGTGCCGGGCACAGAGATTGCGGGAGCGCTCCAGCGCGAAGCAATCTCTGTATTTTAAAATTGAGAATGTCGCATTTATGCGATCATTCGGATATGCATTAGAGGACCTGTCCGACACGAGCATAAAAGCTACGCGAGTGTATACGAGCGGAGCGATATGCGAGTGCCGGCAGGCGATTGCGGGAGTTGCGAAGCAACGGAGCAATCGTCTAAAAAAAGAACATGTGCCGGGCACAGAGATTGCGGGAGCGCTCCAGCGCGAAGCAACGGGAATGCTACTTCATCTCCTCCGCCAGCTCTTCAAGCTTCGCGCGGCTCTCGTCATTCAAAGCGGACTTCACGGTCACAACCGGCTCTGCGAAGGTAATATCCTTGCTCTTTTCAAACATTCCCTTAATAACCTTAGCAGCCATAGGTGCCCAGGTGCCGTTTTCAATAATCCCTATCTTCCTCTTCTGATAATTCCGTTCAAGCAGGGCATCGATAAAGGTCCTCATAAAGGGGAAAACATCGCCGTTATAGGTGGGTGTGGCAAGCACAAGCCTGTCATACCTGAAAGCATCCTCAACAGCCTCGGCCATATCGTCCCTCGCAAGATCCGTTATCGATACCTTTGGTGCTCCCTTCTTTTCAAGAAGCTCCTTTAATAGCTCTGCAGCCTCCTTTGTATGTCCGTATACGGAAGCATATGCGATTATTATGCCCGGATCCTCGGGTGTGTAGCTTGACCACTTATCATAAAGATCCAGATAGTACGAAAGGTTTTCTGTAAGGATGGGACCGTGCAGCGGACAAATAACCTCTATTTTCAGTCCTGAAGCTGCCTTCAGAAGATTCTGTGCCTGTACGCCGTATTTACCGACAATACCGAAATAGTACCTTCTCGCTTCGCAGGCCCAGTCCTCATCCACATCGAGAGCACCGAACTTACCGAAGGCATCGGCGGAAAACAGCACGTTCTCCGGAGTCATATAGCTTACCATGACCTCCGGCCAGTGAACCATCGGAGCAAAGACAAAGGTCAGCGTATTCTTCCCGAGCTCGAGTGTATCATTGTTTTTCACAACGAGCTTCTTCATATCATCGGGAAGCTCGAAAAACTGACCCATCATATTAAAGGTCTGGGCATTTCCGACCACAGTAGTGTCCGGATATTTATCAAGGAAATTCCTGATATTTGCGGAATGATCCGGCTCCATATGGGAAACAACGAGATAATCCGGTTTCTTTCCGGAAAGCTCCCTCTCAATATTCCGGAGCCATTCATCCTTAAAGTTCAGGTCAACCGTATCCATTACCACGGTCTTCTCATCCAGGATGACATATGAATTATATGCCATGCCGTTCGGCACATCATACTGACCCTCGAAAAGATCGACCTTATGGTCATTAACTCCCACATACCTTACTGAATCACTGATTCTCATACAACACACTCCCTTTCTTTTCATATTTTATATTGTTTATCCGCAACTATTCAGAATCCAAAGACTTCTGAAGAGAAACGATTTTCCAAGGTTTTCAAATGTCAGCTGCGTTTGGCAGGTGAATGTTCAAAATAATCCCCGATCTGACTGTTCCAAAATAATTACCTTGATTTTTGCATTAGTGTATAGTAAACTAAGAAAGCTGATTTTCAAATGCCGCTATAGCTCAGTCGGTAGAGCGACGCATTCGTAATGCGTAGGTCGACAGTTCGAGTCTGTCTAGCGGCTTATGTCGCCCCATCTTTCTATAGAATCACTTCCAGCCTGTCCAGTATCTCCTTTACCCTGACGTCATCAAATCTGTCTGCAGCATCATTTAAGCGTCCAAGCTCCTCTTTCAGCTCGTCCGTGAGCTTATATTCCTTTATTAGACGGATACTTGCAAGGATCCTGTCAAAATCAAAATCATCTGCGGCCTCCCTCACATCAAAGATAAACTGCATAAGGGTCTCTCTTCTAAGAGCCTCCCTGAACAGATCCTTCATAGCGGATTCATTGTCCATTTCGTCTGCATCAAGGTAATCTGCAAAGATAAAGGACATCACACCCTTAAGTGCCAGATAATCATTCAAAAGATCATCTGTACGCTTCTTTATCTCATCAATATTTCCTTCATTGCCGCAGCGCTCCAGATACTCAGCCTTGATGGAAAGATCCACAGCCCCGACTATTCTTGCAGAGCTCTTCAGGGCATGTACCTTTATGGTGTAATCCTCCACCTCCCCCTTCTCCATAAAGCTCCGGATCTCCTCTGCCCTTTCGTCTATGGTTTTATAGAAGGTAATAGCTGAGTCCTTCAAAACCGAAACATCCCCGCAGCTTGCTATGGCAACATTGTAGCTCAATCCCTCAGCAGCCTGATAGGCATTAATGAAATCCTGATCCTCATTCCGCAGCTCCTCCCGGTCATCTTCAGCCGCAGCCTCATCCGCATCGACAAGCTCTATCTTCTCCGGAGGGAGATATCTTATAATGAGCTCCTCCAGCTCGGAGGGTGAAACGGGCTTTGAAATATAATCATCAAATCCATAGCTTCTGTATTTTTCTTTGGATCCGGCACCGGCATTGGCGGTAAAGGCAACACTGGGAACACCGAGACTCTTGTTATCCTTCAGCTCATTCATGGCCTTTAAGGTATCTATTCCGTCCATTACCGGCATACGGTGGTCAATAAACATCATATCATAATGACGGGTGCGGACCATCTTAAGCGCATCATTCCCGCTTGTTGCGGTATCAATGTTGATCCTGGTTTTCTTCAGAAGACCCTTAAATACGGTAAGGTTCATCTCCGTATCATCCACAACGAGGATAGCCGCATCAGGCGCCCTGAAAAGCTCCGTATACTTATTCTGCGTGAGAACTGACTTTTTATAAGCCTCGGCAAAATTGCCCATACTCTTCCAGTCAGCCACCTCCTGCCTCAGCCTGAAGGAGAAGGTGGATCCCTTGCCGTATTCACTGTTAAGCTCCAGCTTGGAGTCCATAATATGCAAAAGGTTCTGGACAATGCTTAAGCCGAGACCGGTTCCCTCGATATTCCTGTTTTTCTGCATATCGACACGCTCAAAGGGTGAGAAGAGCTTCACCTGATCCTCGGGTCTTATTCCTATGCCCGTATCTTTAACGCTTACTTCAAGGATTATGTCCTTGTCGGAGTTTTTGCTGAAATTCAGATCAAAGGTAACGCTTCCCTTTTCCGTATATTTCACGGCATTGGTAAGAAGATTCAAGATACACTGCTTCACCCTGTCCTCGTCACCAAAGAGTACGGCGGGAAGAGCCGGATCAGCATTTACTATGAACTCCAGACCCTTATTATGTGCCCGTACTGCGATCATATTCACAAGATCCGTGATCATAAAGCTGGTTTTGTATTCATCCTTCAATATCTCCATCTTTCCGGCTTCTATCTTTGAGAAGTCCAGGATATCATTGACAAGATTCAGAAGGGATTTTCCGGCATTATTGATATTTGTTGCATATTCAAGAATATGCTCATTGTCACTTTCACGGATGATCATTTCATCCATGCCGAGAACGGCATTTATGGGTGTCCTTATCTCGTGTGACATGCTGGCAAGGAAATCGCTCTTTGCGCGGTTTGCCTCCTCCGCCTGCTGCTTTGCAAGCCTCAGCTCATCACTCTCCTCCGCTTTCTCCGTAGCGATTATGAGATAGAGACTGCCTATTGCATAAAGGATCAGAAGAAAAGCAAAGGCAAATATCACTATATTGGATGCGTCAAGGATCCCGGCAGTCATAATATCAGGCTCCATATAGCCCCGAAGACGGAAGGGTGTGTAGGGAATATCCGCGGTGAAAAAGATCTGGCGATCTCCGGCAACCGAATAGAAGCCGGCCGCTGAGGAATTAAGCTCCATTCTCTGACTTAAGTCATTAAATATATCCCTGTAGTTTCTGCTTTCAAAATATGCAGCCTCATTATTCGTGACGTCACTGAAGGGCATAATGATATCCCCGGCTCTGGTCGTAATGACTATCTTTCTGCTGTCATCGGAAAGAAGGGACAGGTTTTCCTTCAGGGCATAATCATCAAACAGCTCATAGATAACATAGCGCACATTTTTTTTGTTATAAACCGGTGAAGTAAACAGAAGCCCTTCATTTTTTACGTAGCTTATGGAGGATACTCCCCTGAAGGCCTCCTGTATCCCGGGAAAGATCATTACATCCAATGCCTCCCCGCTGAGCGCACTGCCTGCAAGGGTCTGGACCCCCATTTTTCTGTGTATGCTGTTTGAGGAAACCGCATCGACCACATGTCCGCCATGGTTTTCGATGATTCTTGCGATATAATGCAGCTGATCCGTTTCCCTGTACAGTTTTTCGGACACCACGGAAGCCATACGGTCAGCCTGCTCGCAGACCTGACTCTCGATATAGCCCTGCATTATACCGGTAAGCCGTTTATTCAGGAGAATACCCGAAACAACGAATACCACTATGAAAAGAATCCAGACTATTACAATCCTTATTCTTTCACTGATCCTTGTCATCTAATACTTCTACTCCCCTGACATACCAGTTCATATCATCAACAAGCCTTACATCAGGCATGATCTCTCCTGAACGGCAAAGTGTGTTCCCCTTATCGTCCCTTATCATGTTGCTGAAAACATCCATGCCCTTCAAGATACGCTTTCTTTCCGAATCAACCCTGTTCTTTACCTTATCCGGAACCAGATAAGAAATAAAACCGAGCCCAACATAATTATCTTCGAGTCCGTACCAGTAGGTACTTTCACTTACAATATTGCCCTTCATAAACTCCCTGAGAAGATCTGTATAGATCTTTTCCCAATCGGCATCAACGCTGGCAAGCTCGCTTTCGCTCCCTGTTGGTCTGTGACAGCCTATATAATGCACCTTATATTTATTTGCTGTTTCCATCGTGCTGTTCACATTTGTATGGGCTGTATAAATATCACAGCCGTATTCACTGATAAGCCGCTTAGCCGCCTCATTTTCTTTTCTGCTGTCGTTGTAGCTTCCGGTAAAGATCACGTGTATCTTTGCATCCGCATTAACGGACTGGACGCCAAGGGCAAAAGCATTTATTCCGCGGTTTCCCTCGGCATCGGGAATTGCCCCGATATATCCGAGCTTATTGCTCTCAGTCATCATCCCGGCAATCACGCCCGATAAATATCTGGCCTGATACATCCTGGAGGAATAATTTACAAAATTCAATACCCCCGCGTTGGAGGCATTGCAGAAAAAGGTGATGTCCGAGAATTCCGCGGAATACTTTTCCATCAGGCTTTCAAAATTGCCGCTGCTGAGTACTATGGCCCTGCAGCCCTTGTCGGCCATACTTCTTACGGTCTCATAGAGCCGCCCCTCGGATCCCCCTATATTATCCTGGAGAAACAGTTCAAAATCCAGATTGTCCCGGGCGGCTTCTATTCCCTCGGCATTACTTTCATTCCAGCCGTTGTCCTTCAGATCCCCGTCCAGTATAAAGCCGATCTTTTTTTTATGCGATCCGCTCCCTGCCCCGAAGGTCAGGATAGTATAGTAAAGAGCAAGAGATATAAGTATGAATAACAGTGCAAAAAGAAGATGTACGGTAAAATGCTTTCCTTTATTCATCTATTTTCACCCCGGAAACATACCAGTTCTGATTATAAAATACTTCCCTGTCAGGCATGGATTCACCGCTGAACACCCTTTCTTCACCGTTACGGTCATATATCGGGCCATAAAACACATCGGTCTTTCTCGATTTCAGGAGTTCTCTTTCCAAAGAGATCTTCTCTTCTATGCCTTCCTTGACATTTTTTGTCAAAGGAGCAATATCCACGGCGTCCTCATCGATCCCGAGAATCAGGTTATCTCCCCTGAAAACACCCTCCTCGCAGTTTCTGATCTGCTCATCATAAAAGGAGTGAAAATCCCACACTGCGGCAGTCAGATATGTGCCGGGATATGAAGAGCCGTTATCAAGATGGATCCCGATTGTTCCGATACCGAGCTCATCGGCAGTTTTAAGAGGTTTGTCGGAATCTCCGTCGCAGGCCAGTATATCAATATTGTATTCATCCTTAAGCTCCCTGACATTATCCGAATCCTCTTTTCCGTTCTTGTATTTTAAGATCACATCCGCAAAGGGATTTGCTCTTTTCACACCCAGAGTAAAGGCATTGACACCGCAGATAAGCATATGGTCCACATTCTCGGAGTAAAATCCTACCTTACCGCTGTCGGTCTGCAGTCCGGCAGCTATTCCCGTCAGATAATGAGCCTGGTAAAGCCTTCCGGAAAATACCAGAAAATTATTCTGATAGCTTTTTCCGAAGAAACATACAAAGCAGACATCGGGATGCTTAGTGGATACATCCCGGGCATATCTCTCATAATAAGCGGAATTCACGACTATGAATCTGCAGCCGTCATCCACCAGTTCCTCCAGTATATCCCCGGCAGTGCTGTCATAGGGAACATTTTCATAATACTCCAGCACCATATCCCTCTTTTTTACAATGTCATAAAGGGGATCGTAATGAATCTGGGACATACCTCCGTCATCATGGGTTCCGTTAAGTACAAGACCGATCTTTAACCTGCCGTTTTCTTCGGTATTTCTGTTTGAATATTGCAGGATCACTATGATAAATCCCAGAAATAGAATTATAAAACCTATGATGATAGCGAAATACTTATTCTTCATGGATTGATTTCCAAATCTGATGTATCATAAAATATGATGATACAAACGTCAAAAGACCAAATGGCGTTTGTATCATACTGTATTTTATCACCATGTGGGGAATTTGAAAATAATGAAGCAGGCGAAAACCCTTTCTTTTATCATATTGTTCTTTATTTTGACCAGTTCCTGCGCCGGCGATTCCGGAACCGGAACAGGCATCTCTTTTCCGCCGGTTATCCCGGTTACCGAATCCGGCGGTACCAAAGGCTCTGAAACTGAAAGCGGTGATTTCCGCGTTACCTGCTTTGATGTCGGAAAGGGGGATGCCTTTCTGATAAACTCACATGACTTTGATCTTCTTATCGACTGCGGTTACAAGGATAATGCGGATGATATTCTGGACGGACTCAGAAAAAAAGCCGACGGCGATCTGGATCTTTTGATCATTTCCCACTTTGACAAGGATCACGTCGGAGGAGCCTCAAAGATCATTAAAAACTATCCGGTTCTTAAGGTGATCACCACCTATAAGACCAATTCCGGCAAGAGAACCGAAAAGTTCTTTGAAGCCCTGTCAAAAAAGGGACTTGAAAATGAGGTCCCTTCATCCGATATAAATATAGATGCAGGTGATATTAATATTCTTATCATCCCTCCAAAAAAAGCTGATTACCCCGACAGCGACGACAATAATTCCTCACTTATTGTCAAGGTTGAGTCTCCCAAAGGATCCATGCTGTTTACCGGTGATGCGGAGGATTACAGGCTTTCCGAGGTTCTTGACCGTAAGGATCTTAACTGCGATGTGCTGAAGCTGCCTGCCCACGGCAGGGATTTTGAAAGTGTGGATGAGCTTATCGATGCTACAACCCCCGAAATGGCGGTGATAACCTCCTCCTCCGAAGAGCCTGCATCTGAGATTATACTAAGTGAGCTAAAGGAAAATAACATCGAATTCTATGACACAAAGGACAACGGTTCCTTTGAGATCGTCTTTGACAAAGAGGGAATAAGGGAAACCCGCAGCGATTAATGAAGAAAACAGTATTTATAGTTTTATCCATATTATTTCTGATCTCCGGTATCACGGGTCTTTATGAGGCGAGGGCGGAAACAGACGGTCCGGCTCTTACTATACTTGACAACCATTCAATGAGACCCAATAACAATGTCACCGGGATACATATCGGAGAGGGTGTGGAATCCATAGCTTCAGACACCTTCAGAAACCAGATCAACCTTAAATACATAGAGGTTGCAGCGGGAAACCCTTACTTTAGCTCCTTCAGCTACTGCCTATATGACAAGGATATGACCACCCTTATCTGCTTCCCGCAGGCTCTTGACAAGGCCGAGATACCGGGAAGCGTCACAAAGATCAACCAGTTTGCCCTCTACGGCGTGGAGCCTGAAATAAAGGAAGCTGTTAAGGAAGCTATAAAAGAAAATGCCGCAAAACGCGGCACAGAATTTGAATACATCCGGTATAATGCTTTTCCGTACAATAAAGAGTGGCCCTGGAACTGCGAATACCCTCTTACAAACTGAATTCGGTATCCCGGTAAACCAGCTCGAAGCTCTCCGGCGATACCGGCTTCGAGAAATAAAAGCCCTGAAAGATATCACAGCCCATTTCCGACAGAAATCCCAGCTGCTTCTTGCTTTCGACGCCCTCTGCGATGACAGTCATCCCCAGCCTTTTTGCCATGGAAATGACCGAATCCAGGATCACCCGAGCTCTTTCCTCATCCTCAGTGGTATTCAAAAAGCCCATATCTATCTTCAATACATCGATCTTTATATCCTTTAGCATATTAAGGGAGGAATAGCCGCTGCCGAAATCATCCATCTCCACCTGAAAGCCCTGCTCCTGCAGCTTGTCCACAAGCTTTGATCCGTCTGTTCTGTCAAGCATTACCGCAGTTTCCGTGATCTCAAGCTTCAGCTTGTCGGGGGTAAGGTCATACTTTGCCCTAAGTTCCCTTAAATTATTCTCTATATCCAGATAATATATATCTTTCGGAGAGATATTGACCGATATGCTCATTTTTTCAAGGGGTGTGCCCTTCCAGTCATTAAGCTTTTTCGCAGCCTTTTCCCATATTACCTCATCGAGCCTGTAGATCTGGTTTGTCTTTTCCAGTACCGGAATGAATTCGCCGGGGGAAACCACCTTTCCATCCGAAACCCAGCGAGCAAGAGCCTCAGCTCCCAGAAGATTCCCATCCTTATCGACCTGGGGCTGCAGATACATCTTAAATTCGTCATTAAGAAGAGCCTTGTCAAAGCGGGAAAGAACCTCATTCTCGATAAGAGTATCCTTCATCATGTCCTCGGTATAGTAGACAAGCTCGGTTTCCTCATCATCATATACGCTCTTCAGAGCCATGGCAGTCTTATCCAGCATAATGGCAGGACTCATGTCCGGATTCTCCACCTCATAAACACCGATCTTTATTACCATCCGGTAGCCGTCACCCACGGCATTCTTTGCAAAATCCTTTATGAAGGACAGAAGCTCCCCTTCATTATAGGCATCCTTATCGATAAGAAGGGAAAACAGGTCTCCGTTTATCCGGGCACAGATCATTCCCTTTTCCCCGTATTCAATGGTTAAAAGCCGCGCTTCATTGACCAGGACCTCATTTCCCTTTCCCATCCCGTACAGCTGGTTAATGATCTTAAAATTCCGTATGTCGGTACTTATCATATAGTAACCGGAAATGCTGTTTTCCTTGAGCCGTAAAGATACTGCCTTAAAGAAGCCGTCCCTGTTATAGAGACCGGTCATCACATCATGGTCAAACCAGTAAGAACCGCCGGTATCCATGCTTTTCTGCAATGCCTTGTCCTTATACATTTCCGAATCTGCGATCTGGATCACAGCTTCACTGTCGGTACCGTCCTCAGGATAACGGGCATAGCCGCAGCTTATGGATACATTGACAGCCTTTCCGGATAATGTGACCTTTCTGTTCATCACATCCTTCATCCTGCGGATGATGCCTTCAAAAAAAACCTTTTCATGGTCACCCCGGATGATGGCAGCGAATTCGTCTCCTCCTATCCTGTACACCGTATCACCAAGTCGGATCACATTAGCCAGCCTTTCCGCTGTGATATGCAGTATCTCGTCACCGGTCTTATGGCCGTATGTATCGTTTATCTTTTTAAAATCATTTACATCAATATAGATGATTCCGTATTTTTCCTGATTTGATCTGAGTTCCTCAAGAGCACTTGTATAGGCCCTGGAATTCTTTACCTTTGTAAGTGGATCTGAATATGAAAGCCTTCTGAGATCCTCTTCCCTTCCCTTAAGGGATAAAAACAGATAAAAAACAACAGACGCCAGAAGGGCTACTATAGCCGCTATTGTAAGGCCGGCGGCAATCTCGGCGGTGTTTACCCACCCGCCGTTAAGTGAAAGGAGGAGATGCCACCTTTCAAGATTCGGCATCGTTATATCCACTGCCACGGGCTGGGTTATGAACTCCTCTCCAAAGGCAGCCAGATTCCTGACTAACCCGGTAGCTGGATTGATCCTGTAAAACCTGTAATTATAACCCTGATTGCTGAGATCATATACACCTGATCTTCTAAGAAGCTCCTCCTGGTCGATAATTACAACGGCATAGCCCATCCTTTCCGAACCTTCCGGTGCACCATCCGAATCCTCTCTGAAAAACTGGACTATGGCAAAAACCTTCTCTCCGCTTAAAAGGTTAAAGGAGTCGGAAATAATCTTACCCCCGTTCACCCTTGAATATGCAGCCTCGCTGGACAGAGTGTTCCCCTCCGTCAAAAGATCCGGAACAATGACACCGCGGGCATCCGAGGGGTAAATATACTCAAGCTCATCCCCGTTAAATATCATTACCATCTTCAGAATGTCGTACTCGCCGTTCATGAATTTTTCGCAGGCGGAATCGATCTTCTCCTTCTCTCTGATGCCGTAGCCGGTGCATATGATATTAAGCATATCAGTACAGTACATACCCGTATCGACATACTCGATAAGGCGGGATTCCACAGCCTTTCCGGCATCCAGAGCCAGCTTCATCCTCCGGTTCCTGTAATGCCGGTAAACCTGAAAAAGCACAACAAGAAAAGCGGAGAGGCAAATGAGAAAAATGCCTCCCGCTTTAATCAGATTCTTATTCTTTTTGTCAGTCACCGGATCTGACATAGCTCCTAATTCTTAAAAAATGCCATTTCGTCATTAAGCTGCTTTGCGATATCCTTCAGGCTGTTTGCCTCTCCGGCAAGTGTAGTCACCGTAGCGGACAGCTCTTCCATTGAAGCACCGGTCTCCTCGCTGGATGCCGCATTTTCCTCTGATATTGCAGAGAGCGCGCTCATGGCATCTACAACTGTATTCTTTGAAGTATCACAGGTTTCGGCACCCTCTGAGATCTGCTGGACTCCGCCAACGGTATCATTTATATCCGTGATCATCCCGTTAATGGATTCAATGGTCTCTCCGAGAGCGGTCTGCTGCTCCATATTGCCCTGACGGACTTCATCCGCAACGCCGACAGCCGCATTTGACTGCTGCAGCAGCACATCCATTTCCTTACGGATCTCTTCTGCCATTATCCTGGAATCATCAGCCAGCTTTCCTATCTCCTCCGCAACAACAGCGAAGCCTCTTCCGGCTTCCCCGGCTCTTGCAGCCTCTATTGACGCATTAAGCGAAAGAAGGTTTGTCTGGCTCGCAATGGAGGAAATCCCCTCCACCTTGTCATTGATATTGGAAACAGCATTCTGTGTGGCCTCAATAGCGCTGGTTATGTTGTCGATCTTTGATGTCATCTCGCTGGATGAATTCTGCAATGCCTCAAGAGATTTTCCGGAAACCTCTGAAGCAACCTTCATCTTTCCGGCCAGCTCCTGCAGATTGCCTGAAGAACCCTTCACATCCTGTACAGCATCTCCTATCCTTCCGACATTCTCGGACGCAGACTGTATCTCATCCGCCTGCTGGGTTGCGCCGCTGGCGATCTGCTGAACAGCATTTGAAACATCCTCAGTGGTTAATGAGATCTGATTAGCCATATCGGAAAGATCTTCGGAGGATTGTCCTACTCCCGCGGCTGATTCCTTGATATGTGTGACGATCTCGGACAGCTTGTCGATAACATCATTTGTGGATCTGGAAATCAGTCCGAATTCATCCCTTCTCCCTCCGAATTTTTTTACCTTGGTAAACCGTCCGTCGGACAGATCATCAAGAGATTCACTGATAGCGGTTATAGGAGAAGTAAAGCTGCCTGCCATAAAAATCGAGATGATCACGGCAATTATCAGCATAACGATGCCGACTATTACAGTGATTATGGCAGAACGGGTAGCAGATTCCAGCACCGTTTTTGAATTATTGGCGGTGACAACAGCAAAATGTGTCTTCGGCTCTATAACATAAGCTATATACGCGCTGTAGCCCTTTCCGGTATCTGCCGTATAGAATCCCTCTTCTTTGCCGGAAACCATGAATTCACTGGTTGCCCTTGATTCCTCCTCATGAGCTCCCTCCCCGTATTCATACTGGGCGTGAGCCAGAAGATCACCGTTTCTGTCAGCGACGAATGCATCACCGGATTTCGATGCAAGGAAGTCATGGAGATCCGAAAGCTCATAGTTTCTCTGTACAATACCGACAGTCTCGGTATCAGATCCTTCAGCATATACCGGAACCGCAATGGTTATCTGCCTCTTTCCGGTAGATTTGCTGACGATAAGGTCTGACACATACATCTGGCCGGACATAGCCTGCTTAAAGTATTCCCTATCGGACACATCTACACAGTCTCCCTTTGAACGGAGGATCTGCATACCTTCGGCATTGGTGATACAGGTTCCGTTGCCGTCCGCCAGGAAATTATCAACGCCTTGAAGCTGGGCCATCATATTCTCTACAGGAACCGTTCCACCTGACGGATCATTCATATACGCAATGGTACTGGGAGCCTCAGCCAAGGTCTTCATAGCTGCCATATTGGTCTCGATTATCTTCGAGAAATTATCCTCCAGATACCAGGCCTGCCATTCAAGGGATTCCTGGGCATCTGCGATAGCCTTTGCTCTGGCGGTATTGTAGCTCACTATACTGGAGATAATAAGAGGAACTGCAGTAAGAAGAACCATAACAAGCAATAGCTTGGTCTTTATGCTGTCACTGAATGAAACACCTTTTGATCCCCTTTTGCCGGTATTATTTTCCTTACCCATATGAAAATCCTCCTACTAATACAGATAAACAAGGGAGAGCGAAGAATGGAACAGTCTCCGCTCTGCCTGAATTCACATTTATTATTCTATGCGTTAACTATCTTGCCGAAATCTTCCTTAAGTGAAGCGCCTCCGATAAGTCCGCCGTCGATATTGTCCTTACTAAGGAGTTCGGCAGCATTTCCGGCGTTCATTGATCCGCCGTACTGTATACGTACTTCCTCAGCTGTTGCAGCATCATACATCTCAGCGATCTGCTCTCTTATCATCTTGCAGACCTCTTCTGCCTGATCTGCGGTTGCGGTCTCGCCAGTACCGATTGCCCAAATAGGCTCATAGGCTATAACGAGCTTTTTAACCTGATCAGCGCTTACGCCGTCCAGATCCCACTTGATCTGACGTGCGATCCACTCCTTATATGTCCCGGCCTTACGGAGTGAAAGTGACTCCCCGCAGCAGAGGATGGGATTTAAGCCCGCAGCAAATGCCTTCTTCACCTTTGCATTGATAAGCACATCATTTTCTCCGAAGATATCCCTTCTTTCTGAATGTCCGATAATGATATACTCAACTCCGGCATCCTTAAGCATGGGAGCCGAAATCTCACCGGTAAAAGCACCCTTGTCCTCAATATAGAAGTTCTCTGCTCCCACATGCACATTGCTTCCCTTTACGGCTTCCGCTACCGGTACTATATCAATAGCAGGTACACAGTAAACAACATCCACAGCATCATTCTTAACAAGATCCTTCAAGGTATTGCAAAGCTCCACTGCCTCGCTGGGTGTCTTGTTCATCTTCCAGTTGCCGGCAATTATTCTTCTTCTAGCCATTTTTATTCTCCTTTTCCTTTATTAATTTAATCCGCCTCCGTTAAACGGAAGGCTTTCTTATTTTATCCGCCGCCCCGGTTACAGTTTTTTTCTCACATCCACCGTCCCGGTTACAGCTCTTCTTATTCATCCGCCTCCGCTGAACCCCTGTATTTCTGAACGGCTCAGACGGTTCTATAACTCGGGCTTCGCATTGTAGCAGGCGCCACGTTTTCTTCCTCATTCGCCGCCCCGGCTACAGGTTTTTTTCTACATCCGCCTCCGCTGTACATATGTATTTCTGAACGGCTCAGACGGTTCTAGGACTTGAACTTCGCACTGTAGCAGGCGCCGCTATAGAAGCGGGCGGCGCCACAGTGCTCGTTCTCGTCAAGAACCGCTGGCTAATTGTTCAGAAATACATTGTTTCAGCGGAGGCTGCATATTTTATTTTGTACCCCGGTGTTGTAGATATCAAACGGTCGAAGTGTGACGTAGTTGTTCCCAAACAATAAGCCAGAAGTTCTTAATAAGTCGGAGTCCTGTGGCGCCGCCCGCTTCTATAGCGGCGCCTGTTACAGGACGAACGACGAATTTAGAACTTGCTGAGCCGTTTGGGAATAACTACTCACACGAAGACCGATAGTCAAAGCCGTGAGTAAATACTGACTTCCGCGAGACCCTGTCGAAAAACATCAATATGTAATTATGTTCTATTTGTCGTCTGCGGAAATAACGCCCGGAAGCTCCTTGCCCTCAAGGAACTCAAGCGAAGCGCCGCCGCCTGTGGAAATATGGGTCATCTTGTCGCCGAAGCCAAGGTTATTGACAGCGGCGGCGGAATCACCACCTCCGATGATGGTAGTGGCATCGGTAGCCGCCAGAGCCTCTGCAACAGCGACGGTCCCGGCTGCCAGAACAGGGTTCTCGGAAACGCCCATAGGTCCGTTCCATACAACGGTCTTTGCGGACTTAACAGCATCAGCATAGATCTTCCTGGTCTCGGGTCCGATATCCAGTCCTTCCTTGTCATCGGGAATAGAGTCGGTATTTACAATAACGGTCTGAAGATTAGGATCGTCAATAGGATCGGGGAAAGAATCTGCAGCAACTGTATCAATGGGAAGAAGCAGCTTCTTTCCGAGCTTCTCTGCCTTATCCATCATCTCCTTGCAGTAATCAAGCTTGGTGTCGTCAACAAGAGACTTGCCGACCTTGCCGCCCTGAGCCTTTACAAAAGTATAGGCCATTCCACCGCCGATAATAAGCGTATCGCACTTATTAAGAAGGTTATCTATAACTGCAAGCTTGTCAGCAACCTTGGCACCGCCAAGGATAGCAACGAAGGGACGAACCGGGTTCTCAACCGCATTTCCGAGGAACTTGATCTCCTTTTCCATAAGGTAGCCCACTGCATTGGTGCCGCCCTTCTTTGAAATATACTTTGTTACAACTGCAACAGAGGCATGGGCTCTGTGGGCAGAACCGAAGGCGTCACATACATAGTCGTCCGCAAGCTCTGAGAGCTCCTCGGCAAACTTTTCACCGGCCTTCTCGGGCTTGGTCTCCTCTTCCAGACGGAATCTGGTGTTCTGAAGAAGGATCACATCTCCCTCATTCATTGCATTAACCGCATCGGTAGCCTTTGCTCCGGTAACGTTATCATCATCAATAAACTTTACATCCTTTCCAAGCTTCTCGGAAAGTTTCTTTGCAACGGGTGCTAAGGACTTTCCGTCCTTGTCATCAGCAGTCTTCACCTTGCCGAGATGTGAGCAGAGGATAACCTTAGCTCCGTCTCCCGCAAGCTTCTTGATAGTAGGAAGAGCCGCATTTATCCTGGTCTCATCGGTGATCTCACCTCCCTTAAGGGGTACGTTAAAGTCACAGCGCACCAGAACTCTTCTGCCCTTTGCATTAAAATCGTCAACAGTCTTTTTGTTTAAAGCCATTATATCTTCTCCTTTATTCTTTTTGCGATCCTGCGGATAAAACCAAAAGGATCAAAAAGCGGTCCGGATCCGATACATACCGGACCGGACCGCATAATGTCAAAAAGCTTTATCAGCCGAGCTCAGCGAAATACTTGATGGTACGAACCATCTGTGATGTGTATGAGTTCTCGTTGTCATACCATGAAACAACCTCAACCTGAGTCTTGCCGCCGTCAAGAGGGCTTACCATGGTCTGAGTTGCATCAAAGAGTGAACCGAATCTCATTCCGATAACGTCGCTGGATACGATCTGCTCCTCAGTATATCCGAAGGACTCTGTAGCAGCGGCCTTCATAGCCTTGTTGATATCATCCTTTGATACTTCCTTGTCAACAACTGCGAAAAGAAGTGTGGTTGAACCTGTAGGGGTGGGAACTCTCTGTGCAGCTCCGATGAGCTTTCCGTTAAGCTCAGGGATAACAAGGCCGATAGCCTTTGCAGCACCTGTGCTGTTGGGAACGATGTTGCAGGCACCAGCACGGGATCTTCTTAAATCACCCTTTCTCTGGGGGCCGTCGAGGATCATCTGATCTCCGGTATAAGCGTGGATCGTGCACATAATACCCGACTCGATGGGAGCAAGGTCATTAAGAGCCTTAGCCATAGGAGCAAGGCAGTTTGTGGTGCAGGATGCGGCAGAAATGATCTTGTCATCCTTTGTAAGTGTCTTGTGGTTAACGTTATAAACGATCGTAGGAAGATCATTTCCTGCAGGTGCAGAGATAACAACCTTCTTAGCGCCGGCATTGATGTGAGCCTGAGCCTTTTCCTTTGATGTATAGAAGCCTGAGCACTCCAGAACAACATCAACGTTTATCTCACCCCAAGGGCAGTTATTGGCATCGGGCTCCTTGTAGATCTTGATGGTCTGGCCCTTAACGGTGATGGTTCCTGCCTCGTCATCCGCAGTAACTTCATCCTCCTTGCCGAAGTCAACATAGCGACCCTGTGATGTGTCATACTTTAAGAGATGTGCAAGCATCTTGGGAGATGTAAGGTCGTTTATTGCGACTACCTCATAACCCTCAGCCTGGAACATCTGCCTGAATGCAAGACGACCGATACGTCCGAATCCATTGATTGCAACTCTTACTGCCATTATTAAATCCTCCTGATCTTAAAAAAATATAATACCGGGAATACCCGGCTGTAACCGGGGATGTGAATCCCTGTTCCAATACGCAAATATCATTGTAAGCGATTGACAAAAAAAACACAAGTATTTTTTCGGTTGTAATAAGCTTAGGATAATTGTACAATCAGTGTGCTATGAGAAAACCTTACGAACCAAGCTTTGATGTAATACGTGCAGTTAGTGCTCTTGCAATCGTCTTAAGCCACTACAGCTATACATTTTACGAATATGCCATAAGGGAAAGCGGTCCCGAATTCCTGGGTTTTAAGAACGGGGATATGGGCGGTATTTTTGTGGATATCTTCTTTATGCTTAGCGGCGCGGCACTTCTTTATAACCATGAAAGCTTCAATTCTTTTAAGGAAGTCCTCCTATTCTATAAGAAAAGATGGCTTTCCATCTTTCCCGCTTTTTATATCGCCTGGACAATTATGTATGTGATAAATTCGCTGAGAGTGGGATCCTGGTTCTGGGGAGGCCCAAGGAAGCTTTTTCTCCTGTCCTTCATCGGAATGGACGGATATTTCCTTCATCTCGGGATGAACTACTACAATCTCGGCGAATGGTTTCTCGGAGCAATAATTCTCCTTTATTTACTTTATCCCCTTCTTCTTTTCCTGTGGAATAAATGTAAGATCCCGTCAACTGTCCTTATAGTATTCATTTTCCTGTTCAATCTCCGGCGTCATTATTTTTCCAGCGCCCCGGATACGAATATTTTCATAGTATTGGTAAAGTACTATAACAGCCACATTGTGATAAGCGACAATATGTGTCTGTGGACCTGCATCATGAATTTCTGGGCGGGCTTTATCCTGGTGAGCAGTTTCCTGCCCTTTGCAAAAAAGCTTGGCCGGAAAAGCTCCCTTATACTGTCACTTGTGCTGATACTCTTCATTGCCCAGTTTTTCCTGTTTCCGCTTCCGTTTAATAAGCAGGAAAGCTGTACGATACTTGCAGTTCTGGTTTATATGCTCCTTACCCTTTTGTCCGGTTCTTTGACTATTCCCGCTCCGGTTGAAAAAACGGTCAGGATAATAAGCAAGTATTCCTATGGCATCTTTCTCGTGCACCATGTTACTCTCTACGGAGTGATGTGGCTTGTAAAGGGCTTTACCTTCTCGTGGATCTCCTCCATGATATTCTTTATCCCCCTTTTCACGCTGATACTTCTTATTGGGATGCTTCTCATCGCTTCAAGCAACGCCTTAGTGAACGGTATATCACGCATGCTCCGTACACTCCCGCCGTCAGGAAAAGCGGCAGATATGTAAAAAGATATCTGGCCTTCGCTTCAAAAATAAGCTCAAATACTGTCAGCCCGTATAGTGACAAAAACAAGACTCCCAATGTATATAATGCAGGAATTCCTTCAAAATCTCTTCTGACAAGCCTTTTTAATGCATATATCTCTCCGACTGATGCGAAAAAAAGAACCGTAAGCCAGAAAAGCTGCATAAGATCCCGATATTTATCATAATTCCTTTCTCCGGCAATGATGAAGGAATGTATCAGAGGTCTAAAGGGACTGTCCTCTCTTACGGCAGGCATATCTCCCAGTACGGGTCCTGCAAAAAAGTTTCCGTCTATACCCCAGGAAAAGGTTCCGTCACAGAAATTGATAAGCTGTTTTCTTTTCAGGTGCCCGAGAAGTCCCTTTAATCCGTAAGCCTTCAGCCTTTCTTCGGTCACACGCAGGTTTTCCTCTCTCCTTATAGAAGGATCCTTTATGGAATTTGTGAATTCCGTGTCTTCATTTGAATATACCCCGTCAGTCTCCGGATTTAAGCCCATCATAATATAATGGGAAAAACCGAAGCTTTTTGCCTTATCAAGCTCCAGACCCAGGGAAGGGTAGATGACATAATTGACCGTAATAAGGACAGCCGGAAACACAATAACCGCAGCAATAACGGCGTAAAGCTGCTTCCTGTTCTTCCTTAGGAAAAATCCGAAAGCCGTCACAATGATACCTGCAATAAAAACTATAACAGTCTGCGGCTTTACAGCATATCCCAAGGCCGCAAAGACTCCTGCAACAGCAGCCGTGGGAATCACCGTGTTTCCCTTTTTCATCAGTAATACCAGCTGAAAGAGCCTTAAAATAACAAGCGGAAAGATCAGTCCGACAGCATCGGAATAGGTAATAAAGAGGTAGGGATTAAACCCGATCCAGAATACATATAAAAAATAGGAAAGAAAGGCTGCCTTTAGTGATAACAGATCATGCACAATATAGAAAAACAGTACTCCACCCAGGGAAAAAAGCAGAGCCTGAAGGATAACAATGGAGATCACACTTTCGGTACCGAAAAGACCGGCAGTTCTTAATACCGAAAGATAAGTGCATACAAGCATCAGGTTATTCGGATGGGCGGAAAAATAATCGATGTTTATCTCTCCGCTCCTGCCACGGAGAAGCTTATATACACAGTCGAGAACCCCGGCAGGATCCCAGTCTGAATAAAAAAACGCAGAGGCAGCATAAAGCACCTCCGCAATGAAAAACAGTAATGACAGCAGAGCTATGATGCTCCCTGCATGTTTTCTTATTCTTATCTTAAGCTCACTGCTGATATGCCTGTCAGCAGCCGAAAATACAAACATAAGAAAAAAGCTTATCAGCACTCCGGCAAGAAGATATACCGCTTCCGGCTTTGAAAGCTCCGGCTTCAGAAAGAAGTCACTGTTGTCCGCTGTAAATATAATGAGTAGTAAGGTAAGAAACAGCATATTAAACCTTACCTTGTTATCTGTGAAATGCCCTTAATATTATTCAGAGCCCAGTCTTCATTATTGATTGTCACTACACTTCCGCAGTACGGACACCTGGCAGTCTGATTGATGTCAAGAGGTGCTCCGCACTTAGGGCAGGATACACTCTGTATCTTATCCGTCTGACCGGTAATGACTCCGCTCTTTCTGATAAGATCCCATTCGTATTCCATAAATTTTTCTCTTGATCGGTCGCCGCTTATAACCTGTCCCGTATTGTCGTCAATGGTATACGCCACAAGCTTTGAACGGACAGTTATAACGAGATGATCCATCCCCGCAGCCTGATAAAAGCCCCTGGGTGTAACCTCCAGAACCGCAACTCTCTCGGTGCAGGGTGTCTGCCCCTGCTTTCTCTTCAAATCAAGCTGATGTTCACTCTGATTGTAAAATGCATCAGTAAAGTAAGGCTTCAGGCTTTCAATATTCCTGTTATGCCAGGCTTCCTGCATCTGTACATAGAGATTGGAAAGCCTCTCGCGTAAAGCGGCCTCATTATATCCCGGATCAAGTCTTAAGAATTCTGACATTGGCTTTAGAGCAGAGACTGCAGTCCGCTGTGCACCCATTGGACGCGGTTGGTCTCCGCCCGGTCTTCCGGATCTGTTCCTGCCGTTAATTAAAAATGATCCTCCGCCAAGAAATGCTGCGAGTAACAGAACCGTAAAAACAAGCTCACCCATAGTCCAGCCGGAAGAATCTCCGGATGAGCTGTCTGAGTACCTGTCGTCATCATCATCCGAGTCCCAGACGTCACCGCCTGTATCCCAGGAATCACCTGAATCCCAGGAATCACCTGAGTCCCAGGAATCGCCGTAATCACTGTCTCCCGCAAAGTCACCAAAATCAGCCCTTGCATTAAGGGGCTTTTTTGCGAACATCAGTATCAGTATAACAAGAATAAAAAGCAGGAGATATTTGAGACGATCCCTCTTTATCATTAATCAAGACCTCAAACCGCAGCCGGATACTCATTGCAGAGCAGCCTGTAGGGCGGCGCATACATCCGAATCTGCAAGCCCTCCGTTTCCGTCGTCATTATAGACCTTTATCAGAAGGGTTCCGCCTCCGCGGTTTATGATGTCCTCGCTCTTTACCCAGTGGAAGTGCATGGGTGCCATCATATCATCCCTTAGAAACAAAAGCTTCTCCGCATATACCTTTTTATATTTCGGATCATGCTGGTTTCCGTTACGCAGCGTAATGAGCCCAAAGCCGCACCTCCGGAGTCCAATTGCAGAAGGGAGGCAGATGGAAGCCGTTAGCGGCTATGAGCTCTTCCATTTCTTTTATAATACTGTTTATCTCAGAACGCTTCAATTCTCAGATCCTTATTATAGATGATCAACCCTTTTTCCTTGTCCTGAAGAAGTCAAGCATAACAGCGAGAAGGATAACAACACCCTTTACTACAGTCTGCCAGAAGGAATTGACGTTCATAAGGTTCAGTCCGTTATTCAGTATACCGATGATCAGAGCACCGATCAGGGTTCCGCCGAGCTTACCGGAACCACCGGACATACTCGTTCCTCCGACTACAACCGCTGCGATGGCATCCATTTCCGCTCCTTCACCGGCTGTAGGCTGACCGGAGTACATACGTGATGCAAGGATGATTCCCGCAAGACCTGCCATTATTCCGGAATAGGTGTAAACAAAGAACTTAACTGTTGAAACATTGATTCCCGAATAAGTAGCAGCCAGATTGTTTCCGCCGACTGCGTAAATGTAGCGGCCCATCTTCGTACGGTTAATGATAAGAAGTGATGCAATAAAAATTATTATCATTATGATAACCGGAACAGGAACGCCGAAGGCATATCCGGCTCCGATCCACTGCCATTCCTTTGTTACAACACGGACAGGAGAACCGCCCGTATATACTCCCGCAAGTCCTCTTGCGATATTCATTGTTGCAAGGGTAACGATGAAGGGAGGTATTGTTGTCTTTGAAATCACAAATCCGTTAAAGAGACCGAAAACTATACCTACCAGTAATCCCAGCATCATAGCCGGTACTATGGGAAGATTGTATCTTACCACGCCGCCTGCCGCGAGGACACCGCTCAGAGCGATAACGGAACCTACGGAAAGATCGATACCTCCGAGGATGATGACCATTGTCATACCGCAGGCAAGAAGCAGGTTTGTCGATATCTGACGGAGAACGTTAAACAGGTTCTTCACAGTTACAAAGTATTCGCTGGTGCCCGGGAAGATACCCAGTATCAGGCAGAGCACTACGAGAGCTGCCAGGATACCGAGATTTTCAAAAATAAAGCTCATAAAGGCATTTCTCGGTGCAGGCGCTGAAATCTTTTTCTTTTCATCCATTTTATATTTCCTCCTAATGTAAATCCTTCGGTTTTTCTCAGACAGCAGCCAGCTTCATGATGGCTTCCTGCGAAATTTCCTCATGGTCTATACAGCCCTTAATTGTACCCTCTGCCATAACATATACCCTGTCTGACATATTGATGATCTCCGGCATTTCCGAAGATATCATAATAATGGATACGCCCTGCTTGATAAGACTGTTCATGATAGCATATATCTCAGCCTTGGCACCTACATCAATACCCCTCGTAGGCTCGTCCAGGATAAGTATCTGCGGATTCGTTGCAAGCCAGCGTCCGATAAGCACCTTCTGCTGGTTTCCACCGGACAGGTTTCCGATCACCTGCTGCTGTGAAGGGGTCTTTGTTGACATCATGTCTATGTATTTCTGGGTAACCTCGGCCTCCTTCGCGTGATTTACTCTCAGATTCTTTATAAACTGATCAAGTATCTCAATGGTCGTATTGTATTTCACATCCTGTATGAGGAAGAGTCCCTGCTCCTTCCGGCTCTCCGGAACCATTACGAGACCGTTGTTCATAGCGTCGATAGGACTCTTTATTTCAACCTTTTTGCCGTTGATATAAATATTCCCGGTCACTCCCTTAGTCAGACCGAAAATCGCCTGCATAGTCTCACTCCGTCCTGCTCCCACAAGACCGGCAAAACCTACGATCTCTCCCTTCTTAAGATTGAAGGAAACATCAAATACCCGCTTATTATCGGTAATGTTTTCAACCTTCAGAACTTCTTCCCCTGGCTCTATGAAATCCCTCTCATAGTAGCTGGTAAGCTGACGGCCTACCATCATCGCTATAAGATCATCCCTGGAGGTATCCTTAACGACCCTTGTACCCACATATTCGCCGTCACGCATAACTGTGACACGATCACATATTTCCTGAAGCTCACTCATCTTATGGGAAATATAGATTATGCCAACGCCATGGCTCGTCAGATCTCTCATTATCTTAAAGAGATTATCAACCTCTTTCTCACTAATGGAAGATGTGGGCTCATCCATAACGAGGATCTTTGAATTGGTGGCTACAGCCTTTGTGATCTCGACCATTTGCTGTTTTGCAATGGGAAGATCCTTTATCAAAGATCTCGCATCTATATCCATACCCAGTCTGTCCAGAACTTCCTGGGCTTCTTTTTCCTGTGCTTTTAGATTCACGCTGATTCCGGCTCCAAGCTCCCGGCCGAGGAAGATATTCTCCGCAACCGACATATAAGGAACCAGTACCAGTTCCTGATGAATGATGGCTATTCCGTTAGCTTCAGCATCCTGAACGCTGTTTATCTTTACTTCCTTGTCATTTATCTCTATCGTGCCGCCATCCGCATGATAGATACCGCCAAGCACCTTAATAAGTGTGGATTTACCTGCTCCGTTTTCCCCCAAAAGGGCGTGAACCTCTCCCTCCTTAAGATCAAAGTCCACTTCGCTTAAGGCTTTTACACCCGGAAAGGTCTTGGTGATCTTTTTCATTCTTAATATAGTTTTATCGCTCACGTCAACACCACTCTTAAGTAAACACCGTCCCTGAATACAAGAAACGGTAAAATCATATTAAGGCGCGGAGTTTCAGTCGGTCGAGACCCCGCGCCCGTAGTTTCATATTTCAGATATTATTCTTACTGCCAGCCGTCTGTGCCATAGTCAGCAACGTTGTCAGCTGTGATAAGGAATGTCTCAACAGGATATCTGTCATCAACAGGCTTTCCTTCCATGTAATCATACATGATCTCAACAGCCTTGTCGGCAATAGACTTGGGAGACTGTGCTCCTGTTCCCTCGATAAGGGTATCGCCGCTTGCAAGCTCAGCCTTGATATCAGGTGATCCATCAACACCGTAGATCTTGCAGTCCTTGATGCCTGCTGCGTTTGCTGCTGCAAGACATCCGAGAGCCGTAGGATCGTTTCCGCCGAAGATAGCTACTACATCGGGATGTGCCTGAAGAAGGTCTTCTGCGATACCCATAGCAACTTCGAGGTTACCCTTTGCATCCTGCTGTCCAACTACGTTGAAGCCGTGTCCCTCGATAGCCTCAAGGAATCCGTTGGTTCTGTCGGTAACTGACTGCATTGTGGGAGAATCAAGAACGAGGATGTCTCCTCCGTTCGGGCACTTCTTCACAAGGTCTTCACCGCAAACCTTACCGGCATTGTAGTTATCGGAACCGGTGTAGGATACAAGGTAAGAAAGATCAGCAACCTCTGTATCGAAACCAACCATAGGAACTCCCTCAGCCTTTGCTGCATCAAGAGCAGGAAGGATACCTTCTGCATCTGCAGGGTTCATGAAGAGACCGTCAAGATTCTGTGAAAGCATATCCTCAACCTGTGAGATCTGCTTTGTAACATCATTGCCGGGGTCTGTGATAACAAGCTCATCACCCTTTGCCTCGATAAGAGACTTCATCTCGTCCTGAATGGTAACGAAGAAGGGATTTGTGCCGTCCATGCAGGTGTAGCCGAACTTGTAGTGCTTCTCACCGCTGTCTGCTGCGGGTGCTGCTTCTTCTGCTGCGGGAGCTGCCTCCTCTGCTGCAGGTGCTGCCTCCTCTTCTGCGGGTGCTGCTTCCTCTGCTGCGGGTGCTGCTTCCTCTGCTGCGGGTGCTGCTGCAGGTGCATCTGCTGCGGGTGCACTAGCTGTGCTTCCGCCGCATGCTACAAGGCTTAAGGTCATACCTGCTGCCAAAGCTGCTGCAAAAAACTTTTTCATCATCTTTACATTTTCCTCCTATAAAATTTTGTGCCGTTTTACGGCATCTATACTACGGAGACGCCCGGGTCGCCCCAAAAAAACGCTCCGTATGAAATATTAACAAACTATGAACAATTTATCAATACATTTTTATTAATTTATGTTAAAATTTTTACGATTGAGTGAACATATGTCATCCTGAGCAAAGCGAAGGATCTTTCAGGATTCTTTGGACTGCGCTCTCAGAATGACAAATCGGAAGTGTATTACTGATACTTATTGTATCTTCAATATATGATTTGCAAAGAAGTCGTCTATGCTCTCCAACAGCTGGTCCTTGGGAGTTGATTTAAGGAGATATCCGTCAGGCTTCTTCTCAAGGATCTGAATGACGCTTTCCTTATCGTCCTTCCCGGTCAGAAAAATGACCGGTATATCAGAGGTCTTCCAGGATTTCCTGATCTCGGACATAAATTCATAGCCGTTCATTTTCGGCATTTCATGATCCAGAAGGATAAGATCCGGTTTCTTTTCGGAAAGATATTTCATTGCTTCCTTGGCGGAATTGACAAAGTCCACATTGTACACGCCGTCAAACCAGGTGTAGGCGATCTGAAGAAAATCATAATCATCATCCACGAGGAGGATACTCTTTTTTCTGGCATATTCTATACGGGTACCAACCATGATCTTCAGATCCGATATGAATTTCCTAACATCCAGAGGTCTTTTGTAGCTTACGGTTATGATGCCGTCATCACAGGCCTCCTTTGCTCTCCTTAAGCTGTTTGATTCACCAATCATGCAGAGTGTCTTCCGATATTCGAGGCACATTCCGTTCAGGCATTTTAAGACCCGTCTCGAACCGATCTCAACATTTCCAAGGCAGTAGACTATTATATCGGAGGCAAACTGGTGTCTCTCGATCTCCGTCAGATCGGAATTTATATCGATGACATCAAAGCCCGCTTCCTCGATATTATGCTTAATTGTCTGAACCATATACCCCGGCTCGTCATAGATAAAAACTATTGTCTCACTCATTTGAATCCGCTTTCTTCATAGCTTGTGATAAGGTTTCTGGCACTTTCCCAATCCATTATCCTTAAATATTCCCTCAGCTTATAAAAGAAGTCCCTCCATTGGGGCGGAAGACTTCTGTTCTTCAGGTAGTCAAGCAAGCTGTCAATGTTTTTCCTGTCATAGGTCTCAACAAGCTCACTTATGGCACCGAATGCATCCATAAGCTCATCCTCCGAGATATCCTTTAATCCCTCCTCCGCATCGGTGTTTTCGTATATCTTCTTCAGCTCGTCGCCGATTTCCCTGTATTTCGACAGAAATTCCGGTGTCAGACTGTAAACCAGAGGGATATTATGCTCATTGCATGCCTTTTCAAGAAGCTTTGCCATTTCCGAGATCTGCTTTGCCCCAACCGCAAGAGAGGTACTCTTCAGTGAGTGTACCGACATTTCCAGATCCTCGATATAGCCCCTTTTTATGAACTCGTCCATGTCGGACGATCTTTGATCGACAGATTTGCTGAAAATCTGAAGAGCAGTTAAAAAATCCCTTACCGAGCCGCAGTGCATGATACCGTATTCGGCGTCCACTCCCGGGATATTCCTGAAAGCATCGGGCAGGCGCTCGTCATCTACTTCTTCAACCTCTTCTGTTATCTCGGCATCCCTGGGTGCGTATTTATTCAGTATTTCAAGGAGGGCTTTCTTATTTATGGGCTTTGACATACAATCCGAAAAGCCCGCATTCATTATCTTTTTTTTCTCCTGCCTCCCTGAAAGCGCCGTGATGCAGATAACGGGTACCATTATCCCCCGTTGGCTTAATATCTTCATGGTCTGAAAGCCGTCCATTCCGGGCATCCTGATATCCAGAAAGACATAATCAAAGCGCTTTCTTTCGCAAAGCCTGATACATTCCTCTCCGTCTGAAGCAGAGGCAGATTCTATCCCGAAGCTTTTCAGAAGCTTTTCAAATATAAGTCTGTTTATTTTCTCATCGTCCACCACAAGGGCGCTGAGTCTCCCAACACTCATGCTGATATTGTACCCGATTTAAGGCTTCATATCAATTAGCAGCGATCAAATTTTCGAGTGTGTCAAAGAGGATATCGGGCTGCACGGGCTTTGAGAGATGTGCATTCATCCCTGCCTGCAGGCTTCTCTGAACATCCTCGTCAAATGCATTTGCGGTAATTGCGATTATAGGCACCTTACGGGCATCATCCCGATTAAGGGCACGGATCCTTACTGTCGCCTCGAGTCCGTCCATTACCGGCATCCTAACATCCATGAGTATTGCGTCAAAATAATACAGCGGAGATTCCCCGAATAGCTTCACCGCTTCCTCCCCGTTCTTCGAGAGCTCCGTCGTGATCTCCTTCATCGCAAGTATCTTCTCTAATATCCTCGCATTTATGCTCATGTCCTCGGCAAGAAGTATCCTTTTCCCGCTTAGAACCCCTTTACCCCTTTCTTTTTGTGCCTTTTCTTCTCTCTTCTTAAGCACTGATCTGAATTCCTCGAGAAGGTTTCCGGAAAAGAGCGGTTTGGCAACAAAGCTGTCAACACCGGCTTCGATGGCATCATCGCGGATATCATCCCAGTTATATGCGGTCAGGATTATTATTGCGGATTCATCTCCGATAAAGGTACGTATGCCCTTGGTGGTTTCTATACCGTCCATTTCAGGCATCTTCCAGTCTATTATGATAAGATTGTAGGGCTCGCCCTTTTCGTGCCGGAGACGGACCATTTCAAGAGCCTCTTTACCGGAATTGGCCGACTCGGCACTTATTCCGGCCTTCTCAAGGACAAGCTTCGCATGCTCGCAGGCTATCGCCTCATCATCCACAATCAGCACACTCATACTTCCGGGCTCCAGATCCCTTTCCAGGGCTTCATTCCCGTCTCTCCTGTCGGAATCGGTAAGAGTGAGCGTTACCGTAAAGACCGTTCCCTCACCTTTCCTGCTTTCCACCTCTATATTTCCGTTCATCATTTCAACTATGTTTCTGGTGATTGCCATTCCGAGACCGGAGCTCCCGTATCTGTTCAGGCTTTCCCTTGACTCCTGGCTGAAGGCTTCGAAAAGCTTCGGCATGTATTCCTCACTCATTCCTACCCCGGTATCGCTTATCCTGAATTTAAGAGCAGATTTACCGTCGAAGTCGGCCGACTTTTCAACGTTCAGCTCCACCTGCCCGCCCTCGGGGGTGAATTTTACCGCGTTTCCGAGGATATTTATAAGTATCTGCTTTAGCTTTAGGCTGTCTCCGATATAATATTCGCTTAAGCTCCCGTTTATCCTGCAATTATAGCTTAAGCCTTTTTCCTGGCACTGACCGGAGAAAATCGTATTTATCTGTTCCAAAAGCTTCGAGAAGGAGAATTCTTCATTATTTAAGCTCATCCGGCCGGACTCGATCCTTGACATATCAAGGATATCGTTGATAAGGCCCAAAAGATGCTCCGCAGAGCTTCCTATCTTTTCTAGATAATCCCTGATATTGTCGGAAATGTCTTCCTCATTCAGAGCAAGACTGTCAAGACCTATGATGGCATTCAGCGGAGTCCTTATCTCATGACTCATATTGGAGAGGAAAATTGTTTTAGCCTTGCTGGCTTCCTCCGCGGTCTTCAACGCATCCGAAAGAGCCCTGTTATTTTCGAGTGAATAGCGCATTTCCGCATCAATATCCGTAAAGCCTGCGCCGACAGCGTGAACCCTCCGGTCATCCCTGTCCCCGGGATGCCGTACTCCGGCCATTTTCAGCATTTCATATTTTTCCTCTCCGCCTCTGTTTACCAGATAACGCAAGGTGATGACGATATCCTTCTTTATGGCGGACCTTATATTCTCAGACTCCGTAAAGTCAAGAAAATCCTTCCTGTACTCCTCCGTCACATATTTTTCGGCATAATCCGCAAAGAAAGCGGTATGACTGAAATCATCCCCTTCCTTTACCCCTGTTTCAAAGCCCTCTGTCATCCTGTAGCAGACACCCTTATCATTATCGAGGTCCAGATAAAAGACACTCTTGTAGTCGGATGCCATGGCGGTTATCATCTTGTCCTGCTCAGCCCTTGTCTTCTCCTGAGCCAGAAGCTCATCCTGCAGTGCTATCCTCTCCTCAAGCTCCTGCTGCATGGCTTCCGCATTTTCCCTCTCGGACTCCAGCCGTACTGCCTTCCTGACCTGGTTTATAAGCACCGCAAAGACAGAAAACAGAACTATCGCCATAAGGACGGACTGGACCACGCTCCTCATTATGATCCCCTGGGAGATATTCCCTATCTGCTCGCTGATCACACTCTCCCGGATCAGATATGTCAGCATCCAGCCGGTATTACGGACCGGAACGTAGCTTAAGGTCTCCCTTATGCCGTTATAGGTAAAGGAAACGATACCCTCCCTTCCCTCTTCAAAGTCCTGCCGGACACTGTCGGCGCTGTATCCCCTCTCATATTGTGCATTATCAAGGGCATCTAAAAGGTTGTCCTCCGATGAGAGTCCTCCGAGTACCAGATTGGTAAGTGAGCGGCCGTCATTGGTATAGATATTGCAGAAGGTGGTATTATTGTTGCTTGAACGAAGAGAAACGGCGTTCAGAAAAGAATCCATATCCTTTTCCATGAAGCAGGCAATAAGCGTTTTCCCCATAAAGGGAAGCCTGTCAGCCGGACAGGCTATGACGAGCTTCTTATCATCATTATCCGCATTTTTCAGGGAAATGACCGGAGAGGTCAGACTCCGGTAATCAAAGGCATATTCATCAATATCCGTTTTCAATCCCCTGGAGGTATAAATAAGGCCGTCTTCATCCACAAAGGCAAATTTATCAAAATCGTAGAGCTGCTTTATCCTGATCTGATATGCCTGCAGGCTTTCCTTATCCGCGAGATCTTCCTTCTCTATAAGACCCAATGCCACATCAATATCATTTATATAATCATCGAGAGTAGCGCTGACAACCTGTTCCCTCCGTCCCGCCAGCTCGTCAAGATATAATAGACTTACGTTCCGCACGGCTTCCTCGGAATCCCTGCTGGCACTCCTTCCGTTCCAGTATGTGCCGGCAATGAGAACCGCCGTAACTATTATGCCGCTTATTACCGCAGCCTGTAATATCCCTCTTTTCTTACCGGATCTCATACTAAGAACCCCCTGTGTAATCCGTCATCCCGAAAGGTAAACGTCATCCTGATGACGCTAACCTATTGAAGCATCCCTTCAAACCGCGAATAAATCTCCCACATCCTTGAAAGAATGGCGCTGTAATCTCCGTTGTCACCGGCACGGAGGCGCTCGGTGATCTCACTTACACAATCGAGAAGAGGGGTTATGGAAAGATTTGACAGTACCCCCTTCAGGGCGTGGGCTTCATCAAAGGCAGCCTTTAGATCAGACTCCCCGATCATCCTTTCGAGCTCCTCATATCTCTTTCTTTCAAATGCTCCCGGAACAAGGCTCAGATAAAAGCTCTCGTCATTTAAGCATCTTTCCATTCCCTCTGCCGTGTTGCATCCAAGCTGCTCAAGTTTCTCTATCGTGATCATTTCTTTTCCTATCCTTTCAATAAGATTTTTTCCATTTCATCCGCCGGTACGGGCCTTGAAAAATAATAGCCCTGCACCAGATGTACTCCGGTCTTCTTTAAGAGCTTATACTGTTCCTTTGTCTCAACTCCCTCTGCCACCACTTTAAGGTTCAGATAAGAAGCTATATTCATTACGAGCTCTACCATTTTCAGATTCTTTTCATTATTCTCGATATTTCTGATGAAACCCATATCAAGCTTCAGAACGTCTATAGGAAGTGACGATAGCATATTCAGCGAGGAATACCCTGTACCGAAGTCGTCCATTTCGATCCTCATCCCGAGTGACCTTAGATTCTTCACTACCTCTATGATCCTGTCCGAGTCCTCGGTATAGGCGGATTCGGTAACCTCGAGAAGAAATTCCTCGGGAGTGATGCCGGCTTCATCCATTATGGATCTTATCTCATCCGTAAAACCCGTTTCCATAAGGTCGATCCTTGACACATTAACGGAAACCGGCAGGGACTTGCCGTGAAGCCTCTTCCATTCCCCTATCTGCCTCGCAGCCTCTCTCCATACAAAGCGGTCCAGCTTTCTTATCATCCCGTTACCCTCAAAGATCGGGATGAATTGTCCGGGACTTATCATTCCGAGCTCGGGATGATCCCATCTTATCAATGCTTCCGCAGATGAGAGATAGGGTTCCTCACTCTGAATAAAATACTTCGGCTGGTAATATACCTTAAACCTCCCCTCACTTAAGCCCTGATCCATGTCGGCCGCCAATCTTTCGGAATATGCTTCGAATTCAAGCATTGAGGAATCGTAATATGAAACCTCTCTCTTGTAATCACCCTTTATGCTGTTACAGGCTAAAAGAGCACAGTCAAAGCGGCGGTGTATATCGCATTTCCTGTCCGAGCGCGGATAGATGCCATATCGTATGCGGTTATGGATATTTTTTATTATCCCGTCCTCAATGCTTTTTATCTTTTCGGACAGACCGGAATAGACATCCTCCCCATGTGGAAGGTAGAGGAAATAACCGTCCGCATCGTACCTGCAGGCTATTCCGTCATGCTCTTCGGCATATTCCTTAAGAGCCCTGCCTATCATTCGAAGGATCCTGTCTCCGATTATCCTGCCGTGTATCTCGTTAAGGATATGGAATCTGTTTATATTGACGGCTACCGCATCCATCTCCCGTTCGCGGTAAAACTGATCCATTACGAGTGCATATTCCATAAAATACTCTTTATTGTAGAGCCCCGTAAGCGGATCAAACTGGGTAGCCTTAACGATATTTATGGCCTCGTAAAGCTGTATGGTCTTTTCAATACGGGCGAGGATCACATCCGGAAGATCATAGGGCTTAGGGATAAAGTCTGCGGCGCCGAGCTTTAGGCTTTGAACCTCGGCACTTCCGTCGGAGGTAAGTACGATCACGGGAATCTTTTTTAACCGGGGGGTCTCCCGGATAAGCTTCAAAACCTCGTAGCCATCCTTTCCGGGCATATAGAGATCCAGAAGTATAAGGGACAGAAGCTCCCTTTCGCCTGTTATGATCTCGATCGCCCTGTCACCGTTCTCCGCGGTAAGTACCTCATATTCCGATGACAGGATCTTTGAAAGCATCCGGCGGTTGATCTCTTCATCATCCACCACCAATATCCTTCTCTTTAATTTGATAACATCTTTTAAGAATTCATTCATAATATCAATTCTAACAAAATTAGGCGTCACGAACAATACGGAGAGGTCATTGTGAGAACGTTCCGAAGCTGTCTACCGCCTCATCAACGGTCATATCTTTATTTCCCACAAGGAATCCGGCCTGACGCAGCTGTATCACGGCATCATCCGTAAGTCCAATAAGCTCAGGTGACAGGATACGGGATTCCGGAACATCCCCGAATGCCGCATACATACTGTTAAAGGACAGATCCACGGTTGGGGACATCAGTCCTTTATTCTGTGCCATCAGGTTAAGCTCCCCGGAGGTTATCAGGAAGCGCATAAATTCATTTGCCATAACGTGGATATGTCCTTTTCAATGCCTTATTTTCCCTCCCTTATCCTTCGAATTTCCTTAATGACCAGCTTCACGTCTATCGGCTTAGCAATATGACCGTTCATTCCCGCATTCAGGCATTCGGTTACGTTTTCCGAGAACGCATCCGCTGTCATTGCAATAATGGGTATTGAAGCAGAGCGGCTGTCGGGAAGCCCCCGTATCGCCCTTGCAGCATCAAGACCGTTCATCTCGGGCATCTGTACGTCCATGAATATGAGCTCATAGCTGCCTTCGGAAGCGCGGCTTACGATATCCACACAGACCCGTCCGTTTTCCGCACGGTCTGCAACGATCCCATAGGACCTTAGAAGATGTGAAATGATCTCCCAGTTAATATCATTATCCTCAGCCACAAGGATGTGCATTCCCTTCAGGTCGCTGTAATCATCCTCCCGCTCATCAGATCTGCTTTCCTTCCCGATAAGCTGATTGATCTTATCATAGAGCGTCGAACGGAAGAGAGGCTTATTAAGATAGCCGTTAGCCCCCGCCTCCTTCGCCTTATCCTCTATATCCGATAAGTCATATGCGGAGATAAGGAGGATCGGAATATTATCCCCTGCTTCCGAGCGGATCCGCCTGATGGTCTCAAGACCGTCCATTTCGGGCATTTTCCAGTCTACAATGATAACATTATAATCAGACCCCGAACGGTGTCTGTCCAATATAAATGGCAGTGCCTCCTGTCCGCTATTTGCTGTATCCACGGATGCACCAAGAGACCTTAAGCTGCGGTCAGCTTCCTTAAGAGTGATATCATCGTCATCAACTATAAGGATGTCAATTCGTTCAAATCTCTTTTCTTCCGGCTGTTTTTGAGCTGCGGGTATATCAAGCGTGACAGTGAAGCAGGTACCTTTACCCTGCTCACTTTTGCAATCAATGGTACCGCCGAGGAGCTCCACCATCTGCTTGGTAATGGCGAGACCGAGACCCGTTCCCTGGACGCTGTTGACCCGGCTGTCTATCTGGCGTGAGAAGGGCTTATACATTTCAGCCATATATTCCGGACTCATTCCGATGCCCGTATCGGATACAATGTATATTAGCCGTACCGAGCCCGGTACGTCGCTCTTTTCCTCTCTCATATCCACGTTCACACTTCCTCCGGGCTCCGTATATTTGACCGCGTTGGAGAGAATGTTTATATAGATCTGATTCAGACGCAGCCGGTCTGCATACAAATACTCCGTTTTCATCCCTTCCGTATGAAAGGTGAATTCCAGATTCTTTTCCTTTATCATGGGCTGGGAAATATTTACAAGATTTTCAACCGTTTCCACAATAGAGAAGATCACGGGAGAAAGCTTCAGCTTTCCGCTCTCCACCTTCGATATATCCAGAATGTTATTTATAAGTGTAAGAAGGTGATTGCTGGCGAGGCTGATCTTTCGAAGCTTATCCGCAACGGACTCACTGTCGTCAAGGTTTTTCCCTGCGATCGCGGTAAGTCCTATTATGGCATTCATGGGAGTCCTTATATCATGGGACATGGTTGACAGGAAATCGGTCTTTGCCTTATTCGCCGACTCTGCTTCCATAACCAGTACCTGAAGTCGTTTATTAAGGTAGCGCATATAAAACATATCACAGAGGAAAAGTATCAAAAGACCGGTAAAGACAACTCCGAAAAGCAGCCAGTTTTCCGTATCAACATTCAGATCCTCCGCCGGTACGATGCCAAGAAGGGTCCATCCGGCGGTTGACGAGACAGGGGTAAAGGCCAGTATGCACTCCTCGTTATGTGAATTTAACATACGGACCGACCCTGTTGACGAGGTGATACTTTCATACAATTTATCCGAAGATTCGGGATCCGTTATGTTATAAGACTTATAAAATTCAAAAAAGCTGGAATTCTTAAAGCTGCTTCCTTTAAGGATATAATCACCATGTGAATCGATCAGTGAAAGATCTGCATCTTTAAGCTCGATCTGCGGAAAAACCCATTTCTGTTCCAGGACCGAGATCGGTATCACCCTTAAAAGTACGGCTTCCCGGGAAATGTCGTTTTCCGTATCATATAGTCTTAGCCTGTTACAGAAAGCAAGCGACTGCTCTCCGTTTAAGGGATTTGTGTATGCGCGGGTTATATTTACGGACCCTCCGGTCTCATCTATCCAGTCCGCATCATCAAGAAGATCCAGGCGTTCATAGGAGACTGCAAAGTCATCGGATGTACCCTGCCTCGGACGTGTGGAGAGGCCGGTTAAAGTATCAAGGTAAATTAGATGGGCAGATGTATTTTTATGCACATGGGAAACACGGATATAAGAGGCTGCCTCCTCCATAGTCATGTGTCTGCTGTTAATGTACTTCGCCCATACATCACAGATCCTCTGCTCACCCTCCAGGTAATTCTCCGTAACCTTCTCCATGGTTACGGTCGTGTTTTCAAAATTTTCCACCTGCCTCCGGTATGAGGCTTTATTCTTAAATCCGGAATACTGGACAACGAAGATCAAAATGGTCACCATAATGATCACGTTGACTACAATAATATAAGCCCTTTTCATTCCCGCTCCCCGAAAAATAAAAAGCTACGATCACCGGTGTCAAAAATCCTCCCGGAATTTTGATCCCGACAACATTATATGATACAAATGCCAAAAGTCCAAATGGCGTTTGAACTTGTTCAAAAAGCCATTTGACTTTGGGCGTCAAACAACATGGAAAAATGTCCAGTGGACATTTTTCGGGCACGCTTTGATGCGCTGAGCGCATCAGTGCCCCGTCGCATGTAGCAATTTACGCAGTATACTCGCAAACGCAATTAACTGCGTTTGCTCGTTATACCATTTTGATACTGGCAGTTATTTACGTTACTGAGTATAAATTAGCGGAATGCGAGTGTTGTAGAATTGCGAGAGTTGCTGAAAGCAACGGAGCAATTCGTTGTATCATAATAGTGATTCAATACTTCTGGCGTTCGAATCATTATATATCAAATAGGGAAAAAAGGCACTCCGGATTGAGGAAGCTTCATTGACCGCAAGATCGAATCTTGTCACTCCGATATAACAAAAGGTACTCCTTTAGAGGGTTGGACTTAGGGATTTTCTGAAACAGAAGTTTTCAAGCGACAATCTTCAGGCGGAGAGCAGGAAAACAAGCCATGTAGGAACAATAAAACGTTCTTGCATGGCTTTTCTCATTTTCAAGGAGGTCTCAATATGTCATACAAGCAGAACAGGACACTTAAAGTCTACGAACAAAGTGGTTATAAGTACAAGACTATTCCAATCATTATGTTGAAAGGACAGTGGCTTGCTGAACAGAACTTTCAGATTGGCGATAACATCTCTGTCAGCTGTGAGGAGGGGAAGTTGGTAATAACTAAGACAGAACTCCAACAAAATAATTAGAAAAGACGTGCAGAGGTTGAATTTCCTCTGCACGTACTCATTTACGCAAACAAAAAACGCTTTGCGAAAGCAAAACGTCTTCAGGAACTCCTTCTACACATGGCAGATGAGCTATTGTTAATATAGCCGTTTTTCGGATCCTTGTCAATAGGATTCACGAAATCGTGAAAAATTTTTACTTAGACTCAGCTTTTTATTGGTGATACTCTTTGACCTTTTTCTCGAGGGTATGGTCTTGTTCAATATAAAAGGCAGTGATCAGCAGTACATAGTTTTCCCTTCGCTCCAAGACTACGATATATCTTTCCTCTTCAAAAAGCAAGTGAATCCGCTGATTATTCTTGTATGGTTTCTCCCATACTTTGATTCCGTCACAGCCTGTACATTTTGACGAATCACAGTTGTAGTTCTCAATAAATGCTCTGACCCAGCGGATCCCTTCGCATCTTCTGAAATCAGGAACGCGCTCTCCATCTTTGAGGTAATCCTGGCAGGTGACGTGATAGAAGGCTTCTTCCTTGTTGTTTTCTATTGGATGGAAACGGATCCTGACATCCTTACCTTCAAACTCCGGGTGACTGTCTATAAAATCCGTTCTGAAAATAGAATAGAGGAAATCCTCATAATCTATCCACGGTTGAGAACTGTCATAATATTCACATTTCGGAAGCCAGCAATTATTACTCATTTGTCCCCCTTGCATCCCAGCGAAAAAGATTAAGTTTATCTTCTCTCAGGAGAGTTGTCTTTTTCATCGTGTATCCGGAACGTTTTTTGATAAGGCTTATGATCTCCTGTTTCGCTGAACTTTTTTGAAATCCGTCAGGAAATGAGCGATTTTCATAAGCTATGGCACCGATCAGGATATCTGTGAACTGCATGATCTGTACTTCTTCAGATCGGATCGGCTGAAGCCTCTGGATTATGCTTTGTGAAAAATCATACATGGAGTTACTGCATACTTCCCTCAGCTTCTGGGCTTTGTGGTATGAATTGGAATCCTTTATATCAATATAAACCTCAAATCGATCCGTCGGATGGAAAATGACCTTCAGCATATCAAAGTACATCTTATAATACCACTCATCATGCGTCTGATTGAAACGCTGATGATCCAGCTTCGATTTGTCTGGTATTATCAACGCTCTGAAATGAAGATCATCATCATCAAAGTAGTAATTTACAAGATCTTTGTAAAGATCCAATTTACCGGGGCTGATCTTTGTCCATTTAAGTTCCATTGTCGGGGATACATTGTTCCTTACTTTGATCTCATTGATTCGCTGATTGATTTCCTTCAGCTTACGTTGAGGACACCAGACCGCTCCGAGAACCATTACATTGATTCCGTCGTTTTCAAGATGACATGTTTCATCACAATACACATTATAAAGCATAGAAATCGTCTCCGCCTACAACAAGATGGTATTGATTTCCCAGAAAAGCAAATCCGGTTCCAAGTTCGAGCAGCAGCTTCGTCACATCTCTGACAAGCGCTTCTTCGATATCGCGTTCAAGCATTTCTTCCTTAAACGGAATAAAATCGAAAACGTAAGGATCTTTCATAGTCTGGAGCGCAAGCTCGCTCTGCGAAGAGGGCAGTCTCTTTTCAAAATTGCTGACCTTGTCAGCTAATACCTGCCTCTCATACAATCCGCTTTCGATCTGGTGGACAAGCACATTGCGTGACCATCCGTTTTTCGCTGTGGAATTTGCATACCATATATACTGATCATGATCCTTCACTTTGTCCATCAGCGTGACATGATGGTACCACGTGATTTGTGCAAGTGCCTCTTGCACAATTTCTTCTTCGCTGAACATCTCGGCAAATTTCGACATATACTTCAGGTTGCGGACAGAATAGCCCTTCACACCGGGAAAATCCATGCGGAGGTCGGCAGAAAGACTGTCAATGAATTTATTTCCCCAGACCTTATGCTTATTGATCAATCTTTATGAGATGGAATACAACAAGCAGCACTCCGCCGCTCTGGAAAAGAACCGTATGCAGAAACGGATCCTTGAAAAAAGGCAGAGAGCTATTGAAGACAAGGTTGCTAAAGGCAAAGCCGAAGACGGCGAGCTAGATGCTATTGATGAAGAGATCGCTGCTTTTAAGGAGATATTTCCCATGCAGCTATATGTGGATGATGTTACTCCGGAAAAGCTCATATCCATAATCGCCGAACATGGAGGCGTTGCTTCCGTCATATCGGCTGAAGGAGGCATCTTTGACCAGCTTGCAGGCGGTATGTACTCCAAAGCGGTAAATATAGATGTTTTCCTTAAAGGGCACGCCGGAGACACGATCCGCATTGACCGCATAAGAAGAAACAGTGAAAGCATTGCCTCACCTGCGCTGACACTGTTTTTCGCGGTACAGCCGAACATCCTGTCCGGGCTGATGCAGAATAATACATTTCGGGGAAGAGGGCTGACAGCAAGATTCCTTTATACGATGCCAAACAGTTTTGTCGGTAACAGAAAATACCGTACCAAACCCATACCGAATGATGCTGAACAGCAGTATTTCTCCCTGATATACAACCTGCTCGATGAAGACAGCAATCCTTCTTTGCAGAACCCGGAGATTATCACCTTATCCGATGAAGCTGACAGAATGAAGGAAACATTTGCAACAGATCTGGAACCGAAGCTTCGGACGGAATATGCTGACTTCTCTGATTGGACTGGAAAGCTTTGCGGAGCGATTGTCCGTATCAGCGGTATTCTCTGCAGGGCTGAAAAGACCGGCAGCTATGGCTTTTTTCAGGAACCTGAATCCCTTGTAATAGACGGTGAAATCATGCGGAACGCCATCACACTTGGAAGATACTACACGGAACACGCAAAAGCTGCATATATGCTGATGGGTGCTGATCCTGTCGTAAAGCAGTGCAAATATGTCCTAAAAGCAATACAGAATGCCGGACCTGCAGAACTGAGCAAGCGTGACATCATGCGCCTGTGTCGTAGTTTCAAAAAGGCAGATGAACTTCAGCCGATGCTTGACAGGCTCTGCGAGTACGGATATCTGGCTCAAAAGCCGGTCAGGGCAAAAACTGGAGGCGGAAGACCTGCCTCACAGAGCTATCTTGTAAGCTTCACTGGATCATTGACGAAGAAGCCGCTGAAGTCGTAAAGGAGATATTTCATCTTTGTGTACAGGGCTATGGGGTATCGCAAATTGCGACAGCCATTACATCAAGGCACATCATGAACCCCACAGCCCATGCAAAAGCAAATGGTATCAATTCTCCAGACAACAGGAAGGATGCCGGGGAATACTACTGGGGATCCAGTACAATATCTCATATCCTTACACGGCAGGAATATCTCGGGCATACGGTCAACTTCAAGACCTACCGCAAGTCCTATAAGCAGAAGAAACAGCTTCATAATGATCCATCCGAATGGCAGGTTTTCAAAAACACCCATGAAGCAATCATTGATCAGGAAACCTTCGATATCGTCCAGCGCATCCGTGACGGAAGGCGCAGGCTCACGCCGATGGGTGAGATGCCGATATTGTCCGGAATGGTATTCTGCGCAGATTGTGGTGCTAAGCTCTATCAGGTCAGAGGAAGAAAGCTTCCACAGAGCGAGTATATGGTCTGCGCAACTTACCGCAAGAAGGGCAAGCACATCTGCACATCCCACCAGATCCGCAATTCTGTTATCGAGGAACTGCTCCTGTCGGGCATCCGTGAGGTTACGGGATATGTCAGAGAACATGAAGCAGAATTTGTAGAGATGATCACGAAGAAATCCAAGGCTGAAACCGACAGAGGACTCCGTGAGGCAAAGCGTGAGCTTGATCAGTCGCAGACAAGGATCCGTAAGTTGGATGATATTATCCAGAAACTGTATGAGGACAATGTTGACGGTAAGATTTCTGATGATCGTTTTATGAAGCTTTCCGAAACCTATGAAACTGAACAGACCGGGCTCAAAGACCGTATCACGGAGCTTCAGGACATTATCGACCACGAACAGGAAGCTGCCGCAAATACTGATTCATTTATCAGTCTTGTGAAGAAGTACACGAATGTACAGGAGCTGAACGCGGAGATCATCAGAGAGTTTGTTGACAAGATATATATTTACAAAGCAGAACGCATAGGCGGTAAAAATGTACAGCATATAAAGATTATTTGGAACTGTATCGGAGAATTTATACCGCCGGTAAAGGAAAAAACGGCGTAGCCACTCCTACATGACTACGCCGATATTTTTCAGGGATAGAAAATCCCTATGTGGAACCCGCTTTTGGAGTACCTTTTCTTTCGAACTTGCCTGGCGCCACTCGCGCTCAGCGCTCGTATGCGGCGCCCAAAAATGTCCACTGGACATTTTTGCTCTACCTCCCTGAGAGGGAGCTTCATTGACCGCAAGTTCGATGATTGTTCTTCCGATATAAAAAGAGGTACCCTTTGGGTACCTCTTTTTATATCGGAGTGACAAGATTCGAACTTGCGGCCTCTACCTCCCTAAGGTAGCGCTCTAGCCAAACTGAGCCACACCCCGTTATTTACATTTTTCCTTTCGACTAAGGTAGCGCTCTTTCGGTCGCACTCGCGCTTTGCGCTCGTATTCGCGACTCAAAATGTGCCACTGGCACATTTTGCAAACTGAGCCACACCCCGGTTTGTTAAAATCTGTCCGCTGATGAGATTGATCAGCGCACGATGACAATAATATCATTCTCTACAGTCAAAGTCAAGAAAAAAATCAGGAAGTCAATGAGAACTATAAACCATAAATGATAATGTCTCATTAAACCACAAAAGAAAATGTCCCGGTC